>NZ_JAGETV010000009.1 GCF_017571465.1 Thiomicrorhabdus marina | reverse complement strand
CATTAAATGCCGGAGCGGCTTCATTTAAACGAGGTAATCCGAAAGTCTGTTCCATGATAGAGTCCTTAAATTAGTTTTGTTTATATGCCTATTGGCTACGTGAATCAGTATAGGAAAAGGCTATCGATATTGCCAATTTAATATTTTTAATTTATCGATAGATAAAAGCTATTTATTGGTTGTCGGCTAGGGTCTGTTTGCTACTAAATGCCGAACCGGCCGTTTGCAGAAAAAAGAAAGGGCTTGGTAGAAGGAACTACCAAGCCCTTTAGGAAAACCCGGAATAAGTCTATCGCTCTGAAGTTGATAAGGACTTATTTTGGGTTTCCTTACTTTTAGGAGGAAGGTTATAAAACGTTAGAAATTATTTTAGTGGTTTCTCGCAGTCAAAAGACCAAGTACAACCGCCAGAATTAGAGCCGGTTACCAGTTTGCCGTCAAAAGACCATGAATCAGCTGAAGCCGATGCTGCAAATAGTGAACCTGCGACGAATAGTGAAGCGATTAGTGCTTTCATGAAAAATCTCCTTTTTGCCTGTTTGCAAAGATATTAATAAATATTAGTTTTTTCTTATATAAGTTAATCTTATTATGCACATTGTTTTTTTAATGTCAAACGCCGGCCTAAGTTTGTAAATGCAGAAATTAGCAAAAGTGAGCTATTTATCGCGTTAAGTTCTTTATTGCCTGTCTTAATTTGATCTGTTTTGCTATGCCAGTGCGACAATTTGTCGCATTGTTAAATGCTTGGCTGATGCCTAAACTCGCGCGCTGATAGGCATTCAGAGTAATTAAAGATAGATTTAGGAAACACCATGCAGCGCAAACCTTTCAACCATAGCGTTCTGTTTTCAGCCTTATTGATGGCTTTTAGCCAGACAATTCAGGCGCAACAGAGCGAGCAACTGTCGCCAGTTACCGTAACCAGCTCCACCATTGAAGATCGTTTTGAGTCGAATTCAGATGTACCGGCTAGTATCACTTTTATTAGCGGTGAAATGGTTGAGGAGAAGCACGCGCAAAATATTATTGAAGTGCTGCGTTCGATTCCGGGCGTCACTGCGGATTTAGCCGGAGAAGGCGACGGTATTAAAATCAAAATTCGCGGTATTGATAATCAGCGTTATATGGGAGAAAAACCGGGTGTAGCGATTGTCATTGACGGCGTTCCGGTATTTGAGCGTACCGGTAAGGTGAATATTGATTTGGATAATATTCAATCGATTCGCGTAGTCAAAGGCGGCGCTTCTTATCTTTACGGTGAAGACGCCTTAGCGGGTGCGGTGATTATCACCACCAAACGCGGCGTAGCACATTCTGGAGTGACACTAGAAGCGGATGTGGGTTCATATGGTTATACGCGTACATTACTTAAAGCAGGCATGGCAGAGGAGGATTTTGCCGGACATGTTCAAGTTACCGACCGTCATAACGACGGTTACTACGCGCTGTCGCAACGTGACGCAGAGGCGGTTTCCGGCGCTTTTGAATACTACATTGATGATTCATCAGAACTGACGTTCGGCTTTGAAGATGCGGAGCGTTTTCGTGACCGCGATGGCTCGGTGCGCGGGGTAACCGCGGCGGAAGAAAATCCGACCGGAGAGGGCGAAGGGCGTGGTTACACGCGTATGTTTAATGTTGATTTACAGCGTTTAAACCTGACCTATTCCAATGACTTTTCAGATACCGGCAATTTCTCGGCAGTGGTCTATCAATATGAAGATATTACCGATTTTTGGTCATCACCGATTAAGGTCGATTTAGATGGCAACTTCGTCGGCGATGACCAAGTTGACCGCTATGCGAATTTGAATTTTTATGAACAGCAGCAGCGCGGTGCTAAGTTTGAAATGCGTGACTCATTCGGCGATTTTGCCGTTATGGGCGGAGTTGAATTAAAGAAAAATACTTACGATTCGCAAACAGTGGCTAAAGAAACTTACTCTAGTCGTGGACGAATCGTCGCTGAGGGCACCGTCACTTCGGATTCTTATTTGGAAGAAACCACCAAAGCTGTTTACGCTGAAGCGAAAATGGCAGTCACTCCAGAGACAACGGTTACCGCTAATTACCGTTTCGATAATATTCAGCTTGATGATTATGATCGTCTTGATGACACCTCTCGTGATGACTCATTCAATATGCATTCATGGCGCATTGGTGCAGACCACAATCTAAGTGAAGTGACTTCATTATATGGCTCAATTTCCACTGGTTTCCGTACGCCGAGCTTGTCGGAGATGGAAACCAATTCAGCGTTGGAACCGGAGACCAATCTAAATTATGAAATCGGTCTGCGTAGCCAAACTCGTCTATTTGGCTGGAAAACCATGCTCAATAGCTCGCTGTTTTACATTAATCGTAAAGACTTTATCACCAGTTCAATCGGCCAGTACGTAAACGGCAATGCAGAGACGGATGAGGTATTCGATATTTATGACAATATCGGCCATACGACCTCTAAAGGTTTTGAGCTGGCAATGCACACAGAGAAGAAACATAACGTCTCTTTTGATTTTGCTTATACCTTCCTGATTAACAAGTTTGAGTCTTATGACAATTTCTTCTTGGCCTTAGGGAATCCTTATGCGCGTACCCAAGTGGATTCAGAAGCGGAGTTGGTTGATCCGCTCAACCAAGTGTTTTTTAAGCATTATGACAATTCCGGCAATTATGTTCCTCGTTCGCCAATGCATAGTGCCAACTTTCGTACCCACTGGTACCCAACGTCTAAGCTAACGATTACGACCGAGATTGATTATCGCGGTGAGAGCTATGCAGATGAAATTAATCAGGAGAAATTGCCGGCGCGTACTTTGATTAATGTCGGTTTGGTTTATAAGACCAAAGCACAGGTCTCAGGCGGGAGAGCCAGTGATTTAACCCTGTTCTTTAAAGTCGACAACATTATGGATGACCAGTTCTATTCAATTGCCCGCGCTCATGCCGACGGCAACTATGACGGCGTTTATAACGCAGAAGATTTATCAATCAATGTCGACCCTGGCCGCGTGTTCATGGCTGGCTTTAAAGTTAAATTCTAAGGGATGGTTGATAGATGAAACATTTAGTTAAATGGGTGTTTCTGATGATCGGGTGCTTGTCATTTTTGACAGCGCCCGTTTTTTCGTCAGAAGCCGCTGCAAAATCCGCAGAAAATACGACAACTAAAGTCGCACTCATCTCGACTGATTTTGTGTTGAGCAAAAAGTTCAAAATCATGACCGAAGCCGCCAAAAAGCAGGGCATTGAACTGGCTTGGGTTCAGGTCGATGCCAAAGACGGCTCCGGCGGAAAAGAGGGTGTAGCCAAGGCGCTGCAAAATGCCGGCATGGTGATTATTGATACGCCGCGTAACGATGACCAAAATCTGGTTGAGAATATCGCTGGCGATGCAATCCGTAAGTTGACTGTGCCAGTGGTGCAAATCAGCCGCATGAGCCGTCCGAATCGTTTAAAAACCGTTAATGTCAGCGAAGAGATTGGCCGACAAGTTTTTGGTTACTATCTAAGCGGTATGGGTGTAAATCATCGTCTGCTATTTGAATATACGCAGGCGTTAATGGCGGGCGGTGACTTAGATTCGGTGCCGCTTCCGGTCGAAAAACCGAACGGCGGAATTTACCATCCAGACTACTCAAAAGAGATTTTTGCCGACCTACCGAGCTATCTCAAGTGGTGGCAGGCGCGTACCGGTAAAGACGGTACGCAAGGCATTGTCTTGGCGATGGAAACCAGCTCAAGTTATATCGGTGACGGGCAAACGCGCCATTTGGATGCTTTGATTAAAGACATTGAACAACGTGGCGCCATGCCGCTGTTTTTCTATCGTGCCTCGCGTTTGACCCAAAGCTTCTTTAAATCGCAACAGTCGGTTGAACGCGAACAGTTAGCCGCGGCTCGTCCTGAAATGACAGGAAAGCCAAGTGGCAGACAGGATTCTTCAGGTAAGCCGAGCGGCAAACCCGAAGCTGCGACTTCCGGTCGTCCGTCTGGGCGCCCAGAAAATGCTTCCGGTAAACCGCCTGCAATGCGTTGGGGCGCGGAAGCGCAACCAAGTAGTGACAGCAATCCTTTCCCAAACCCAAAAACCGGTCGTCCTTATAAATTCAATGAGCCGCTGATTACCTATCAAGGCAAAGTTTTGCCAAATGTGATGATGGTCAATACCTTCCTTGGTGGCGATGTCGAAGGGCGCAAACTGCGTTATCAGGCTCAAGGCATTCCGGTGCTGAATATCCTGCACTATCGTGAAGGCGGTCGCGAAGTCTATCTGCAAGACTTGGCGGGGGTGAGTTCTTTCCGTCTGCCGTTTACTTTGACCAATGCCGAATATATTGGCATTCAAGACCCGGTGGTGCTAACGGTTAATCCGGACGGCGAAATGCTTCCGCTACCGGAGCAGCAAGAGCTACTGGTCGGCAAAATGATGAATCTGGCGAAACTGCAACGCAAAGCCAATCAAGATAAAAAACTGGCGCTACTTTTCTGGAATCATCCGCCGGGCGAGAAAAACCAAGGTGCCTCGAATATGAATGTACCGCGTTCTATCGAAAAGCTGGTTAAAGACCTGAAGGCGCAAGGTTATGCGTTGGAGGATATTTCTGAGCAAGAGATGATTGATGCGGTTGGCGTGATGTTACGTCCGGCATATCGCAAAAGTGAAGTCGCTAACCTGATGAAAACCGACCACTGGGCGTTTATGCCGCTGGAGAAATATCGTCAGTGGTTTACGACTTTCCCTGAAAAGGTTCAGCAAGAGGTTAACGAAGGCTGGGGCAAGCCGGAAGATAGCCAGTGGTTTGTGGAATACCAAGGCCAAAAAGGCTTTGTGATTCCACGTGTGAAGCTCGGTAATTTGGTGGTTATGCCGCAACCGGGGCGTGGCGGTGGCAGTGCCGAAGAGGATAAAGACTTGTTCCATGACACTAATCGCCCGATGAACCACTACTATATTGCGACCTATCAATGGATTCGCGAACAGTACGCCGCCGATGCGATTATTCACTTCGGTACCCACGGCACGCAAGAGTGGCATCCGGGTAAAGAGCGCGGCATGTGGGCGTACGACAGCCCGAACTTGGCGGTGTGGAATACGCCGATTATCTATCCCTATATTGTCGACAATATTGGTGAAGCGCTTCACGTGAAACGTCGCGGACGCGGGGTGATTATCAGCTACCAAGTGCCGCCTTTCTCTCCGGCAGGGCTGTCGGATGACTTTGTTGCCATTAACGATGCGATTCGTGAATATATCTCGCTGGACGAAGGGCTAGTGAAATCGAATGCCAAAGACCTGATTATCGAGCAAGCGGTGAAAATGAAAATTCCCGAAGATATGGCATGGAAGGTCGAAGACTTGCACGCTAATTTCGATAATTTCCTGCGAGATATTGAAGACTATCTGGAAGACCTCGGTTCGGCAATGCAACCGCTTGGTCTGCATACTTTTGGTGAAAGCGCGGAACTTGATCATCTGGCGCTGAATATTATGCTGATGCTCGGTGATGACCTAATGAAGCCGCTTGGGGTCGAAAACAGTCGTCAACTGTTCCGAACCGACTACAAGTTGCTAAAAGACACGGCGCCGTTTAAGTTTGTGCGTACGCATATTATCGATAATCAACCGCTAAATACCTCTGACTCAGCTAACTTCGAATTGGTAGCGGTGGTGAAGCAAGGCATCAAATATGCGCAAAATCTGCGTGCCGAGTCGGAAACTAAAGGTATTTTGTCGGGATTGTCGGCAAAATGGGTTGACCCGTCTTATGGCGGCGACCCAATCCGTAATCCGGATGCGATTCCGACCGGACGCAATATGTACGGTTTTGATCCGTCGCGGATTCCGACCAAATCGGCTTATGCGGCAGGTGTGCAGGCGATGAAAGAGCTAATTTTGTCGCATGAAGCGACGCATAACGAATTCCCGAAAAAGCTGACCTTCTCCATGTGGTCAACCGAAACGCTGCGCCATCTTGGGATGCTGGAAGCGCAGGTGTTCTATGCGATGGGCGTTAAGCCTATTTGGGATAAGGGCGGTCGTGTCACCGGTCTGGAAGTGATTCCGCTCAAAGAGCTGGGTCGTCCGCGTATTGATACGGTCATATCGTTAACTGGCTTATATCGCGACCAGTTCCCGAACGTAATGGAACGTTTTAATGAAGCGATTGTCATGCTCGCCAATCTCGATGAAGACCCTGAGCAAAACCTGATTCGCGCCAATACACTGCGTATTGAAAAGGCGTTGCTTGCAGAGGGCGTTGAACCGAAAGCGGCCAAGAACTTCGCGCTAACGCGTGTCTTTGGTACTGAAAGTGGCGACTACGGCACCAAGCTGCCGGATGCAACCTTAGCTTCCGACAAATGGGAAGAGACCGACGGCAAACTGGCTGAGCTGTATCTATCGCGTATGTCGTGGGCGTACGGGCCGGATACCTCACAATGGAGTCAAAAGCTGACCACCAAAGACGGCAAGCCGGTCAATGTCTATGCCGAGCAGTTAAAAGGCACCTCGGCAGCGGTTTTCTCGCGTTCGTCAAACCTGCGCGGGCTGTTGGATACCGACCATCCGTTTGAATATCTCGGAGGGATTTCGCTTGCCTTACAGCATTTGGAAGGCGAAGCACCACAGCTTTATATCTCCAATATGCGCGACCCGAAAAAAGCCAAACTTCAAACCGCAGAGCGTTTCTTAGCGACCGAACTGCGTGCTGTTTATCAGCACCCGAACTGGGTCAAAGAGATGCAGAAGGAAGGCTATGCCGGAACCTTGCAGATGCTCAATACCATCAATAACTTCTGGGGCTGGCAGGTCATGGACCGCAATGTGGTGCGCGACGACCAGTGGCAAGAGTTCCACAATGTGTATATCAAAGACAAATACGAGCTTGATATGAAAGAGTGGTTCGAAAAATCCAATCCAACGGCAATGGCGCAAATTGCCGAGCGTATGCTGGAAGCGATTCGCAAAGACTACTGGAAAGCGAGTGAGGAGACCAAAAAGGAACTGGTACAGGTCTATCAAGAACTGGCTGAAAAGTACGATGTGCATACCGACAACCAGACCTTTAAAGCCTATGTCGCCGAACTGGCAGCGGGTTACGGTCTAAGCTCCGCCCCTGCACCGGATATGGCGACTTCTGCCGCCGAACCTACGCCTGCCGAAAGTATGGAAAAACCAGAAAGCGAGAATTCAGAACAGACCGAGCAAACCAAAGAACTGGAAACCGTGCAAGGGCAGGTGATGCAAGAACAACAGCCCGAAGAGCAAGAGCCAATCGACCAACCAAAATGGTGGTTACTACTCGTCGCGCTCCTCGCGGCAGGGGGGGTGCGTCAAATCTATTTAAGACGGTAAAACTAAGCCTTTTTTAGTTACTTAAAACGCCCTTAAATGGGCGTTTTTTGTTTTGTGTAAGCCGCTAGTAATAGATAACTTTATGTTGTACTATCTTTGCAAAAGTGCATTTTATCTATGCCGTAAATGACAGGTGTTAAGGTGTAATACTCAATTACAAGGCAACAATGCCTCATATCAGATGTAAGGAGCTTATCAAGGTATGGAGTACAGTTTAGAATTTGCACAAAGGCTGATTGAATCTGCAGAGGCTCTCTTTAATGAGCCTAATGTAAAGCCGGAAACTGATAGAACCATACTATATTTAAGCTGTCTCTCATGTGAGATTAGTTTCAAAGCATTACTCGAACATACTGGATTTCTGCCAAAAGAAATTAAAAAACTTTCTCACAATTTTGATGAGATTCTCAATGAAGTTGGTACTTGTAGGTTTATTTCAACAAACAAAAGAGCAACATCAATTCGAGGAAAAAAAGTTGTACCAAATACCGCTAATGGAACGGTTGGTACATTACTGAATACTAACCAAGGCAGTTCTATTTACCCAAATGAAATTCGTTATGGTGAAACCGTAACCCATTTTCCTCCTGAGACAATGTTAAATTGCGCCAAAGTCGTTAATGAATGGTGTAAACACTGTGAAGGAAAATTAGTTCGTACAAATAACGGCTAAAAGCGATGGAACTGACTCCTTGCTTGTCCATGATTCTTGTTCTTTTCTTGCATGCCCAAGAAAAGAACCAAAAGAAAGGCACCCTCCGTTACATTCGCGGGGTCTTTCTAACGCTCGAATTTGGCGCGTCGCAACTCCCTCGCGGACACGCTCGGTCAAACAGTCTCCGCGCTAATCAAATTCCACGCTAAGAAATCCTACCACTCACTCCAAGAGGGAACCCAAGTCATTAGACGATACTTTCGCGAAGGTTGGTTCTGCTAATAGTTTAGCTTTGAGCCAAATTGATTCAGTAATTCATAGACTAAAAATGCGCCAAATAATCGGGGCCCCTTTGGAGTGCGCTTAGACTGAGTTAGCGAAAATTTTGCAATAGCGGCGGTGGCTGTTTGACCGAGCAACGCGAGGGAGTTGAAGCCGCGCAAAATTAAGTGTTACTCAGTCTTAGTAAACGGAACGGGGGTGTCTTTTCTTTTCGACCTTTTCTTTGGACAAGCAAAGAAAAGGTTAAGTAGCAAAAGGGTCAGAGTTAAATTAAATGCATATTTTCTAATGCCCCTTATTCTTTTCTTGCTTGCTCAAGAAACGAACCAAAGAAGGGCACCCTCCGTTGCATTCGCGAGGTCTTTCTAGCGCTCGAATTTGGCGCGTTCGCAACTCCCTCGCGGACACGCTAGGCCAAACAGTCTCCGTGCTAATCAAATTCCACGCTAAGAAACCCGACCACTCACTCCAAGAGGGAACCCAATCATTTGGCGCACTTTTAGTCACTGAATGATTGAACTTACTGGGCTCAAATCTTAATTTTATCCAAACCTATTAACGCTAAAGAATAGCTCGTTCCCACGCCGGAGCGCTGGAACGAGAATTTTTACCGAATCTCCCAAACCCCTCCCTGCGACAATTTGTCGCATTGTTCTTACCTTAGCCTCTCCCTACAATTCCACGCTAATTTGAAATCATAATAAATATAAAGTGGGCTATTTCAATGAATAAACCTTTCTATTACAGAACGTTGCTTTCAGCATTGTTAGTGGGTGTTGCGCCAGCAGCAGTGGCTGAGGATTCCAGTGAGTTAACCGATGTTGTGGTGACGGCGGCGTCTTATGAGCAGGATGTGCGCGATGCATCGGCGGCGGTTACGATTATCACGAGAGAAGATTTGCAGGAGCGTCCGGTGGCGGATGTTTTGGAGGCGATTCGCGAGTCGGTTGGCTTGAGCCTGCAATCGCAGGGCGGTGGTTCTAACCGTCCTTCGTTGAGTATTCGCGGTATGGATAGTGACCGTTCATTGATTTTGATTGATGGCCGTCGTATCAATGCATCGGACAATGTTTTGCAGCATACCGATTTCCAGTTTGATTGGATTCCGATCGAGCAAATCGAGCGTATTGAAATCGTGCGTGGGCCTATGTCGGCTCTATATGGTTCGGAAGCGTTCGGTGGGGTGGTCAATATCATTACTAAGTCACCGACCACGGCTTGGAATAGAAGTTTTAACGTACAGAGCGGAGCAGTCACCGACAATGACGGCGAGAACCAGTTTAATGCCGGTATTTCGGTCAGCGGTCCTTTGATTAAGGATAAGTTGGGGCTTAAGTTCAGTTTGTCGATGTTTAACCGAAATGAACAAGGCGAAGATGATGCTGTGGACGCGCCATTGCGTGAATCGAAACAGAATGTCAGTGGTAGTGTTGGGTTGGTGTTTACTCCGAGTAAAGGTCACAAGATTGATGTAGAAGTGCTACGTACCGATGAACCCCGTACTTCAAGTGATGAAGACGGTGAGCTGATTACCGATATTTTGCGTGAACATTATTCGATTGGCTACAGCGCCCAGCTTGGCAAGTTCGATACACAGTTGCGTGCTTATCAATCGGATATCACCAAAGATCGTAGCAATAACGAAAATTCTGAAGGCCAGAAAGACCGCGTGGTTGACGGTAAGGTCAATTTTGCTTTGGGTGAGATGCAGCATATTACCGTCGGTGCCGAATATCACGAGCACTCGCATATTGGCATTGATAAGTACTCTATCGGCGGTATGGCAACCAATGATTCAACCGCTGCCTATATGCAAGATGAAGTGTTCTTGGGCGATAACACGATTCTGACTTTGGGCGGACGTTTTGATTCGAATAGCCAGTATGGTTCGGAATTCAGTCCTCGTGCTTACTTGGTGTATCATTACTCGGATAATTTAACCTTCCGCGGCGGTTACGGGCATGGCTTTAAAGCGCCGCAACTTAAGTACACCACCGAGGGGTATATCACTGGCCGTCCGGGATATATTCTGATTGCCAATCCGGATTTGAAGCCGGAAACCATCGACACCTATGAGTTTGGCCTGAACTGGGTTGAAGAGGGGATGAGATTCTCGACCAATTTCTTCAATAACGATATTACCGATTTGATTGAAAGCGAGACCTTAAAACCTTATGACCGCGAAACCGGCGAGTTGGGCGAGTCGACCTATATCAATATCGCCAGCGCGACGATTAAAGGTTTGGAAACTACTTTCGAGAAAGACTTAAGCCACGGTTTCGGTTTGACCATCAACCATACTTATCTGGACGCGATGAACGAGTCGGATGACGAGTATCTTAACCATCGCCCGGAACATGTTGTAAATACCACTTTAAGCTGGAAAGGCAAGCAAGGTTGGGCATGGAAACTGCGCGCCAACTATACCGGCAAGCAGTACGCTAGCAACGGCGATTACCGCAATCCGCAGCAGTTAGAACTGCCGAGCTTTACGTTATGGAATATCAGCTTTACCAAGCAGTTGGATAAAAACGTTCGTCTATTGGGGGGGATCGAAAACTTCACCAATGTCGACCTGTATGACAAATCCGATTTCTACAGCTACATCGAACGTGGTCGTTATGTCTACTTCGGTCTGCAAGGTAACTTCTAAAGCTCTTTGGTAAGGCAAACAAAGCGCGCTCTTCTAAGCTGCGCTTTTTTTATTTTGGATTGAAAATGAATACAGCACAGTTTTCTTTGATGCGGCATCCGGCATGGCCGATTTTATCGCGTTTGGTTTTGGCAGTTTTCGGCGGTTACCTGCTCACCAACTTAGTGGTGGTCAGTGTGGTTGGGTTGCTTAATCCGCACGGCGGTGGGGCATTGTTACTCGGCATGTCGCTTAGTTTTCTATTTTATGTCGGCTTTGTTATTTGGGCTTATTCGGTGCGCAGTTTAGCTAAAGCTTGGGGGCGGTTTGCATTGACGACGGCGTTTTTCTTGTTTTTAACATGGGAGTTAATGGCATGAGTCAGCAGGCAAAAACGCAAAAAACCTATACTTTGAATGAGCTTCGCCAATCGATGACCTGGCTACATACTTGGTCGGGATTGGTGCTCGGTTGGTTGCTGTTCTTCGTTTTTTTAACCGGAACGCTCGGCTACTTTGATACGGAAATCGATCGTTGGATGAAGCCGGAGTTACCGCCGGCGCAAACCTTGGATAAGTCGGCCGAATTGCGTCAGCAGTTCAGTTACCAACGCTCCTTGCAAGGCATTGAAGACTATGGTCGGGTATATGCGGCTGGTGCGCGTTGTTGGAAAATTGCCTTTCCTCTTGATCGCAATGAACCTTACACGCGAATGTTCTATCGTGCTGCGGACATGTCGGTACCGACGGTCAAGGATCCGCGCGCCTGGGTGATGTTCGATCCGGTTACCGGCAAGCCGTTGGAGCACCGCGATACCGAGGGTGGCCAAGAACTCTACAAGATGCACTGGAAGTTGCAGTATATGTCGAAAACCACCGGCGAATGGATTGTCGGCGTGGCGACGCTGTTTATGTTTGTGGCGCTGATTAGCGGCATCATTATTCATAAGCGCTTTTTTAAAGACATGTTCCTTTTTAACCGCAATAAAAAGAATCGCTCGTGGTTGGAAGCGCATAAGCTGGTCAGTGTTATCGCTTTGCCGTTCCATCTGATGATTACCTATACCGGTTTGGTCTTTTTGGTGGTGGTTTATATGCCGCTGATGATCGACGGCTTCTACGACTCGAAACGCGAGTTCCGAGCCGAAGTTTATGACTCGGTCGGCAAGCCAAGACCTGCGCGTAAAGATGCCGAATTGGCACCACTGGTACCGATGTTGCAACAAGCGGAAGCGATCTTGGCTGAAAAAGCACCAAATTCTCCAATTTCGCGTGCTTGTGTTCGCAATATCGGCGATCAGAACGCACGTGTCACTTTTTATACTAGCGAAGCCCATTCGCCGGCACATGAACAGCACAGTGTGGTCTTTAACGGTGTGACCGGTGAGCTAATCACCTATGAACCAGCCGAGCGCTCTGCCGGTAAGGATTTTTTCGACACCATGCTCGGTTTGCATGAAGGCTTGTTTGCCGGCACTGGTCTGCGTTGGCTGTATTTTTTCTCAGGTTTATTGGGAACGGCAATGATTGCTACGGGACTGATTTTATGGTCTCGCAAACAACATAAAAAGCTGGCGGCGCGAGCACAAAATCACCGTGGTTTGTGGTGGGTTGACCGCATGAATGTCGCTACCGTGGTCGGTTTGCCGATTGCGATTGGCGGCTATTTCCTTGCCAACCGTTTATTGCCGATACAGATGGCCGACCGCGCCGAATGGGAAGTGCATCTGCTGTTTATTACTTGGTTGTTGATGCTGGTGCATGCGCTGTTGCGTTCGCAGAATAAAGTCTGGTTTGAGCAGTTTGTTGTCGCTGCGAGCCTATTTATTAGTTTGCCGATTATTAGTGCGATAACCACCGAGCGTGGTTTAGTCACCAGTGTGATTCATGGCGATTGGGTATTTGCCGGATTCGATTTGACCCTGTTAGTGGTCGGGGCGCTGTTTGCTTGGGCGGCACATTGGCGTTGGCAAAACCGTGCGCCGTATACAATCGACGACGCAGCGCCGGCAAAATCGCAGTCAACATCGAAGGCCAAGGCAAAGCCTTGCAGTTCGGTGCATGCCGCCGCTAAGGTTCGAGGTTAAGCACAATGCATAGTTTGTTTATCGGTTTGTTACTGACCGCCTCAATGAGTGCTTTTGCGTTTTCCATGCAATCCCATTGCAAGACGCTTTACCAAAGTAAAACACTGCCCGATTATGCACCGAACATTAAGAAATTCGCTTATGCATTGCTGCTGGCTTCGTTATTGATGAGTTTGATGTTTTGGTCGATCGGCATGGCATTGATTACTTGGACCGCCTTATTGACCTTGGCGGGGGCGCTAGTCGGTTTGCTGTTGAGTTATCAGCCGTTGTGGTTGCATAAAATCATGCCGGCCAGTCTGCTGTTTTCAGTGTTGTTGGTGTTCACTTTGGGAATGTAATCGGCAACGGCTTTACTTACAACAATCACAACAAGTGCGACAATTTGTCGCATTGTTAAGTCTCGCAATCACTCTTAAAATCGTCAACAAAAATGCCGTATACAGGCACGAATAATCTTAGCGGACTAGGAAAAAGAATGAATTTAATTGAATTAACCATGGCGGAAATCGCCAGCCTGTTTTTAATGCCGGTACTGGTGATTTTGGCACTGATGTTTACCTATGCTTTTTATGAACTGGGGCGTTTCGGTTTTGAATCGATGATGCGTTCTATGGGGCGCAAAAAAGAGCAGCCGCTGAAGCGTTTTTGGCGTAAAAATCCAAAGGCCGATCAGCAGGAGGTTGAACTGCATTTACTTAAGCAGTTAGAGCCTTTGCGTTTGGTGAGCCGAATTGCCCCGATGTTGGGGCTTGTAGCAACCATGATTCCAATGGGACCTGCGTTAATGGCAGTCGCAAATGGGAATTTTCAAGAAGTGGCGAGCCAGTTAACGGTGGCTTTTGCAGCGGTGATTATCGCGCTATTGGCGGCATCGATGACCTTTATGACTTTGTCGGTGCGCCGCCGTTGGTTATTAGAGGAGTTGAAGTCTTTGGTCTTGGCGAAAGAAGCGGCTAAGCAAGACGCGACTGCTGAGCTAAAAGCGGCTTAGAGGTTGGCATGAGTCAGATTGATTTAAAAATTATCGAAGACGACGAAGACGATCCTATTCTGAGCGTGGTTAATATGGTTGACCTATTTCTGGTGGTCATCGCGGTGTTGTTAATTATTGTGATGAGCAATCCAATCAACCCGTTTAACAGCGCTGAAAACGTTACCGTGATTAAAAACGCCGGCCAGCCGAATATGGAAATTCTGGTTAAGGAAGGCGACGAGCTGAAAGAGTATAAATCGACCGGTCAAATGGGCGAGGGCAAAGGTGCCAAAGCTGGTGTGACCTATCGCTTGGAAGACGGCAGTTTGATTTATGTGCCGGAAGGAGAAGCTAAGCCGTAATTTAATCTTTAACCTATTTACTTATCTCTCAGCCAACTTCGGTTGGCGTCCTTAATCACTCAGTTGGAAGGGTGATGCTTTTTATAATGAAGAGCTTCGTTGTAAAAGCTTGTCGCGGTTTGTGAACTCCCTGCAATTTACTCTGTAAATTGGTTCAACCGCGGCTTTTTTCAAAAGATATTGAGCGGTTCCTCTTTTAGTAAAGTTTGAGTAAATTTAATCTAGCTTAAGTTCTAAGTAATTCTATTTGTTGGAAATACGCACTTTCCCAGAAAAAAAAAGGGGTTTTGTTATACTTTCAAAACGATTCCATACTCCTTAGCATTTCTGTTCAATGAAGACTCCGCAGCATTTATTAAAATCGCCCTGGCAATATTTTGCGCTTTATGTAGTTTTTGTCATTGTTGCAGCCTTATTGCTGTTTCAAAATTATCAAGAGCGTGAACAGAATGTTGTCAATGCACAGAATCACTTGGTTGAGGTGACTCATAATTCTTTGCTGCACGGCTTTGCCAATAATGCGGAACTTATTTTTGAAAATATCATTGATAAACCTTTTTTCCAACAGCGTTTGTTTGAAGCGAATAGTGCAGATGAAGAGAGGCGTCAGGTTATTCGTGACGAGATTTATAATCGCCTGTTTCCTCTGTACAACTCGATGGATAAGTTCAAACTGAAGCAACTGCATTTTCATCTGCACAATAACGACAGCTTCCTTCGCTTTCATCGCCCCAATAAGTTCGGCGATAATTTAACCGATATCCGCGGCACTATCGCTTATGTTAACCGTACCGGCATGTCGATACAGGGTTTTGAAGAGGGTCGAATTTTCAATGGTTACCGTTTTGTATTCCCGTTATTTTGGAATAAACAGCAGGCCGGCTCGGTAGAAACTTCGGTATCGATGAAAGTGCTGATGAACGCAATGGCACGCGATTTATCCGGAAAGGTCAGTTTTATTATTCGTCGCGATATTGTTGAATCGAAAGTCTTTCAAAGTGAAATGAGTAATTATGAAGTTACGCCGTTTTCGGATGACTTTATGTATGAAGCCAGTTTGATGCATCTCAATAGCCGATTACAATTTGCCAAAATTTTGCAAGCTTGGCGTGATCAATACGGCTTAAAAATCAATGATAAAACCGGTATAGAGAGTCATTTTTTGGAGATCGCCGGTCAAGGTTACATGGTTTCATTATTGCCGGTTTTGAATGCGATCAGTCGTGAACCAATCGGTTATCTGGTGTATTTCCAAGAGAGTAATGAACAAGACCTTGCGGTATTGGAATTTATCGCGGTCTTTTTGGCGGTGATTACTGTCGCGGCTCTGATGCTATTGTTGTTATATCGAAGCCGCAGCAATGAAGTGGCATTGCGACAAAGCGAGGCTATTCAGAGAATTAGTTTAGTGCGTTTTGAAAAGGCGCAACAGATTTCCAATTTAGGAACGTGGGAATATGATCCGAATACTCAACAACTGTATTGGAGTGATCAGGTTTTTCGTATTTTCGATGAACGCCCGCAAAGCTTCGAGCCTACCTATGATCGTTTCTTGAGCTATGTACACCCGGATGACCGAGAGCAGGTAGATTACGCCTTCCGTTATGCCTTGTCGCATGGCACGCCATATCAGGTGAAACACCGTATTTATCGACATGACGGGAGCATGATTTACGTTGAAGAAGAGTGCGAACACCAATTTGACGATAACGGTATGGTAGTCCGTTCTACCGGTACCATTCACGATATTACCAATGTGGTCGAGCGAGAGCAGCGTTTGGAGCGGTTGGGAGAGCGTTATCAAGCTTTGGTTGAACGTCTTCCTAACTTGGTATACCGCTTTAGTTGGGAAGCGGAAAGACGTTGGAAGATGGACTTTGCTAATGCCTCAGCGCGTTTTTATACCGGCCATTATGCTTATGAGCTCTTAGCAAAAGAAATTGAGTTTTTGCAGATTATTCACCCGGACGATTTGGAACGTGTTCAGCAATATATCTACAGCACTCTGCAAGCGGATAAAAGCTATGAATTGGAGTATCGTATTCAGCGCCCAGACGGTAGTGTTGTTGTGGTTAGCGACAGCGGCCAAAAAGTGCTGGACGAAGATGGAATGATTCAGGTTGAAGGGGTCATGACCGATATCACCGCACAGCGTCAGGCTCTAGAAAAACTGCAAAAATTTATCGATACCCAGAAGAGCATCGTTATTCTCACAGACGGACATTTAATGACTTTTGCCAATCAAGCGTACTTTAATTTCTTTGGCATAGATCGCAAACAGAATCCGGAAGTTGCGCAACGCTGTATCTGCGATTACTTTGAACCGGGTGAACATTTCTTTGATTTGAGCAAGCTGCGTTTGGAAGATCAGCATTGGGTTGATGCCATTATGCGCATTCCGCCTAGTCAACGTAATGTTGCCATGAAAAATGCCGCCGGCGAATTGATTACCTTCGCGGTTGAAGTCAGCCAGTTTGATGAACGTAATTTTGTGGTTTCGTTCCAAGACATTAGCGATGCCTTTATGGAAAAATTGATGTGGCGCCAGAAAGCTTCGATTGATTCGCTGACGAGCGCATACAACCGTCATTTCTTTGAATTGTCGATTCATTCATTTATCAAAATCGCTAGTCGAGAGGATAAAAAAATCGGTTTATTGATGTTTGACGTCGATGATTTCAAACAGATAAATGACCGATATGGGCATGGTAAGGGCGATGAAGTGCTTAAAGACTTATCGAATTTATTGAAGCGCAATCTGCGAGAAAGCGATTTGTTGATTCGATGGGGCGGGGAAGAATTCGTGATAGTGCTCGCTGTCGAAAACCGCCAAGTGCTAGATAAGATTGCTGAGAACCTTCGCTCGGTTATTAAACGCGATCTCGATTCCAGTGTCGGCATGGTAACGTGCAGTTTCGGTGGAACCTTAATTAATGATCAGCACGACATCGAGCAGGCGATTAAGCGTGCCGATGCCGGACTTTATCATGTCAAAGAAAACGGTAAAAACGGCTATCAGTTCGTTGCTATTCATGATATGGAATAGCCGTTTTTATTCGATCTTATTGTTTGCCAACTGTTTTTGTAATTGACGCGTATTGTATTGCGGCGCATGTGCATGGCGAGCGATTAAGGTATAGAAAACCGGCACCATAATCAGGCTTAAAATGGTTGAAAATGCGACGCCCCACAGTAATACAAAGCCGAGAATCTGACGGGTTTCTGCACCGGCACCGCTCGACATAATCAGTGGAATGGCTCCGGCACAGGTGGTCAAGGTGGTCATAATAATTGGACGTAGGCGCAGTTTTACTGCTTGCATTAATGCATGGTATAAACTCTTGCCTTGATCTCGCAATTGGTTGGCAAACTCGACAATCAGGATGCCATTTTTGGTTGCCAGGCCAATCAATAAGACCAGAGCGATTTGGCTATAGATATTCAATGTTTGGCCGTGGAACAACAGCGCCATCAAACCTCCGACAATCGCTAGCGGCACAATCAACATAATTACCAGTGGCGATTTAAAACTTTCAAACTGTGCTGCCAATACCAAGAAAATCACGGTCAATGCGAACAGGAATACGAAAATGGTTGATTGACTGCTTTCGCTGAATTCCAGACTCTGACCTTTGTAACTGATAATGGCTTCTTCCGGTAAGGTGTCGCGGGTCAATTGATTAAGGTATTGCAAGGCTTCGCCAAGGGTATAGTTATCTTCCAAATTCGCTTGCAAGGTAATTGAGCGCATACGGTTATAGCGATTCAATTGCGCAGCATCGGCAAAGGTATCCATGGTGACGACTTGTGTGAGCGGAATCATTGCCCCACTTTCCGCACGTAGATGAATTTTGTTCAATTCATTCGGCGACTGCAATAGGCCGCGTTCTGCCTCCAGTAGAATATCAATCTCTTCGCCTTCAAACATATAGGTAGTGATTTTCTTGGAACCGAGTAGGGTTTGCAGGGTTTCGTTCAAATCTTTCTGTTCGATACCGAGACTGGCTGCTTTTTGATAATCGACAGTAATGCCGAGCTGCGGCTTATTGGTTTCAAAGTCCCAGTTAATGCCGGTTAGTCCCGGGTTATTGTCGTTAATTGCATTGTTCAGCTGTTCTTTCCACTGTTCCAGCTGTTCGTAGCTATTGCCGCTGATAACAAACTGCACCGGACGGCTAACGCGTCCGCCGATGCTGTTACGCATAATCGGAGCGACCTTAACGCCGCTTAAGTCGCTGAGGTTTTTGCGTATCTGTGCCATGATTTCAAATGCGCTACGGCGTTGACTCCAGTCTTCGAGAATGACAATACCAAAGCCGGTATTGAAAACCTGCGCATTACTGAAAGAGCGCGGTGCACGAATCAATAAACGTTTGGCTTCACCGGCTTCAACCAATGGCATCAAACGTTGTTCAATCTCTTGCATATAGCTTTGCATATATTCAAAAGAGACGCCTTCCGGTCCTTTAACGCTGATAAAGAAAGCGCCACGGTCTTCTTTCGGCACATATTCGCGCGGAACTTCTTGGAATAGCTGGTACATGCTCGCGAGTAGGCCGAAGAACACAACCACTGCAATCCATGGGTAGCGCAGGTTAAATTTTAGGACGGGTTTAAAGGCACCCCAGAGCTTTGACGGCTTCTTAGTGACGGCAACATTGTTGCTCGGTTTCAATATCTTTGATGCCAATGCCGGCGATAAAGTTAAGGCAACCCAGCTAGAGAAAAGCACGGCAACCGATAAGGTGACAGCAAATTCCGAGAATAGACGGCCGATATTGCCTTCCAAGAAGCCAATCGGCATAAACACGGAGATTAGAACCAGAGTGGTTGCAATGACTGCGAAACCAACCTGACGAGTTCCCAAATAAGCCGCAGCTAAGCTCTGGTAACCGTGATTAAGGTGACGCTGAATATTCTCCAATACCACAATAGCATCGTCGACAACTAGACCGATGGCGAGAACCAAGGCCAAAAGGGTGAGCAGATTGATCGAGAAACCAAGCATCCACAGCACCCAGAAAGTCGCCAGTAGCGATACTGGCAAGGTTACTGCTGGTATCAGCGCGGCGCGAATATTGCCAAGGAATATCAGCATGACGATGACCACTAAGCCAAGTGCGATAAACAGCGTTTTATAAACTTCATTGACCGCGCTTTTGACAAATACCGAGGCGTTGTAACTGTCGTTCAGTGACATGCCTTCCGGCAGGGTTGGATTAATTGCTTCTTTACGTTCCTGTGCGAGTTCGGCGACGGTCAGGGTATTGGCATTGGATTGTTTTATAATGCCGATACCGACCATTGGAATGCCGTTACCACGGAATAAGCGACGTTTCTCAATTGCGCCGAGTTCGACGCTAGCGACCTGTCCAAGCGTGATTTGACCATTGCTAAATTGCTTTAGAACCAAGCTTTCGATATCTTGAATCGAATTAAGTGGCTTGTCGATTTGCACGGTCAGCATCATCTTATCGCTCTGCACCGTTCCGGCCGGCAGTTCAATATTGGTATTCCGCAAAGCGTCTTCGATATCGCTGATACTTAGGTCGTATTTCGCCAGTTTCAAAGGGTCAAGCCAGATACGCATTGCATAGGATTGCCCGCCGCCGATTCGCACGCGACCAACCCCGTCTAACACTGAGAAGCGGTCAACAATATAACGTTCCGCATAGTCGGTTAGCTGTGCAACCGTCATGCGGTCGCTAGCGAGGTTGTACCAGACAATAACGCTTTCATCGCCATCCACTTTCTGCACGTCCGGCGGATCGGCTTGTTCCGGTAGATTATCGACAATGCGCGAAACGCGATCGCGAATATCGTTGGCAGCGGCATCGATATCGCGGTCTAGGGTAAATTCGACTTTAATGCGCGAGCGGCCGTCTTGCGAAGATGATTCGATATATTTAATGCCGGAAATCCCGGAAATTCGGTTTTCAATGACTTTGGTGATGCGACTTTCCACTACCTTGGCGGAGGCTCCGAGATAGTCGGTGGTGATATTAACCACCGGCGGATCGATATTCGGGTATTCGCGCAAGCTCATGCGCTCGAACGACATTAAACCAAAGGCTAATAAGAGCGCTGAAACAACAAATGCCAGAACCGGTCGTTTAACCGCTGTATCCGAAAGCCACATGTTAATTTACCTGCTTGCTGTTAGGAATTTGTAACGGCTCGCCGCGAAGCAGGTCGTCTAGCATCTGTTTGTTTTGATAAGCTTTGATTTTGATTTGGCTTTTCGGTTTTAGTTGCAGAATGCCTTGGCTGACAACCACATCACCTGCCTGAATACCGCTCGCCACCTGTACTTGCCCGAAATAACGCTTGCTGACGGTAATTGCTTGTTTGCGAATCGCTGAGGTTTCCGCTGCGGTATCTTGCACTAGATAGACAAAGTTTTTCTCGCCTTGCATTAATACCGCGGTTTCCGGCAACAATAATTGCGCTTCATTCCCAAGGTTTAGCTGTGCTTGTACCTGCATGCCGCTTTTTAATTTTTGTGCGGTATTATCGACCACGGCACGCACCTGCAATAGGCGGCTTTCTTCATTAATACGTGGGTTAATGACCGTCAATTCGCCGCTAAATTTCTGTTGCCCGAGCGAAAAGGTAATCTGTTGCCCGAGTTGTAACTTGCTGAGGTAAGGGTCGGGTATTTGCACGTCCAGATACATCTGCTCAGTGTTATCAAGGGTTGTGATTAGGGTGTTGTTATTGACCAGAGCACCTTCATGCACGGCTTTAAACCCAAGATAACCGGAAAAAGGTGCAGTGATACTACGGTCATTAATACGTGCTTGGATAATTGATTGTTCCGCTTCGGCACTGTGCCATTCGGCTTTTAATTCATCGATGGTCGCTTCAGTAATATTGCCGCGTCCTTTGAGTTTTTGCGCGCGCAGATATTGGCGTTTCGCCTCGGCAGTAATGATTTTGGCTTGTTTTAGTTCGGCCTGTTCTTCTTCGGCGTTGAGTTTGGCGATGAGCGCACCCTTTTCAATCCGTTGGCCGTCGCTAAACGGCAATTCGGTAATGCGTTCGGTAACGGTGGCGCGAATTTCGACTGACTGCACCGCTTGCAAAGTACCGATTAGATTTAGCGTTTGTTTGACGGGCTCGGCGGCAACTTGATAAGCGATAACGGTGACGGGCGGTTTTTTCGGTTTGTCGGTTTGCGCTTCTTGAGCTTGTGTTGCTGTGCTTGAGAATAGCGTTATGGAGGCGAGAAGGCAGTTTACAAAAAGTGGCTGCGCGCGCAAGTTTCTGGCGCTTAAAAAGAAAGCATTGGCGACTGAAAACATAAATCATTCTCATATATTTATTTGTCACTAAATATGCGTTAGCTACCGTAAAAATGCAAGGCTTAAATCTTCGCTTGCACGGTTTTTCCATAATCTACTTTGTGTCTTCGTATGTGCATAAAAAAAGCCCGATTGCATTGCAAGTCGGGCTTCGAATGGTCGCTCTAAATTTATCTGACAGATAAAATTGTTTGGGAAGTGTTTAAGCAAAAACCGTTATTCCCATCAAGATATAACGTATTTAACCAGTTTTGATTTCTCATCGCAAGGGGGATTGACTGATTTTTTCGATATTCGCCGCAACAGAGTTTGCACTGTCATTGAAAAATTTAACTATTTAGTTACAATTTTGATAGTAGTAATCTGAAAGGCATCGGTAAATGACGCAAGCAAAGATCAAAACCAAAGAGCCGCCGAGCTTAGTTGAGCACAGTACTCTATCGCGGTTACGAGCCAAAAAACGCGGCAAAACCGCTAATAAAATTCTTGCCACAGCGACAGAGATGTTTGCTGAAACTGGATTTGGCGGCAGTACGATGGATGAACTTTGTTCAAGAAGTGGGGTTAATAAAGCCAGTATTTATTACCATTTCGGCGATAAAGCCGGTTTGTATGAAGTGGCATTGACCGAGCTGTTTAAAAGTGTGGTTGAACCGGTTTTGAAAACGGTTGCGCAAGCGCAAGGCAGTAGAAATCAATTGCACGCCTTTATTGAAAGTTTTGCGCAGCAAGCGAGTTTAACCCCAACTATGCCGGCGGTATTAATGCGCGAAATTGCCAGTGGCGGAATGAATATGCCGATTGCCGCACGTGAACAGATGCAGCGTTTATTGTTTGCGCTCAAGGTGATTTTGCAGCAAGGCGAAGAAGATGGAATCTTTAAAGAGAGCGATCCGCTGACGACGCATTTTATGATTTTGGGAAGTCTGTGCCTTTTTATCACGAGCGAGCCGATGCGCTTGGCGATTCCTGCCGAGAAAAAACTCGATCTTAGCTTGGACGAAACCATACAGCAGTTGACTTCGATGGTTGAAGCCGCGCTGTTAATCGCAAATAAAGAGGATGAAAATGTATAGACATCAAAGGCTAATTACGTCGGGCAAATCTTTCCTGTTGGCAACATTGTTATTCGGCATGCTCGCGCCGAAAATGGCTTATGCCAGCGAATCGGCGGATTCCAGATCGGCTATCTGGTTAAGCGACGGGCAGCGCAGTGCGATTCTTGCCGAAATGCGGCAGTTTTTGACCGCGAGTCAAACCATATTACAAGCCGCGCTAGCTGAGGATATGGCAGAGGTTGAACAAAGTGCTCGAGCAGTCGGTTTACAACAAGCGCGAGGCGTGCCAGCTGAGTTGCGGGCAAAACTACCGGAAGGATTTGTTAAGCTCGGGCCGCAGGTTCACATCGGCTTTGAAGAAATTGCTGATGAAGCCGTGACCATGGGCGATTCTCAGGTGATTTTGCAACGTTTGGCAGAGGTGCAAAAACTTTGCATTCAGTGTCATGCTGTCTATCGATTGGAACGCGAATAGGAGAAAGCGATGAAAAAATCTTGGCGACTTTGGGGAGGCTTACTCCTTTTGGTAGTGCTCTTGGTAGCGCTTTTTTACACGCGTGTTTATCAACCGAAATCGACCTATCAAACGCTACAGCCGACGCAAGGCGAGTTTAAAGTTTGGGTGCAAGGGCTTGGCGAATTGGGCGCGCAACGTTTTTACCCGCTTGGTTTTACCGGTAACGGTCGTTTAACCGAAACGCGAGTGGACCAAGGCGACAAGGTGGTAAAAGGTCAATTATTGGCGCAACTGGATGCGGCTGAATTAACCGCGACACTGGGCGAAATGCAGGCCTTGCAGAGTAAGACACGTCTGGAAGTAAAAGCCAATCTTCAAGATATAGAGTTGGATCAAGAACGCTATGATTTAGCGAAATTGGCGCATAATCGCAATAAATCATTGCTGAAACGTAAGATGATTTCGCAAGCGGTTTTCGATCAAAGTGAGTCGGCGATGATGCAAGCCGAGATCGCTGTGAAAAGTGCGCGCACCCGTTTGACTTTAGTCAAAGCGGAGCTGCAGCGAATCGAGAAAAGCCTTGAGGTAATCGAGGTCAAACTGAATAATTTGAAGCTGTATGCGCCGGAAAATTTATTTGTGGTTGAACGTTTGGCGGAAGCTGGCGAGAGCGTTGTTCCAGGACAGGCAATTTTTAAAGTATTGGAACCGCAATCCTTATGGGTCAAGGCTTATATTGATGAACGGGTTAGCGGCAAATTAGCGCTGAATCAACTGGCTGAAATTGTCCTGCGTTCAAAATCTAAGCAGCAGTATCAAGGGTTTGTAAAACGGATTGATGCACAGAGCGATGCAGTCACCTTGGAGCGCGTGGTGTATATCGGTTTTCAGTCGGATTTGCCGCCACCGTTTCTGTTTGAGCAGGCGCAGGTGAAGATTCATACCGATACTTTGCCGGATGTATGGATTCTGCCGAATAAGGTGTTGAGTATGCATAAGGAGCAACAGGGCGTTTGGCTGAAGCAAGACGGCCGTGCTCAGTTTGTGCCATTGACGATTGCGGCCGCCAATCCTCAAGCATTCGCATTGGCTAAGCAAGATAACCCGCAACTTAATGCAGACAGTGTGTTGATTGTGCCGGATAAAAGCAAAAAACCGCTGTTTAACGGCGCGCGAGTCTTTCCATGATTAATCTCGCCTATAAAGATATTCGCCATACACTGAGCAAGTTTTTGGTGACGGCAATGGGCGTCGGAATGCTGTTGGGGATTGTGTTGATTATGATCGGCGTCTATCGCGGCATGGCCGACGATGCGCGGATGTTGCTGCGAGATATCAATGCTGATTTATGGGTGGTGCAACAACAGACGTTGGGGCCTTTTGCCGAGTCGTCACGCTTGCATCAAGACACTCAAGATATTCTGCGCGCTCTGGATGGGGTTGATAAAACCGCCGCCCTGACGTTACAAAATATTCAACTCTACAACCGTCAGCAACAAGCCGTTCGAGTTATGGCTGTCGGTTTTGATCCGGCGGGTGATTTTCAGGTTATTCCTGCGCAGCGCATCCTTGCCGGGCGAAGTTTACGGGCACAGCATTTTGAGATGGTGGTCACTGATAAAACCGGTTTTCAACTCGGCGAACAGATTGCATTAGGGCGCGATACCTATCATGTGGTCGGTGTGGTGCAGGGCAGCGTTTCTTCAAGTGGCGATCCGTTGGTGTATATCAGTCTTAAAGACGCCCAGAATGTGCAATTCTCTTATTCCAATCCAAGAATCCGCAACGACCGTGCACGAGGTCTGCTTGGGCAAAATACCCAATTGGTGAATACCGTGGTGGCCAAGGTTCGCCCCGGCTATAGCGCGCAAGAAGTGGCCGAGCAGATAGAAACTTGGAAGCATTTGACCGCTTATACCCATGAGCAACAAGCGACCATCCTCAGTCGTAACGTCATTGAGCGTTCCTCCAAACAGATTGGCCTGTTTACCGCAATTTTAGTCTTGGTCAGCGGCATTATTATCGGCTTGATTATTTACACCATGACCTTGGAGAAAATTAAAGAGATTTCGATTATGAAGCTTATCGGCATTCCTAACCGAATGGTGGTGAAAATGATTATGCAGGAAACCTTGCTGCTTGGCGCCATCGCTTTTGTCTTCGGGAATATTTTCGCGCATTTGATTTACGCCCAATTTCCAAAGCGCGTGGTGCTTATGTGGAATGATTCTTTATTGTTATTTGCGATTATTTTGACCGCCTCGTTTTTGGCTTCTTTAGTCGGCGTTTATAAAGTTATGAAAGCCGACCCGGCTTCGGCAATAGGAGGTTAGCGATGAGCACAGGTATTCGTATCGAAAATCTGCAGAAAACCTACGGCCAGGGTGATAATGCGGTTGAGGTAATCAAAGGGGCAAGTTTTGAAGTACAGCGTGGCGAACTGGCGGCGTTAATTGCGCCGAGCGGTGCCGGAAAAAGCACTTTGTTAATGATGATTGGCTGTGTTTTGGAACCCAGTGGCGGTGAAATTTGGTTGGGCGACACGCAAGTTTATGCAGATCGTTGGACGACCAAAGATGCCCGAACGATTCGCCGTGAAAAAATCGGCTTTATTTTTCAGGCGCATTACCTGATTCCCTTTTTGAATGTGTTGGAGAATGTCTCCTTGCTTCCGCAAACCAATAAAGAGCCGGAAGCGGTGATTCGCAAGCGTGCCACGCAATTATTGGACTATCTGGGCTTGGGCGAAAAGTTGCATGCCATGCCGAGCGATTTATCTGGCGGGCAAAATCAGCGGGTGGCGATTGCCCGTGCCTTGGCAACCGAACCGCAGATTATTCTGGCCGATGAACCGACCGCCGCTTTGGATATTGAACGCGCGCATAGTGTCGCTAAACTGCTGCGCCAGATAGCCAAGGAACAGCAAGTGGCGATTATTATGGTTACCCATGATGAACGTTTGCTGCCGTATTGCGATAAAATCTTGAAAATTAACGAAGGAAAAATCGATACTAGTCAGGTTGAGTCCGACCAAGTTATTTAATGCAAATGTCCGATTGTAGGATGGCGGCAAAGTTTATAAACTGCATTTCTATTGAATGATTGTTAGGTAAGCTGCCATGAAATTGTTGCTGGTTGAAGATGAAACGTTGTTGCTGGAAAAGATGCAGCAGCGTTTAAGTGAAAAAGGTGCTTTGGTCGATATTGCCGATAGCGGTACGGATGGTCTGTTTAACTTGCAGGAGTTTGGCTATGACGCGGTGATTCTCGATTTGGGCTTGCCGGATATCAGCGGTTTGCAAGTGCTCCAGCAACTGCGTGCCGAAGAAGGGGTTAATCAACGGGTTCCGGTATTGATTTTGAGCGCGCGCGACAGTTGGCAAGAAAAAGTGGCCGGCTTGAAAAGCGGCGCCGACGATTATCTTGGTAAGCCTTTTGAATTTGAAGAATTATGGGCGCGTTTAGAAGTCTTGGCGCGCCGCAACCTTGATACTGCCAGCCGAGACAACATTCAATTTGGCGACTTAAGTTTAGATTTGAATGACAAAACGTTACACGTTGGTGCGGAACATTTTAATTTAACCTTGACTGAATTTCGTCTGCTGCAATTCTTTTTCGCTAACCCGAATCGGGTGTTTTCTAAAGACCAGCTGTCGGAACGTATTTCCGACCAACATCAAGATCGAGAATCGAATGTTATTGAAGTTTATATTCGTAAATTGCGGAAGATGATTGGCAAAGAGCCTATTCAGACCCTGCGCGGTATGGGGTACAAATTTGTGCCGCCTAAATCGAATTAGTTCGGGGGTGTTTATGTTGTTCCGCTCTTCAGCAACCGGTTCTACGTCGATTCAAAAGCAACTTTTCGTCACCTTAACGTTCAGCTTGGTTACCATTTTCGGGGTTTTTTGGTGGCTGTCGCAAACGGCATTGCACACCATTAGCGAATCCTATGTTTTGACGCGCTTAGAGCATGATAAAAATCTCGTTGCTGACCATTTAGTGCGTTCCGGCGATTTGTGGATGATGGATCATTCCAGTATCGGCCCGATTTATATGACACCGCAATCAGGTCATTACTATGTTATTCAAACACCGAAGGATACGCTCTATTCGCCGTCGTTGAATGGTTTCAGAATGTTAGAAAAAGCCAGTGATAACATCGTCGACATCTATGAAACCAAGGGGCCAATGGGGGATGTGTTATTGGTTCGCTCGGAAAGTATGCTTTTAGATGGTCAGAAACTGCGGATTTACATTGCCGAAAATCATTCACCGATCCAGCAGATGGTATTACGCTATGACTTGCTGTTCGCATTATTTACTTTGTTTGCTTTACTGAGTTTGTATTTCCTGCATCGCTGGTTATTAAGGCGTGCCTTCAATCGTTTGAATCCGCTTGAGCAACAATTGCAGGCATTTCAGCTTGGTCAGAGTCTAGAGTTAGATAAAGCGAGTTATCCGCAGGAAGTGCATTCGTTATTGAACAGTTTACAACTGGCATTGGAAAAGTCGCGTCTGCAGTTTGAGCAGTCACGCCAGCATAATTCCAATTTGTCGCACAGTTTGAAAACGCCTCTTAACCTGATTTTTCAGTTGATTGAGGATCAAAATCTTCAGCAATACCCGCAACTGAGAGAGCAACTTAAGCAGCAGAGCCAATTGATTCTTGCATTGATTGAGAGAGAATTGAAAGCAGAACGTTTCGCTCAAAATCAGGTTATTGCGCCTTTGCCGTTGCAAGATTTGGTCACTGATTTGCAGAATAGTTTCTCTCAGCTGTATCAGCAGAAAAACATTCAACTGCATTGTGATTTTGCTCAGGATGCGCAGTTGCTGATGGAGCAGGAAGATGCTTTCGAACTGTTCGGTAATTTGCTCGATAATGCTTATAAATGGGCGCATGGCAACGTGTATTGTAAGATCGATGAGCACGGCTTAAGTATTGAAGACGATGGTCCCGGAGTATCTGATGATAAGCTCCATCGCTTAGAAATGCGTGGTTTCCGTACTGACGAAACTAAGCCGGGGCATGGTATTGGTTTATCGATTGTCAAGCAGTTGGCAGAAGCTTATAAAGCCAAATTGCATTTTAGTCATTCGTCATTTGGTGGTTTAAAAGTACAGGTTTGCTTTAAGGAAGCGCAGAACAAGTTCAAATGGCTTCAAACACCTCGCTGAAGTCAATGGGGGCTTATTCTGCGCTTCCTTAACCAAGTAATTATCAAAAATTAAAGACCGTTCGGTCGAAGAATGAATTCATTTTCAGCTTCAATTCAGCTTCCATTTTTATAATTCGTCTTGGATTTTCATAATCCCGGAATAAAAATGCCAACCAAAAGAATGAGTGATTTCATGCAGAAACCATTTCTAAAGTACCCTAGCTGGTCTCTGCTATGGCTGATTTCTATCGGCTTTAGCGGGCAAACTCTCGCGGCCAGTGAAGTCAGTGCCGACTATGCCAAGTTAGTCGATCAAGTGATGCAGACGCAACCACAGCAGATGCAACAGCAATCAACCAGTGAATTGGCGAAACAGTATAAAAATCAAGCCGAACGTTGGATTAGTGATGACCTTTCGCTGCATCTGAAACATGAAAACGATGCGCTTCTGAGCGATGACGGTGTACGTAATTATGAAGTCGGTGCGCAAGCAACCGTGCAACTCCCGAAACAGCAACAAGCGTGGCAGAATCTTGCTGAGCAAACCCGCTCGCTGAATGGTGCTCAGCAGAACTATCTTCGTTGGTTAGCCTCTGGAAAATTGCGTGATGTGAGCTGGCAATATCGCCGCGCCGAAGTGCAAAAAAATGCCGCAGATCGCGCATATCAGCAAGCTGAAGAATTGCTGAACAAAGTGCAGTTGAAAAAGAAAGCTGGTGACGCGACCGAGCTGGATTTAGTGATGGCGCAATCCAAAGCGGTAGAGTTGGAAACCGCCAAAGAGAACGCGCGTTTTCAATTCGAGTTGGCAGCTAAACAGTTCAAGCAGTGGACCAAAACCGATCAGGTACCGATGAATACTTCGGAAGACCCGCAACAAATTTTAAACGCCGAGCAACATCCCTATCTGGCTTGGCTACAAGCGCAAATGCAGGTAGCGCAAGCTCAGGTCGGCAAGTCGAAGGCCGAGCAAGCCATCGCGCCAAGCGTTTACTTCGGCGCAATTCACGATCAAGCGCCGGGCTCCGATCACAGCACTTTGGTGGCGCAACTATCGATTCCATTAGGAATGGATCAGAAAAAACAGATTGCCGTTGCCGAAGAGCAAGTCAACCTGACTAATAGCCGCGTGACCTTGGCGCAAGCGCAGCTGGATTTACAAGTACAAGCTCAAGAAGCATTGCAACATGTCGAGCAGCTGCGTCAGCAGTATGTTTTGTTGCAACAGAATGTCTCGCTTGGTGAAAGCAAATTACAGATGATGGAAAAGGCCTATCAGTTGGGCGCCGTGAATATCGAATCCTTGATTCGCGCACAGCAAAGTTTCCTAGAAGTCAGCAAACAGCTGGCGCTTGTTACCGTGGAAATTGCTAAGTCGGTAGCCAATTTGAACCAAATCAACGGCCATGTCCTTGTCGCCTATAAGTAACCGAGTGGAGTCGAAAATGACCAATTTAAACAAATCATTGCCATTACACAGCGTACTGTTTGTGGGACTAACCCTATTCGGCTTTGGCGGTGCTCAGGCGGAAAACGCCAATATTCAATTGAACTCGCAGCAGTGGCAAGCGATGGGTATTCAAACCGCGCAAGCGCAAGCGGTTTCGCAAGTGCCGAGTATGCCGATGCAGGCGATTGCGATGATGCCGATTCATAGCATGCAGAATTTCAATAGCCCGATTGACGGCCAAGTGGTCGAGTTACGCCGTGTGCACGGTGAAGTGGCCGAAGGTGAAGTGATTGCGGTATTGGACAGTGCGCAATTGGTGGTAATGCAGACCGAACTATTGGGCGTTGTGACCGAATTGCAAGTTGCCAATAAATCTTTGCAACGTAGCAAACAGCTGAATGCCAGTGGGGTGACATCAACCAAGCAGCTACAAGCGGCGCAAGCATTGGTGACGCAATTACGTTCGCAGCTGGCCGAGAAAAAAGAGACTTTGCGTCTGGCCGGTTTTGACCAAGCGCGGATGGATAAACTGCTGAAAACCAATAAAACTCAGGGCAGTAAGCTGAATATCAGCGCACCGGTTGCTGGGCAGTTGGATGAAATGCAGATTCGTCTAGGGCAGCGTCTTATCGCTAATCAGGCGTTATTCAGCATGGGCACCATTGACCCGATTGTGTTGGATGTTCGAGTGCCAGTCAGTATGCGCGCCCAACTTGAAGAAGGTATGACGGTTGCGGTCGATGGATTTAGCGAACAGGGCGAAATCCGTCATTTGGAAAACCAAATCGATGAGCTGACTCAGACCTTTGAAGTGCATGTGATTTTCTCGAATCCGCAGCGCAAGATTCTGCCGGGTCAGTCGGTCAGCGTACGTTTTTTGACTAAGCAAGCGCAGGCGTATCGTGCGCCGATTAATTCGGTGGCGCAGTTTGAGGGTGAGACGGTCGTGTTTACTCAGCCGAGTGCACAAAAAGTGGCAACCCAAGCCGTGCAAATTTTGCAAATGGATGCTGAAAATATGTATTTCACCGCTGACAAATTTGATGCGGCAACGCCTTTGATTACCGAAGGAACGACAGCAATTAAATTGGCGTTAAGCGCTTCAGAGGAAGAATAGGCCAGCTATGTTAAGTCGTTTTCTACAATTCTTTCTCGTTCAGCGCACTTTGGTGTTGCTGATTGTTCTCGTGCTGGTCGGCGCAGGCTGGCAAGCGTTCCAAAAAATTCCAATTGATGCTTTTCCGGATGTTTCGCCGACGCAGGTAAAGATGATTTTCAAAGCGCCAGGGATGACTCCGTCCGAAGTTGAACAGCGCGTGATTGCGCCGCTTGAACAGGAACTGCTCGGTTTGCCGAATCAAGAGGTTTTGCGTTCTTTGGCTAAGTACGCCTTGGCGGATATTACCATCGATTTCAAAGAAGGCACTGATATCTACTGGGCGCGTCAACAGGTTGCCGAGCGTCTCGGTAATGCAGATTTACCACCGGGAATCACCGGCGGTATGGCACCGTTATCAACGCCGTTAAGTGATGTGTTTATGTTCACCATTGAGGGCGATGCGCTCAATAATATGGAAAAACGCGACTTGTTGGACTGGGTGATTCGTCCTGCGCTCCGTTCGGTGCCGGGTGTTGCCGATGTCAACGTGCTTGGCGGTTTAGCACGCGTCTATGCGGTGAAACCGGATTACCAAAAACTGGCGACTTACCAAGTCGGTGTCGAGCAGTTGATTGAAGTGCTACAGCAAAACAACCGTAACGATGGTGCCGGTCGTTTGAACCAAGGTGAAGAAGTGCTGTTGGTTCGAACTCAAGGCAGTTTGGAATCGATTGAGCAGATTGAACAGTTGATTATCGCTTACCGTAATAGTGCGCCGATTTACCTGAAAGACGTTGCGAAGGTTGAAGTTGATTCGATTTATCGCAACGGTGCGGTCACGCAAAACGGCGAAGCGGAAGCGGTGCAAGGTTTGGTAATGGCGTTGCGAGGTGCCAATGCGCGTGAAGTGGTGACGGGCATTCGTGACCGTTTGGCGGAACTGGAACCGGCCTTTCCGAAAGGCATTGAAATCAGCGTCTTCTACGACCGTGGCGACTTGGTCAATACGGCGATTTTCGGGGTTTCCAAAGCACTGGCGGAAGCAGTGGTTTTGGTACTGCTGGTTCTATTGGTTTTTCTAGGAAATGTCCGCGCGGCTCTGGCGGTCGCCTTGATTCTACCGCTAGCGGCGTTAAGTACCTTTATCCTGATGCGTTGGTTCGGTCTGTCGGCTAACTTGATGTCGTTGGGTGGTTTGGCAATCGCTATCGGTATGTTGGTCGATGCCGCCGTGGTGGTGGTCGAGAATATCGTCTCGCATCAAGAAAAAGCCTTACAACAAGGGCAACGCCTGCCTAAGATGCACATTATTTTCCGTGCCTTGAAAGAGGTCTCGGTGCCGGTTATTTCCGGGATTCTGATTATTATGACGGTATTCTTGCCGCTGCTGACTCTGTCTGGGCTGGAAGGAAAACTGTTTGTGCCGGTGGCGATTACTATTATCTTCGCGCTGGGTGCGTCGTTGCTACTGTCGCTGACGGTGATTCCGACCTTGTCGTCGTTTATTCTAGGTAAGCCGCAGCACCAAGAGCCGTGGCTGATTCGTAAGATTTCTGCCGTTTATCAACCGATTCTAAAATGGGCCTTGGCGCATGATAAAACCGTGGTGTTGGCGGCGCTGTTTGGCTTGGCGGTAGCGGTGCTCGGGTTCACGCAGGTCGGTAAAACCTTTATTCCGCAAATGGATGAAGGCTATGTTATTTTGCAGATTGAAAAGAATCCGTCGGTCAGTTTGGATGCATCAACCAATCTGGATCGTCTTATCCAGAAGACCTTGATGCAAGAGGTGCCGGAAATTCAACGCATTGTGGCGCGTGTCGGCTCGGATGAAATCGGTATGGATCCGATGAGTTTGAATGATACCGACTCTTTCTTGGTTCTGAAGCCGAAACAAGAGTGGCGCATGGAAACCAAAGACGAATTGATTGAAGCGATTCGTCAGTCGTTGGAAGCTAATTTTCCGGGGGTGAATTACGCCTTTACTCAGCCGATTCAGATGCGTGTTGATGAGATGTTGACCGGTGCGCGTGGTGACGTGGCGATTAAGATTTTTGGAGATAATCCGCAAGAGCTGAACGAAGTCGCGAAGGAAATGGTAAAAATGGTGGAAGGCATCGACGGTGCGCAAGACGTCTTTACCCCGACCAACGATGGCCTGCGCTATCTACAACTGAATGTTGACCCGATTATGGCCGGTAAATTGGGCATGAGCGTCACGCAGGTTGAAGAGCTGTTGCGTGTGCAAATCAACGGTATGGAAGTTGGTTATCTATACCAAGGCGTGCGTCGTATTCCATTGATTGTGCGTGCTGGCGAAGCACAGAAGAGTTCGATTTTGGCGATGCTGCAACAGCCGATGACGATCAATAGCCCACTGGGTATGCATACGGTAATGTTGAATCAGCTAGTCAAAGCCGAAGAAGTTGAAGGTCCGGTCTCGATTCAACGTGAGCAGAGCAAACGTTTTGCGGTTGTGGTCTCGAATGTCTCCGGTCGCGACTTGGTTGGTTTTGTTGAAGAAGCCAAAGCTAAGGCGCGTGAACTGTCGATTCCGGCCGGTTACTACTTCGAGTGGGGCGGTCAGTTCGAGAATCAGCAACGTGCCGCACAGACATTAAGTATTGTGGTGCCGATTGCGCTGGGCTTAATCTTCTTGATTCTATTTAGTACCTTTAGCTCAATTCCGCAAGCGGTGATGGTGATGGCCAACGTACCGTTCGCGCTTATCGGTGGCGTCATGGCGCTGTGGATAACCGGTGAATATCTTTCGGTTCCAGCCTCGGTCGGCTTTATCGCCCTGCTCGGTATCGCGGTCTTGAACGGGGTGGTGATGATTAGTTACTTTAACCAATTGTTGTCACAAGGTATGGCCTTAGCGGATGTTGTGGTGCAAGGCGCTATGCGTCGTCTGCGTCCGGTATTGATGACGGCATCGATTGCCGCTTTAGGCTTGGTACCATTGGTGTTTGCCGAAGGTCCAGGCTCGGAAATCCAGCGCCCACTGGCGATTGTGGTAATTGGTGGCTTGATTAGTTCGACCTTACTGACGCTATTGATTTTGCCGATTATCTATCGTCGTTTTAATAAGGTGGCAACACCGCAAGCTGAATTAGCGGGGGAGAAATAAGATGAGTCTGCCACAACACTTTGAACAATGCATCTTCCGCTTGCAGTTCGACAGCGACATTTACGACGGGGTAACCGACGCCTTGTTAAGTTATGCACACCGTGAGTTGACGTTTGTCGCATTGCCGGTGCAGGCGCATACTTATCCACTGGAAAACATTACCGAGCAGGTGTCTGGTTATAAAGACAAGACGCTTTTGGAGGTGACTATTCAGTGTGACGAAGCGCAGGCAATCTATCAGCACCTGCGTTCTGAACTGCCAAGCGCAAACTTACAGTTGCAGTTAATGCCGTTGCTAACACCGCAATGGCTTTAAAGCTATTGCGAGAAGCAAATCCATTGTTAAAAATTTACTTCTTTCATAACGCTTTAAAAAACTGTTTATAAAAGCAAAAAAGGCGCTCAATGAGCGCCTTTCTTCGTTTGGGCTGAAGTACGATTATTTCAGCGCTGCACGGATAGCGGTTTCAACGTCATCAATAGCTTGAGTACCATCAATCGTGATGTATTTCAGGGTATCGATTTTGTCCGCTGCGTCTTTGTAGTAACCCACTAGCGGTGCTGTTTGGTCATGGTAAACGCGTAGACGGTCTAGAACCACTTCCGGTTTGTCGTCGTCACGTTGAACTAGGTCTTCGCCGGTAATGTCGTCTTTACCTTCAACCTTAGGTGGGTTGTATACCAAGTGATAAGTACGACCAGAAGCCAAGTGCGCACGACGACCAGACATACGTTCAACAATCACTTCGTCCGGTACGTCGATTTCGATAACTGCATCGATAGCAACGCCTGCATCTGCCAGAGCATCCGCTTGTGGAACGGTACGTGGGAAACCGTCTAGTAGGAAACCGTTTGCACAGTCGTCCAGCGCGATACGTTCTTTCACCATACCGATGATGATTTCGTCGGTTACCAGTTCACCAGCATCAATTGCTGCTTTCGCTTGCATACCTAGCTCAGTACCGGCTTTGATTGCCGCACGCAGCATGTCGCCAGTTGAGATTTGCGGAATTGAGAACTCTTTGGTTAGAAACTGAGCTTGCGTACCTTTACCGGCACCTGGAGCGCCTAATAGAATGCATTTCATGGTTGTTATCCTAAAAATTATGTAGTTTGAATTCGGAAATTGTCGCTATTATACGGAAGCTATTTGGCTTGCGCCAATAGTGTCTGAATCATATTGTCGGCTTGCTGCTGGTAATGGCCGCCAAACAGATTGAAATGATTAAGGAGGTGATACAGGTTATAGAGGTTTTTGCGTTTAGCGTAGCCTTTATCTAAGGGGAATACTTCTTTATAACCGTCATAGAAAGCATTGCTGAAACCGCCGAAAAGTTCGGTCATGGCGATATCGGTTTCGTGGTCGCCGTAGTAGCTGGCCGGATCGAAAATCATCGCATCGCCGTCGCTATTGAAAGCGCTATTTCCGCCCCATAGGTCACCATGTAGTAAGGACGCTTTTGGTTGATAATCCTGAAACCAGAAATCCAGTTTGTCGATCAGTTGATAACCTCGGTCAGCCGTTGACGATGATATGCCGCGTTCGCGTGCCATTTGAATTTGCGGCTTAAGACGCATTTGCCCGTAGAACTCAATCCAGTTACTGCACCAGTCATTGCGTTGCGGAGTCAGACCGATAAAGTTGTCTTCTTGCCAACCGAATGGCTTCGCGGAATCGTTTAGGTGATGATGCATTAACGCTAAATCGCGACCGCGTTGGAAATCATCGCCACGGCTGCTCATCTCGACAAAATCCAATAGCAACCATGCATGGTTCTTAAAAGTGCCGCTGGCAATCGCTTTAGGCACCAGAATACTGTTGCTATCGGCAATGGTTTGCAGGCCCAGCATTTCGCTACGGAACATATCGTAATGACTAACCAGATTGGTTTTCAGGAAAAAATTTCCCTGATTGGTATGTAACTTAAACGCCTGACTGATATCGCCACCGGCAATGTTTTTGGCAGTATAAATCTCTAGCTCTTGTTCGAGCTGGGCTGAGATTTTTACCGCCAGTTCAGTCCAGTTCATTAGTCAAATAATTCATCAGTTAAGGTTTCAATCTGACGGGTAGAAACTTTCGGAATTTCCGGCGCGCGTTCTTCGCGGAAAATTTCATACAGTGCGTCCGGATTATCTGGTGTGACAGCTAATCCGGTTTCTTTACTGACTGGAATTTGCACAATACCCGATGGCATTTGCAGCGGTTGGTTTGGTTGATTTTGCAATGCGAGTTGCATGTAATCCATCCAAATCGGTAGTGCAGCTCGACCGCCAACTTCATAACGACCTAGCGTCGATGGTTTATCGAAACCGAACCAAACGGTGGTAGTGATATTCGGGTTAAAGCCGGAGAACCATGCATCTTTCTGGTCGTTGGTGGTACCCGTCTTACCGGCGATGTCTTCACGTTTTAGCGCACGAGCACGTTTACCGGAACCGTAAGCAATAACGTCCTGCATAATGCTACTCATAATATATGCATTACGTTCTTCGATAACGCGCGGTGCATTGTTTTGACCTTGGCAACTGGCGCTCTTACAAACCTTTTTCGGATCGGCTTTATATAGCAAATCGCCGTTAAAATCGCGAACTTCATCAATTAAATACGGTTCAATTAGGTAACCGCCGTTAGAGAAGGTTGCATAACCGCGTGCCACTTGTTCAGGTGTTAATTCCACTGCACCAAGCGATAACGATAAATTTTTGTGCGCATTCAGTTCGCTTGCGGGGAAGCCGAAGTTTTTAAAGTAATCGACCGCGGTATTGATACTGATTCGTTGCATTAGGCGAATCGAAACTAAGTTACGTGACAGCGCCAAAGCCTTACGCAAACGCGTCGGGCCATAGTATTGGCCGGAGTAGTTTTCCGGGCGCCAGTAATCTTCTAAATTGCGGTCATGGAAAACCACTGGTGCATCATTGATGGTTGTCGCTGCCGTCATGCCTTCGTTTAGAGCAGCTGAATATAGGAATGGTTTGATATTCGAGCCGACTTGACGCTTTCCTTGAGTGGCGCGGTTGAACTTACTGCGGAAGTAATCATAACCGCCGACCAGTGCAAGGATGCGGCCGCTATTGCTGTCCATCGAGATTAATGCTGATTCCGCTAGCGGATCTTGTGCTAATTGCCAGCGTTTATCGAGTTTTTGTACATAGATAAGGTCACCGACTTTTAAGATGTCTTTGGCTGATTTTGGAGCATATTTTTTGCGGTTGACGCTGATGTATTCCGCCGCCCATTTCATGTCAGTAAATTGCAGTTGTGCAGTATCGCCGTTTTCGATCAGAATCTTTGGTTCGCCTTTATTGAAACCGGTTACTGCGGCCACCAATAAGTCACCATAATTAGTGGTGTCCTGCATTAATTGCAGAAGCATTTCGGTGTCATTTAACAATGCGGAATCGACATTTTGAATCGCACCGCGATAACCGTGGCGGCGTTCATAATCTTGCAAGCCTTCGCGTATGGAAGATGTAGCGCGTTTCTGTAAAGCACTATCCAAAGTGGTGACAATGGTTAGGCCATTTTGCAATGCTTCTTCTCCGAAACGTTCCAATACGAATGCACGCGCCTGTTCGGCAACATAGTCGGCTTCGACTTCGATAATCGGGCCATGCAACTCGGCATGAACGTCAACCGCCAGACCTTTTTGCATCTCTTCGTCAGTAATGAAATTCAATTCATTCATACGGCGTAGTACATAGTCACGACGCAGTTTGGCACGTGCGGCATTGCGAATCGGATTATAGGCCGACGGCGCTTTCGGTAGGCCGGCAATCATCGCGTATTCGTTGATATCCAATTCGCTTAGCTCTTTACCGTAGTAAGTTTGCGCGGCGGCAGCAACACCGTAGGAACGGTAGCCAAGGAAAATCTTGTTCAGATAGAGCGCCATGATTTCCTGCTTCGACAGCTCGTTCTCGATTTTGTAGGAAAGTACGATTTCATTTAGCTTGCGTAGATAGGTCTTCTCTTTAGTTAGGAAGAAGTTACGTGCCACCTGCATAGTGATGGTCGAACCACCGGATTTTTTCTCACCAGTGGTGACTAGATGGTAAACCGCACGCGCCAGACCTTTAAAATCAACGCCGCCATGCTCGAAGAAGTTCTCGTCTTCGGCGGCAATAATTGCTTGTGTCATGCGCTCCGGAATTTCGTGATATTCAAGTGGTACACGTTTCTTGGTACCGATTTCGGTAATCAACTTGTCGTCTTGGGTAACGATGCGTAACGGAACTTGGTAAGTCACTTCTTTTAGCTCGCTGACTTCCGGTAAGCTCGGATAAACAGTCAAATAATAAAAACTCGCGGCCGCTAAGGGTAAGGCGACAAAGAAACTGACGAAATTAAACCAGAAAAAGTATTTAAAGACGCGTTTGAAAAACGGCGGCTTTTGGGGCTTTTTCGATGGGCGGCCACGACGAGCTACAGGTTTTTTGGTAGCGGTACGTTTTTTAGATGCAGGTGCTTTTGCCGGTGCGCGTTTACGAGTGGTTTTGCTGGCAGTGGATTTGCGTGGTGTGTCGCCCATGATGTCCTTTGCTGAGCCAATTGACGGCATGTCGTTATCGTTAACAGATGGCTTATCGTTACTCATTGTCTACTCAGTTTAATCAATCGCTAAATGTCTGCTTTTCAAGCCCAAAGTACCTGAATATTGCGAAATATGACGAGAAGCCTCGACACTTTTTGAAAGCCGCGAGTAATATTGTCAAAGCATTTTAAGTGCTGATAATTATAGCGGTTTCTGCGTTTCGCTTGCGAGCTTTTGTTGTTGGATTTTCAACTTATCGATAAAGCGGCGTTTTCCAGATAAAGCGCTGTTTAGCGTCTCGTTGTGTAGAAAACAAAAAACCCGGCAGAGCCGGGTTTTAGGTAGTAAAACTTAAGTGTTGCTTAAGATTTCTTAGAGTAACGACCTGTTTTAATGTCGCTCCACATAAGTAAAAGGTTACCACCAACAATGTAAGCGATTGTCAAAACAACGCCTGCAAGACCGATCGCTACTTGTAGAGATTGCGGCAAAATATCTGCCCAAATACCAAGTAGTACGGCTAATGGAATTACTACTGTAATGACCAAAACCAGTAGCATTTTTGTTAAGTTACTCATAGTTCCTGCGCCTCAGTAAACAATTAGGATGTTTGTAACAGGCAAACTATACTGCGGTTATTGGCAAAATTCAATCTTCGCCCTTGATTTTGGGTAAGTTTGTCAGTAAGTGAGAAGTTTGCCCAAAGTGTATTGGTAAAGGCTTATAAAGCCAGTTTATTACTCACTCGATATTCTGCACCTGTTCTCTCATTTGTTCGATTAGGACTTTTAAATCGACGCTGGCTTGGCTGGTTCGTGAATCAACCGATTTAGAGCCTAGTGTATTGGCTTCGCGATTCAGTTCTTGCATTAGAAAATCCAATCTACGACCAATCGGTTCGCCACTCTGCAAAACATGACGTACTTCTTTCACTTGTACGGCTAAACGATCCAATTCTTCGGCGACGTCGATTTTTTGCGCCAATAATGCAATTTCTTGATGCAGACGCTGTTCTTCAACATTGGCTTGTAGATGTTCTAAACGTTGGCGAATCTTCATGACTTGGTTCTGCTGAATGTCGCTTAGAATCGGTTGTAGATTGGCCAGAATTTTTTCAATCGCCTCGCAACGCTGTTCAATCATCGTTTTCAATGCGTCACCTTCACGAGCGCGATGTGCTTTTAAATCGGCGATGGTTTGTTCTAATCCAGCCAATAAAGCGTGTTGCAAATCCTTCTCTTGTTCGGCGAAAGAGTCATCTTGCTCTTGCAAGACACCCGGCCATTGCAAAAGTTCCAACGGATTTAAAGCGGTCGCTTCTGGGAGTTGCTGCTGCACTTCGCAAATCGCCTCATTCAGCGCTTGCAAGGTGGCGGAATTGAGCTGTAAAGAGGCAGCATTACTCTGTTTAATGCTTAAGCTGACGTCAATCTTACCGCGTGCAAAATTGGCTTTCAGTTGCTCGCGAATCGGCATTTCCAGATAACGAAGATTATCGTTAATGCGGAAATTGATTTCCAAGTAGCGCTGATTGACCGAACGTAATTCCCAGCTGAATTGGGTCTGTGAATTTTCGTCTTGTAGTTGATGTTGACTGCGGGCGAAAGCGGTCATGCTGTATACAGGTTGCTTTGAATCCATTTTGTTTCCATTTAGGCAGCGACTATGGCTAAACCGAATCGTTTATAATGCCGTCATTCTATATGTTTCGAAGGATTAATAATGAGTAATAGCGAGAGTCTGCGCCCAAGTGGTCGAGCGGCAAACCAACTGCGCCAAGTCAAAATCACCAAGGATTTTACCAAGCACGCCGAAGGTTCGGTATTGATTGAGTTTGGTGATACGCAAGTAATTTGCAATGCCAGTGTCGAAGAGCGTGTACCGCCTTGGTTGCGTGGTCAAGGTCAAGGTTGGGTCACTTCTGAGTATGGCATGTTGCCGCGCTCGACAGGTTCGCGTATGCGTCGTGAAGCCACCGCTGGTAAACAGAGCGGTCGTACTCAGGAAATCCAGCGCCTGATTGGCCGTTCATTACGCGCGGCAGTGGATTTGAAAAAACTGGGCGAACGCACCATTCATGTCGATTGCGATGTGATTCAGGCCGACGGCGGAACTCGCACAGCATCGATCACCGGCGGTTATGTGGCCTTGTCGATGGCGATTGAAAAACTGTTGGCGGACGGTTTGTTGAGCGAATCGCCAATGGTACAGCAGGTGGCGTCAATTTCGGTTGGTGTTTATCAAGGTACGCCGGTTTTGGATTTGGATTACGCTGAAGACTCGACTGCTGAGACTGATATGAACCTAGTGATGACCGACAGCGGCCACTTTATTGAAGTTCAGGGTACGGCAGAAGGCGCGCCTTATTCGATGGATGAGTTGCAAGCAATGTTGGCGCTGGGTCAGAAAGGCATTGGTGAATTGACACAGATGCAACGTGACGCTTTGGGAGCTTGAAATGCAAAAGGTGGTTTTAGCCAGCGGCAATAAAGGAAAACTCAAAGAGATGAGCGAAATCCTTGCGCCATATGGCTTTGATATTGTGCCGCAGAGCGAGTTTTTTAGCGACGAAGCTGACGAAACCGGTTTAAGTTTTATCGAGAATGCGATTTTGAAAGCGCGTTTTGCTGCGGAAAAAAGCGGCCTGCCGGCGATTGCCGATGATTCGGGCATTGAGGTCAGCGCATTGAACGGCAAACCGGGCATCTATTCGGCGCGCTACTCGGAAGGTGAAGTGCAACAGGTTTCTGATGAAAGCAATTTGCAGAAACTGTTGACGGATATGCAAGATGTTGCTGATGATAAACGCCAAGCCAGCTATTACTGTGCGATGGTATATGTTGCGCATGCTGAAGATCCGACGCCGATTATTGGCCTAGGTCGTTGGTACGGTGAAATTTTGCGCGAAAAACGTGGTGACGGCGGTTTTGGCTATGATCCGGTTTTTTGGGTTGATGAGTTCGGCAAAGCGTCAGCAGAATTGAGCAAAGAACAGAAAAACCAAGTCAGTCATCGTGCTCAAGCGTTGAACGCTTTGCTAATGCAGCTTCACAGAGGAGCTTAACATGAGTATCCAGAAAACGGCTATTTCGCCATTATGGTTGATTACTGTAGTTGCGGTGGTCAGTATGTTGGCGCCGTTTTCAATTGATACTTATCTGCCGTCTTTTCCGGCAATTGAAGCTGAACTGGATGTTAGCCGTCATGTTTTAACTCAAAGTTTGGCGGTGTATCTAGGTTGCTTTGCTTTGGCGACCTTGATCTGGGGACCTTTAGCTGATCGTTTTGGACGGCGTAAAATCGTGCTGATTAGCTTACTCGGTTATCTCGGTGCTGCACTATTGTGCGCTTTGGCTCAAGATTACCAGCATCTGTTAATCGGACGTGCCCTTCAAGGTATTATGGCCGCAGGATCCTTGGTTGCCAGTCGCGCCATGATTCGCGATTATTTTTCGGGTGCTCGGGCGCAGAGCGCATTAGCTGTAGTGATGATGTTGTTTACGGTGGCACCGGCAATCGCTCCGATTATTGGTGGCTATTTAGAGGTACATTTCGGTTGGCGTTCGGTGTTTTATTTCTTAGCGTTTTATGCGTTGGTGTTGTGGCTGATGTTTGCCTGGCAGATTGCTGAAACTCAAGACCCAGAGCACGTGCAGTCGATTCATCCGAAACAGCTGCTGCGTTCTTACACTGATACCTTAAAACATCCATTGTTTCTGCGTTTAGCGCTATTGCAAGGTTTGTTGATTGGTGGCTTTTTTATCTATGTCGCCTCTTCGGCCAGCCTTATTTATGAGCATTTAGGCTGGCAGGAGCAAGATTTTTGGCGATTGTTTATCCCGATGGTCGGCGGAATTTTGCTGGGCTCGATGCTATCGCACCGTCTTGCTGAAAAAACGTTACCGATTAAATTGGTCTCGCAAGCTTTACTGATAGCATTTGTAGCGATTGCCATCAATAGCAGTATCCATTTAATTGGTGATACCAGTGCGTTTTGGGCAATTGCGCCGTTGAGTGTTTATGCGCTCGGTTTTGCACTGGCCAATCCCGGTTTAAGTGTGCTCGGTTTGGATTGTTTGCCGAACAAGCGCGGTATGGCGGCGTCGTTGCAAAGTTTGATGCAGATGGGTACTGCGGCTTTGGTTACCGCACTTGTCGTGCCTTGGGTAGAACACAGCTTATTGGCAATGGCTTTAGCACAAGCAGCCATGTTGGTGATTGCCGTACTCTTGTGGTGGAGTTTGCACCGCCGACCATCTTTTCAGCATTTAACTCATTCGCATTAACTATTTGGGAGCTCGAGTGCAATTTTCTCAACCTCTACCGCTCAGTCTATATGTGCACTATCCATGGTGCATTCAGAAGTGTCCCTATTGCGATTTTAATTCGCACACTCTGAAACAAGAATTGGACGAAAGCGCCTATATTGATGCCATGCTCAAGCAGTTGGAGCAGACCTTACCCCAGATTTGGGGGCGGCCAATTAAGAGCATTTTCTTTGGTGGCGGTACGCCCAGCTTGTTTTCCGAAGAGGGCATTAATCGTTTTCTATCGCAAGCACGTGCGCTACTCGGTTTTAATCCGCAAATTGAGATTACTTTGGAAGCCAATCCCGGTACGGTGGATTTTGAAAAATTCGCGATGTTCCGCAAAGCGGGTATTAACCGTTTGTCGATGGGAATTCAAAGCTTCGATGGCGAGAAACTCAAAGCGTTAGGACGGATTCACTCTTCTGGTGAAGCCAAACGCGCGATTCAAGCGGCGAAGGATGCCGGATTTGATAATTTCAACTTAGATCTGATGTTTGCTTTGCCGAACCAGTCGCTAGAAGAGGCCATTGCCGATGTCGAGCAAGCGCTTGAATTTTCACCGCCGCACCTATCGCATTATCAACTAACGTTAGAGCCGAACACGCCGTTCTTTAAGCAGCCGCCGCCTCTGCCGGATGACGATGCGGCTTGGGAAATGCAAGAAGCATGTCAGAAGGTTATCGCCGATGCAGGTTATCAGCATTATGAAGTTTCTGCCTATGCGCAAGAGAGCAAGCAGTGCCGTCATAACTTGAATTATTGGCAGTTTGGCGATTACATCGGTTTGGGTGCAGGCGCGCACGGCAAAATTACCATGGCTCCGGAAGGCCGAGTGCTGCGTACGCAAATGCCGGCCTCGCCGGGCGGTTATGTCAGCGGTATTCAAAACGGTCAGTTCGGGCGCACCACCGAAGTCGATGACAAAGAAATTTTGTTTGAATTTATGCTCAATGCATTGCGTCTGCAAGACGGTTTTGAGCTCTCATTATTTAAACAGCATACCGGTTTGGATATGGAGATGTTGGAGCCTTATCTGCATAAACTGTCACAACAAAACTGGATTTGTTTAGAGGAAGAGCATTTGTCGCTTACTAAACGCGGTAAAGTCTATTTAAATAACGTGGTCAGCGCTTTTTTGTAATGATATTGCTGTTAAAATTGCCGGCAGTTTCATAGCCATTGATAGGATAAAAATATGCACCCGACAAAGAAATGGATTAAACGCTTGGTTTTGGTTTTAGCGATTATTCCGCTACTGATTTTTTTGGCGTTTGTTGGGGCTGTCAGTTTTATCGATTTTAATGGCTATAAGCCGCAAATCGAGAAGGAGGTCACTGACTACACCGGTCGCGATTTTAAAATCGAAGGCAGTATTGATGTCTCGGTTCTGCCGTTTACCTTTTCGGTCGGCAAGTCGATCCTCTCACAGCCAAAAGGCTATGAAAATGAACCTCCGCAGCTGACTATTAAACAGGTTGAAATTGAACTGTCGATTTGGGAATTACTGCTGAATAAGCGCTTGCAGGTGAAAACCGTTGAGCTGGTTGAACCGCAATTGCAATTGGTAAAGAATGCTCAAGGGCAGGATAACTGGTCGGATTTGCCGCATATCAGTAAATTGCTGCCGATGTTGCCGCGTGCACAGCATGCCAATGGTTTATCGGTAAATATGCCTTTTGTTGCACAAGCACAAGCTAATCAAATTGAGTTGCCTTGGAGTTTACAGAGTTTAGTGGTGACTAATGCAAGTTTACAGCTTGATGACCAGCAGGAACATTATCAGGTTGAACTGCAAAAACTGAATCTGTTTGCTTTGGATATTCAACCGGATCAGGCTTTTGAACTACGTGGTGACTTTGCCTATCACCATAGTTTGTCGCCGCGTACCATTGTTTTTCGGATGACTACAGCGCTAGAAATAGACCCGAGCTTGCAGAATTTCCAATTTAATAATTGGCAGGGCTTGGTTAAAGTTGAATTGAAAGAAGAATATGCTACACCGGAAGTGCATTTGACCACCAAAGGGTCGGTGATGAAATTAAACTTGCGCAATAAGCGTATTCAGGTGGAACAGTTGCAGCTTTCCGGCTTGAATGGCGATGTGCAGACCAATTTCACCGGATATTTTGGTGCTGAGTTAAATCTGCAAGGTGAGATGACTGCCAGTAAGCTTGACTTGCCAAACTGGTCAAAACATTTGGCCTTACCAATGTTGCAGAAAGATGACCCTAAGTGGCAAATGGTAAATGGCGAATATCGTTGGCAATGGCAAAATGGTGCGATTGAAATCAAACCTTATAGCGCCGAAGAGTTATTAAAGCAAGACGGACAGTAGAAACTAACCGGCAAAGAAAAACCGCTTGGAAGTGACTTCTCAGGCGGTTTTACGAGTGTGAACGCTTAAACGCGTTCGAAAATTAAATCCCAAACGCCGTGTCCTAAGCGATGGCCACGCGCTTCGAACTTGGTTAGCGGGCGATAATCCGGGCGTGGGGTAAACTGTTGGTCGCCACTGATGTTTCGGTAGTTCGGCGCTGCGCTCATCACTTCCATCATATGCTCGGCGTAGTTTTCCCAGTCGGTCGCCATATGAAATTGGCCGCCGATTTTAAGATGTTGCGCGATGGTCGCGGCAAAAGCCGGTTGCAGAATACGACGTTTGTGGTGGCGCTTTTTATGCCAAGGGTCAGGGAAAAATAGATAAACCCCAGACAGTTCATTTTTAGGGATGCAGTCTTCTAAGACTTCAATCGCATCGTGATTAAAGACGCGCACATTGCTGAGGTTTTTCTCTTCAACTAACTTCAGTAGCGCACCGACACCCGGCTTGTGAACTTCAATGCCGATATAGTTGTTTTGCGGATTTGCTTCCGCCATTTCCGCCAAACTTTTCCCCATTCCGAAACCGATTTCAACAATGGTTGGTGCTTCACGTCCAAAGACCTCGGTTAAATTGAGCATTCCATTGTTTATTTCTAGCCCAAACGCATTCCAGTGATCTTCAAGAGCTTGCTCTTGAGCGTTGGTCAAACGTCCTTGACGACGGGCAAAGCTACGAATACGCTCGTTATACTTTTCTGGCTTGGCTTGTTCTTCCGTCGCAGCATTTTCTGTATTGACGGCTTCTAAATCGGTTGGCTTGTCGTGGCTGTGATCGCTCATGCTCAATTCCTAAGTAACGCTTTTGGGTACAATATCGATTTTTTAATTGGCGCATTATAGCCGAAATTGGAAATAGAGGATTGTCTGTGAGTTTGCAGCCAGAACAGTTTTATCAGCGTTTATTAGCGTGGTTTGATGATTACGGCCGTCATGACCTGCCGTGGCAGCAGGATATTAATCCTTACCGCGTATGGATTTCCGAGATTATGTTGCAGCAGACGCAGGTGACCACGGTGATTCCGTATTATCAAAAATTTATGCAATCGTTTCCGACCGTGCAGGATTTGGCCGCAGCCACACAAGAACAAGTTTTGGCGCATTGGGCGGGATTAGGCTATTACGCGCGCGGCCGTAATTTGCATAAAGCGGCGCAATTGATTGTTGAGCAATATGACGGAGAGTTTCCCGATACCTTAGATGAAGTGGTCGCCTTACCCGGAATTGGTCGCTCCACTGCCGGAGCGATTCTGTCGATTGCTTGTGGCAAGCGCCATCCGATTTTAGATGGTAATGTAAAGCGGGTGCTTGGGCGTTTTTATGCATTGGAAAAGTGGCCGGGCGAGAAGGCGGCAGAAAATTGGTTATGGGAAAGAGCGGCTCAACTGACGCCACCGCAACGTTATGCCGACTATACGCAAGCGATTATGGATTTGGGGGCGACTTTCTGTACACGCTCTAAACCGCAATGCGCTGATTGTCCGATCTCGGCCGGTTGCCAGGCCTTTGCGCAAGATCGAGTGGCCGATTTTCCATTTAAGAAACCGAAAAAAGACAAGCCGGTGCGCCAAGCTTATCTGTTGATTCTGCAACAAGCCGACGGCAGTTTATGGCTGGAAGAGCGTCCGCAAAAAGGCATTTGGGGGGGGCTTTGGTCGTTTCCGCAACTGGAAACTTGGCAAGCGTGTGAAGACAAAGTGCAAAGCCGGTTTAGTCCTTCGGTAAGTTTGTTAAAATGGCAGGAATTCAGACATACGTTTTCGCACTATCATCTGGATATTACGCCGGTCTTTTCTCAGCAATCTCAACTTATTGCCGAGCCAAGCGCAAATTATGCAGCTGACGAGAATGAGTCTGGTCGCTGGGTAAGCATGCAAGACTTGTTAGATGAAAAGCTGGGGATTCCGGCTCCAGTGCAAAAATTGGTTAAACAATTACAAGATTATTAATAGGAGGGCATTTGAATGTCTCGTAAAGTAATGTGTGCCAAATTAGGCGAAGAATTAGACGGTTTAGATTTTGCTCCATTCCCGGGTGAATTGGGCGAGAAAGTCTTTAATTCAATTTCTAAAGAAGCGTGGAAACAGTGGTTAGGTCAACAAACGATTCTAATCAATGAATACCGCCTATCAAGCCTTGACCCGAAAGCGCGTAGCTTTTTATTAGAAGAGATGCAGAAGTTCTTGTTTAATGATGAGGACATTGATATGCCGGAAGAATTCAAAGCTTTATAGCCAGGACGAGCTACTGCAAACCCCAAATACGGTGTTAAAAATTGACTCGCGCTTATAGTAAAACGGCCAGTAGAAACCAATCCATTGGGCGTTTTTTTATTTATGGCTTGTGTCTTTGTAATTGCCTTCAATGATCAGTGCTTGGCAGGTTTCCGGATTATAGGCAATTCGTTTCCAAGAAAGACGTTCTCCCGGTTTTAGTCGGATTTTGTTTTTGAATTCACAGTCGTTGTGATCCGTTTTTATCCCTTGATGAATAAAGCGTTTTGTTTCAATAAAGTTATTTGGATATTTAAGCTGAATAACTGCTTTGCCTTCAAGCGTTACAGGCTCAGCATAAACCGGAATATTCCATAATAACGGGATTGTCAGTAAGGCAATTTTGTTCATCTTTTGCGTCGTCGAAATATCAATCTAATCTTTTGATAGTAACAAAAAACGCCCAGTAGAAATCAATCTACTGGGCGTTTTTTCGTACATATCTTTTTAAGACAAACTGAAGTTGTTCCTATCAAGGCGGGTTAGGGCGAAGTTTAGTATCACTAAATGAGCCCTAGCCCCAACATAGAGAGGGGCAATTTCAGGCGTCTTAATCTTTAAGAGTGGTATTGGCCTGATAGCTCAGTCACCGCATTTATAAATGCCCCTGCATTTTCCGGTTTCACTTCTGGGTGAATGCCGTGGCCCAGGTTAAATACATGGCCTGAACCCTTGCCGTATTTCGCTAGAATTTGTGCTACTTCTTCGCGGATACGTTCTGGTGAAGCGTATAGCATTGAGGGATCCATATTGCCTTGTAGTGCAACTTTATCGCCAACGCGCGCACGAGCAACGTCGATATCAGTCGTCCAATCTAGGCCAAGCGCATCACAGCCTGTCGCCGCCATGTCTTCTAGCCATTGACCGCCGCCTTTGGTGAATAGAATCACCGGCACTTTACGACCATCGTTTTCACGTTTTAGACCGTCAACGATTTTGTGCATGTAGTTTAGCGAGAACTCTTTGTAGTCACGTGGAGTCAGTACGCCGCCCCAAGTGTCGAAAATCTGTACCGCTTGAGCACCGGCTTCGATTTGTGCATTTAGATATTGGATAACCGATTCCGCTAGTACATCTAGGATGTGGTGCAGGGTTTTTGGCTCATCGTACATCATCGCTTTGACTTTCGAGAAAGTCTTTGAAGAACCGCCTTCTACCATGTAAGTTGCGAGTGTCCACGGGCTACCAGAGAAGCCGATTAGCGGGACACGACCGTTTAGGTTTTTACGAATGGTGCTCACCGCATTCATCACGTACTGAAGGTCTGAGCCCATGTCTGGCACATACAGTTTTTTGGCATCTTCCATGGTGCGCACCGGCTTATCAAACACAGGCCCTTCGCCGGTTTCAAATCGCAGCCCTAGACCCATTGCATCTGGGATAGTCAGAATGTCTGAGAACAGGATTGCCGCATCCAGAGGGAAACGCTCTAGTGGCTGAAGAGTCACTTCACAAGCTAATTCCGCATTGCGGCAAAGATCCATAAAAGAACCGGCTTGCGCACGGGTTGCACGATATTCAGGCAGATAACGACCTGCTTGACGCATCATCCATACTGGCGTGCGGTCAACTGGTTCTCTTAATAGTGCGCGTAAGAAACGATCGTTTTGTAGTTCTGCCATGTTCAGGCCCTTCTTAGTATCGGTAAATTTTTAAACCGAGGTATTTTAGCCGATAGCAGAGTGTTTACAAAACTTTCGCCATGAAGGGAGGATTGAGATTATTTATCGTGTGCTTACTGTAGCTAATTGGTCACGCTTTAATTACTGTTATTGAGTGGATTAAAGACATTAAAGGCGTATGGATGTTCGACCACCATAAACATATTACCTTTGTAGAGATAGTTGTAACCACGCACTTCGATGATCTTGCCTTGCAGTGCTTGCAGTTTGGCGTAATCAAATTTATCCCAAGCTTTTTTCGGGATGCGAATGCCGGTGGTATCGAAGTTAATCAAATAGTAGGTACTGCTTTTCAGCACTTCTTTAACCTCGCCTTGCACAATGCGAAACCCTTGGTCTTCGGCGTAGACTTCGCTACTTTTTACTAGCGGGAAATGGCTCTGTGGATTTTTTTTCAGTTGATCCCATAGCTGATAGTTGTTATCGCGAGCTTCTTTTTCGGCAGCAAAGTAGCATTTGGAATAACGCACATTGTCGTTTTGCACGCGATTGATAGCAAAGCCGGAACGAATCATCTCGGCATTCAGGCTAGTACCATCTTCAAAAAAAGCATGTGCTTGCTGAACGCGGTTTTTATTCATTTTGGTTGTGTCGTAGACAATACCTATTTTCAAATCATGATTGGCAAGCAGAGTGTTTAGGTGGTTTTGCGATTGTTTGGCGAGTGGTTCGCCGGGAGTGTGGAATTTATAGGTACGTTCCTTTTGCGGCGCATACAGGCCGATAAGGTGGACACGTTGGTTTTGAATGACAATGGTCGAACCGTTTATTGCATATTGTGCTTCAACCCATAGGTCAGGTTGGAGATTATTGCAGCTTTGTTGTGCCGCAACGGCATTTTGTACAAGCAATAGAGAAACGAGAAAGGCAAAAAACGTTTTCATGGAAGACCTGAATTAGACGATATTGTCTTATTTAAGCAGGTTTTACGGTTTTTTCCAGCGTTGGAATCAAATTTTGGGCATAAAAAAACGCGGTATAAACCGCGTTTTAACAAAAATCGAATCGAGTCGTGAATTAACGACGACGACCGTATTTTTGTTTGAACTTCTCAACACGACCTTCTGTATCAACGATAGTTTGTTGACCAGTGTAGAATGGGTGAGAAGCGCTAGAAACTTCAATACGTACTAGCGGATATTCGTTACCGTCTAGAGTAATGGTTTCGCCAGAAGTTTTTTCAAGAGTCGAACGAGTAAGGAAAGTCTCACCAGTTGAGATGTCTTGGAAAACTACGTCTTTATATTCTGGATGAATGTCTGCTTTCATGATGACGGTCCATTAATAATTAGTTACTTTCGAAAGAAACGTGCATTATAGGGATTAAAGCTATAAATGCAAGCTTCTTTTTTTAATTTATTTGCAATTAATCAAGGGCTTAGCGCTTCATTGCGCCAAATAACTCTGCATTGGTTTTGGCAACTTTCATCTGATCGATCAAGGTTTCAATCGCTTCGACTTCGTTCATGCCGCCCATGAATCGACGAAGTACCCAAATATTTTGGTATTCTTCCTGATCCATAAGCAGCTCTTCTTTACGCGTCCCGGATTTAGTGATGTTAATCGCAGGGAAGGTACGTTTCTCGGCGATATTACGTGATAGATGAAGTTCCATGTTACCGGTACCTTTGAATTCCTCAAAGATAACCTCGTCCATTTTCGAGCCAGTTTCGATTAGTGCCGTTGCGATGATGGTCAAAGAACCACCTTCTTCAATATTACGTGCCGCACCGAAGAAACGTTTCGGACGGTGTAGTGCGTTAGCATCCACACCACCGGATAGAATTTTCCCGGATGCCGGAGTAACCGTGTTGTAAGCACGCGCCAGACGAGTAATCGAATCAAGCAGGATCACTACATCCGTTTTGTGTTCAACCAAACGCTTGGCTTTTTCGATTACCATTTCCGCAACCTGAACGTGGCGAGCAGCCGGTTCGTCGAAGGTCGAAGAAATCACTTCTCCCTTAACGGTACGTTGCATTTCCGTTACCTCTTCCGGGCGTTCGTCAATCAGTAGAACGATTAGGTAGCAGTCAGGATAGTTTTCAGCGATAGACTGAGCCATCTGTTGCAGGATAACCGTTTTACCGGATTTTGGCGGCGCTACGATTAGACCACGCTGACCCTTACCGAATGGAGATGCGATGTCGATAATACGTGACGTAATATCTTCTGTTGAACCGTTACCTAGTTCCATGCGTAAACGATCATTTGAGTGCAGTGGTGTTAGGTTTTCAAAAGCGATTTTCTTACGTGCGACTTCCGGGTCTTCAAAGTTGATTTTCTCAACTTTCAAAAGTGCGAAATAACGCTCGCTCTCTTTTGGTGGACGAATCTTACCTTGAATAGTGTCACCTTTGCGTAGGCCGAAACGGCGAATCTGGCTAGGTGAAACGTATAGGTCGTCAGGACCGGCAAGATAAGAACTGTCTTCGGTACGTAAGAAGCCAAAACCATCCGGTAGGATTTCTAGAACACCTTCACCGTAGATGTCCTCACCTTTTTTCGAGTGAGCTTTAAGGATAGCGAAAACCATGTCTTGCTTGCGCAAACGCGCCAAGTTTTCTAGGCCCATCGAGGTCGCTAAGTCAATTAATTCTGCCGCTGAGCGTTTTTTTAAATCTAATAAATGCATAGGTCTATTTTCGATTGAGTTAAGTGCATTAGCTGTGAGGAGCAGCCGTAGCTGAAGTTGATATAAATAGAAGAGTAAGTGAGAGGAAATTCACTTCTGGACACATTTAGTATGCCCAGAAGACGGAAAAAAATTAAAGGTTATCGTTTAAGAAGCTAACCAATTGGGACTTAGAAAGTGCACCAACTTGAGTTGCATCCACTTCGCCGCCTTTGAAAAGCATTAGCGTTGGGATACCACGAACACCGTATTTAGGTGGAGTCGTTGGGTTTTCATCAATGTTTAGTTTCGCAACCTTAACACGGCCGTCGAATTCAGCTGCAATTTCGTCTAGGATCGGTGCAATCATTTTACAAGGACCACACCACTCGGCCCAAAAGTCTACCAATACCGGTACGTCTGACTGTAGCACTTCCGCTTCAAAATTCGCGTCGCTTGTTGAAATCATGATTTCTCCTTCTCTTATGGAGCTCCTTGCGCAAGTACACCTGACCCACAAATTATGTTTTTGTTGGATTGGGGAAAAGTAATGCGGAGCTTTTGTCTGAATTGACTATTTCGGATTCAAAAACGAATGTTTTTGGGGTTTTTGAATCAATTGATTTTTTGAATCCGTTAATTATTACATTAATTTGTTTTAAATAGCAAGTACATCTGTTTATTTTTTATTGCCTGTAATAAAGGCCTGTTTTCGCTCAACATAACGCAGATTTGACTTCCTTTGATAATAAAGTCCGCGGCTTCCTAAGCCGCTTTACTGGTTTTTGATAACGCCTGAGCCCAGCAAAAAAAATTAAATTAGCGTAGGATATGCTCTATTATTTTTAGTCCAAGTTGATTTTGGTAACAAAAATTAAGCGCGCTCGGTAAAATGCCAAATCACGGTATTGTTTGTGATAAGCGTAATCAACTTTATACGGATCAAGGGTTTCATGGATATCTCACATATATTAGACGATTTGAATGACGCGCAACGGCAAGCGGTGACTTTGGATGAAAGTCACGGCTTAATTCTCGCAGGCGCCGGCAGTGGTAAAACACGCGTTTTGGTACACCGCATTGCTTGGCTGACCGAAGTGATGGGGTACTCTTCTTATAATGTGTTAGCGGTGACTTTTACTAATAAAGCGGCTAATGAGATGCGCGGCCGTATCGAGAATTTGATCGGCCATCAAGCAAACGGCTTGACCATGGGGACTTTTCACGGTATCGCTTATCGTATTTTGCGCCAACACCATCTGGATGCCGACTTGCCGAATAGTTTCCAAATTCTCGATGCTGATGACCAGAAACGCGTCGTTAAGCGTTTATTAAAATCGATGGAGCTAGACGAAAATCAATGGCCGGTTAAGCAGGTACAGTCCTTTATTAACGGTGAAAAAGAAGAAGGTCGTCGTCCGCATCATATTGACATCGGCCACAATCCTTATGTTGCTAAGTTGGTGGAAATCTATAAAGCCTATGAAGAAGTTTGTCAGCGCGGGGGGCTGGTTGATTTTGCCGAACTGTTACTGCGCGCACATGAATTGTGGCTGAAAAAGCCGCATATCTTGGCGCATTATCAAGCGCGCTATCGTCATATTTTGGTGGACGAATTCCAAGATACTAATAGTTTGCAATACGCTTGGTTAAGAGTTTTAGCTGGCGCCAGCGGTAAGCTTTTTGTGGTTGGTGACGATGATCAGTCGATTTATGGTTGGCGCGGTGCGAAGGTCGAAAATATCCGTCAATTTGATCAAGATTTTGCCAATACCCAAATGGTTCGTCTGGAGCAGAATTACCGCTCAACCGGAACGATTTTGAAAGCAGCCAATACCTTGATTGCCAATAACGACACGCGCATGGGTAAACAGTTGTGGAGCGCCGGCGATGAAGGCGATCCGATTCTTTTATATGAGGCGTTTAATGAATTTGACGAAGCGCGTTATGTGACCGCGCAGATTGAAAAGTGGGTTGAGCACGGCGGTAAACGCGATGAAGTGGCGGTGTTATACCGTTCTAATGCGCAATCGCGAATGATTGAACAGGCGTTGATGCAAGCGCAGATTCCGTATCGCGTTTATGGTGGCTTGCGATTCTATGACCGCGCCGAGGTAAAAGATGTGTTGGCGTATTTGCGTTTAGTGGTTAATCGCGATGACGATGCTGCCTTTGAACGTGTTTATAACCATCCGCCGCGTGGCATTGGTCAGAAAACCGCCGATGCGATTCGTGTGGTCGCACGCGATCAGCAAATTTCTTTGTGGAAAGCGAGCCAGTCGTTGCTGGATAATTCACTTAAAGCGCGTGCTAAAACCTCGGTACAAGGCTTTGTCGATTTAATTGAAAATTTAACCGATGCCTTGCATGAACAGGACTTGGAACAGCAGTTGGTCAAAACCATTTCACTGTCCGGCTTGCAGCAGCATTTTGAAAAAGATAAGTCCGAGCAGGGACAAGGTCGTCTGGAAAACTTGGATGAATTGATTAGTGCCGCGGCGCAGTTTGATAATCGCGCTAAGCAGCAACAAGCCAATGGCATTAGCTCCGAGCAATCGGTCATGGAAGCTGACGACAAGGCAGCGCAATATGACGGCACCATTAATCTTGAGCAACCGGAAGAAAATACTTTGGAAGCTTTCCTTGCGCAGTCCGCATTGGAAGCCGGTGAACAGCAGGCAGACGCTTGGGAATCTTGTGTGCAGCTAATGACCTTACATTCGGCTAAAGGTTTGGAATTCCCGCTGGTGTTTATGGTTGGGGTTGAAGAAGGGCTGTTCCCGTCACAACAATCGCAAGAAGACCGAGCGCGTCTTGAAGAAGAACGTCGTTTGGCTTACGTTGGCATCACTCGTGCCGAAAAGCAGTTAATCATTACCCATGCACAACGCCGTCGATTGCATGGTTCAGAGTTTTTTCCGATGATGTCACGCTTTATTAAGGAGATTCCGTCGGAATGTCTGCATGAAGTTCGTTTGAGCGGAAAGGTACAACAAACTTCGCAGATGGGACGTGATTCTGGTTTTAGCAGTAGTTCTAAGGTTAATGAAACCGGTTATGCCGTCGGTGATCGCGTTAGTCATGCCAAGTTTGGTGACGGCATTGTTCTCAACTACGAAGGCAGCGGTGAACATGCGCGAATTCAAGTGAACTTTACTGAATTCGGTTCCAAATGGTTAGTTATGGCATATGCCCGCTTAGAACGTCGTTAAAAGTTTTTGATGATTTCGACACTCTTTGTTACTCAATCGCTCGTTTAGATGAAACTAAACGTCGCTCTGAGTGCCGCGATTGTCAAAACCTCAAAAGCTTTTGGATTTTAACTGCGGCTTCAAATGCCTTGATTAGCAAAACTTCAGTTTGTTCTAAGCCCATTACATAAACAGGAATTGCAGATGTCTGCTTTATTACAGATAACGAATCTACAGGCTAAAGGCATGTCTAAACCGGTTTCTTGGCAGATAGAGGCCGAGCAGCTTTGGCTTTTGTATGGGCCTTCCGGGAGCGGTAAATCGCGTTTGTTAAAAGCGGTTGCGGATTTGATTGAGCATCAAGGTTCGGTCTCTTTACAGCAGCAGGATATGTACAGCATCAGTGCGCCGCAATGGCGGCGGCAAGTGATGTATTTCCCGGCGGAAACAGCGTGGTGGCTGGATACGGTTGCAGAACATTTTGAACAAGTGCCAACCGAGAACGATTTAGCAAAGGTCGGATTACAGCATAGTATTTTGCAGCAACATGTTGATCAACTTTCTAGTGGTGAGAAACAGCGTTTGGCATTATTACGAGGGTTACAATTTCAGCCAAAAGTTTTGTTACTGGATGAAACTAGTGCCAATCTTGACCCGACAAGTACCTTAAAAGTTGAAGCGCTTTTGCAAGATTATCTGCAACAAAACCAAGCTGCAGCAATCTGGATCAGTCATGATCAAGCGCAACGCGAGCGCCTTGCATGTCCGACGTACTGCTGCTCGATTGAAGAACTCTACGCGACGGAGAGCTAGGCATGCAGACGGAAATGATTTTAATTAGTTACTGGGACTTGGCGATGCTGTCGGTTTTGGTAATTTTAATGGGTGCCGTTTTGTGGTTGCAGGGTTTCAGTCACGTGCGTCAATATTACTGGGCGAATATCCGTACTGTCGTGCAATTGTCATTTATGGGAATCTGGCTGAGCTGGGTTTTTAATGCTGATAGCGCAATTTGGGTGACGTTGGTTGGCTTGATTATGCTGTTGGCTGCCGGTTATGAAATCGCTAAACGACAACAGTATCGTTTCCAAAAATACCGTAGTGTCTTAATTGGTCTGCTATCACTTTCCATGACTGCCTTGGTTCTGTTGGTGTTAGTTTTGACTCTTGTGGTTAAACCGGAACCTTGGTATCAACCACAGTATGCAATTCCGCTTTTGGGTATGTTGCTTGGCAATAGTATGACCGCGATTGGTGTCGGTTTGGATAATCTGACACGTAATGCTCGCCAGTTGAAAAGTAAAATTGAAGCGCAGTTGGCACTGGGTTATACGGCTAAAGAGTCGATGAAATTCATTAAACAACAAAGTCTGCATGCGGCAATGATTCCGGTGATTAATATGCTGGTGGCAGCGGGAATTATTTCCTTACCAGGGATGATGACGGGGCAAATTTTAGCCGGTGCTGACCCTCTGGAAGCGGTTAAATACCAGATTATGATTATGTTATTGATAGCGACTTCGACAGCAGCCGGTACTCTGATTGCCGTGGAGCTCGCTTCACGAAAATTGTTTGATGAGCGTCAACGACTACACCTTGATGTCTTGGTTAAGGCGAAAAAATAGATGCAACGATTATTCTCTAGAGTGTTTTTAGGCTTTATTTTCCTGCTTACGACTACCCAGGCTCAGGCTGTGCAATGGCAGGAATCGGTGCTTGAAGTCGGTGAAATGGAAATTCCTGTCTACACCGCCGTGCCGGAAGGAAAAGCGTATGCACAAGTGTTATGGCTTCCTTCGGAAAATGGGTTATTAGCAGAGGAGCGAGAGCTAGCACAACAGTTTGCCGAAAGGGGCATCGAAGTGACGCTACTCAACCCTTATGAGGCGCTGTTTCTTGCGCCGACAGTCAGTGCTTTTGAACAGATCTCGGTACAGTGGATTACGACGCTAATCGCTGACATGGCTCATGTCGATTTACCTATTTGGTTGATTGCGCCGAATAAAGCCGGGATTTTGGCATTAAAAGCGGCCGAAAAGATGCAATTAGAGCAGCCAATCCGTTTTATGGGAATGTTGCTACTTAACCCCAACCTTTATTTGAATACGCCTGAACCGGGTAAAAAAGCTGAATTTTGGCCGCAGGTGGAAAATGCCAATCTGCCGATTTCCATTGTGCAAGGGGAATTGACTTCGCTCCGTTGGCGTTTGCCGGAATTGCAAAGCGCGCTAGAGAAACAAGGCAGTGATGTCTTTGTGCAGCTGATTCCGGAAGTTCGCGACCGTTTTTATTTTCGCCCTGATGCGATGCCGGTCGAGAAGCAAATCTCCAAACAGTTTGCCGACTATTTAATTGAAGCGATGCGTTGGCAAGTGCCATATCTGCAGCAGTCAAGACGACTCAGTCATTCGAGCGACACAGCGCAATCGCAACAGACCCGTTCGTTGCAGTTAAAACCTTATCAAGGCAAGCAGAAACTGCCGTTGCAATTATTCGATACCGAAGGCCACTCGGTTAATTTACAGGCTATGCAGGGTAAAGTGGTGTTGGTTAATTTTTGGGCCAGCTGGTGTCCGCCGTGCGTGCATGAAATGCCGTCGATGGCGATGTTGAAACAGAGTTTGGATGGCAAGCTGTTTGAAATACTGGCGGTTAATTTGGGGGAGTCGAAAGAAGCGATTGCCGAATTTGAGAAGACCTTCACTTTGAATTTCCCGATACTACTTGACCCGCAAGGGCAAGCGGTTAAGGATTGGCAGGTTTTCGCCTATCCAAGCAGTTATTTAATCGACGCTCAAGGCCAGATTCGCTACGCCTTATTTGGCGGTACTGATTGGATGGAAGCACACCATCGTGAAAAAATTGCTGAGCTATTTGACGACTTGTATAAAATAACTGAACACAAATGATAATTTGAATTTATGAAACAGCCGACACATATCGCCGACAATCAGAATTTGTTGAGCTTAGCGCACTGGCTACAGCAGCGCCGAGTCGGTAATTTGCGTTTAAATTATGTGTCTTGGCTTGCTGTATTGACGCTGTTTTTGGTGGCGCAGACCATTTCGGTTTTGCACTCAAGCGTACACCCTTTTCATGAGCATACTCAGTTGTGTGATGCGGTTGAGAAAGCCGCTGACCCGCGCATTGATGCATCACCGTTTGTTGTTCAACTGCCTAAATTTCAACCGCCGATTTATCAACTGCCGGTATATCGTTTCACTCCTCCGCCTGCATTCTATTCTGCTTTTCAAAGTCGTGCGCCGCCATTCTTTTCTGTCTGAAAATTAATTAACCAGATTTAACATTTTTTGACTGTTTCGTAAGCCCTAGGGTTTGTGAAAGGTTTATTTTTTGGGAAACAGAAATAATGCGATTAAATAAATTAACGCTGGCATTGGCGATTGCAAGCGGTTCATTCGTTCCTGCTGTCTATGCAGAAGATGCGACGACTCTTAAAAATATTACGATTTCGGCTTCGCCGATTCACGAACACGAAGCCTTTGTGGTGCCGTCACAAATTGATAGTTTGAATGGCGATGAGAAAGCCGAGCTGGAAAGTGGTTCCTTAGGCGAAATGTTAGCAAACACGCCGGGTGTGAATAATTTATCGGCTGGCGCACAGTCCGGTAAACCGGTGATTCGCGGTATGACCGGCGAGCGCGTCAAGGTCTTATCGAATGGTGCCAGTACTGATTATCAAGCTTACGGAACGCGTCACTTACCGAATGTTGATCCATATCTGGCAGAGCGAATCGAAGTGGTTAGAGGCCCGCAAAGTGTGTTGTACGGTTCGGAAGCGCTTGGCGGTGTGGTGAATGTATTAGCGCCGGAGATGCCTTTCGGCCAAGAAGCTAGAGGTTCGGCGACCATTGAATACAACAGCAATAACAGCGAAATTCACCAAGGCGTGAAAATGGGCGCCGGTTCCGATAAGTTTGCAATAACAGTCGGAGCGTCGATTCGTAAGGGTGATAACTATCAAGTGCCGAATGCCGATACGGCGAACAATCCGGTTCCGGGAGCGCCTGCGGACAGTCGTCCGCTGTTTGTCGGTGAAGTGCCTTATACGAACTTTCAGAATCGTGCGGCTAATATCGGCTTAGGTTATCAAGAAGATTGGGGGCAAGTGACGCTCCGTCATAGTGTTTGGCACGCCAAGCAGAACTATCTAGGGATTCATTACGAAGGCGGCGATTCTTTTGAAGCGGTTGCGGCTGGGCAGATGTTAGAAAATCAGGAAACGCAATTAGCGGCGGAAGTTTTCCAAGGCGATTGGGTTATTAAACCGTCGTGGAGTTTTACTAAAAATACTCGCGAAGCTTCGCATGATTTGCCATATGAAAACATGGAGGAGGATAAGGGCACTGAGCATTATCTGGATCTACAAGTTGAGCGTCATGATTGGAAGCTAGCTGCTGAACACCCAAAAATCGGCGATTTTGAAGGGGAAATCGGTATTGAGGTTTCGCAAAAAGAACAGCGTTTATTAAGTGGTCACTTAACGCCAAGTGCCGATGTCGATAAAAAAGCAGTGTATCTATTTGAAGAAGCGGATTACGACCGTTGGCTGGTGCAGTTTGGAGCGCGTTACGATTGGCATGATGTTTATGCGCCGGCAAATGACAGTAACGAACACTTCATTGACGAAGGGATTTTCGATGAAAGCAATAACGAACGTGATTTTGCTGTTTGGTCAGGATCTCTTGGGGCAACTTATCGTTTGAATGACGATTGGAGTTTGGCAGGGAATATTGCACGTGGCTTTCGTGCGCCGAGCATTTTTGAACTCTATGCCGGCGGTGAGCATGGCGGCGTGCAAGCCTATCAAATCGGTAACCCGGATTTAGAAGCTGAAACCGCTTTGAATACAGACCTGTCATTACGTTGGGATAACGGTCAAACGCAGATGGTAGCAACGGTTTATCAAAATATGGTTGATAACTATATCTATCTGGAAAATGAAGTTAACCCAGACGGTAGCTATGTAACTACGACGTCCGAAGAGAGCGGTGCGACGCTACAGGTGATGAAAGCACAGCAGACCGATGCCGTGATTCGCGGGTTCGAGTTTAATATTGACCACCGCTGGAATCAGCAGTTTGCCACGGGTATGGCAATGGAAATTATTCAAGGCCGAGATCAGAACCAATCGCGTGATCTGCCTTTGATTCCTGCCAATAACCTGTTATTGAAAAATAGCTATTTCGCACCTGACTGGCAAGCATTACGTAAGCAGAAGTTGGCTTTGGAAACTAAGCTAGTTGCAGGCAAGGATGCAGCCGGCCAATATGAGCCTTTCTCGCAGTTTGACAGTATGCCTATCGGTACGGCCTCAACCAAAGGTTATGCGCTATGGAATTTGCGTTATAGTGCGCAAATTGCCACTCAAGGTAGAGAAAAAGTGTATCTGAATTTTGCTGTGGAGAACCTGTTTGATCGCGCTTATGTTGATTTCCTAGATACTTATAAGGGTTACATTTTGGCGCAAGGGCGTAATATCAAATTGAATATGCGTGTCGATTTTTAACGGCTAGCTATTTATTCATTCATAAAAACCCGCTAGTTTTGTCTTGCGGGTTTTTTTATGCCTGCTATTCGTGTTGTCCTAAGCACTGGTCAAGATTTGACGTACGTTATCAGCGGTGATGATTTGGTAGTCGAGAAAATTACTGTCTTTTTGGCGTAGCAGTGTATCTCCCATCTGTTGCAGGTAATCGCGATTTTGATGTGCCGTTTTAAACACGAGTCGGTGTTTGCCGTGGACAATTAAAATAAATGGTGTCTTCATCTGCATTCTTAATTCGGGAGCTCTCTTAACCTTAGCAATCATTGCTTGTTTGAGTTATGACAATTGTATTGCGTAATACTAAGGAAACGCAGAACAAGTCCAAATTCCTCGCTGAAGTCAATGAGTACTTATTCTGTGTTTCCCTAAGTAAATGCTTAGCGGTACTAATTTGGTGCGCTAGCAAGACGAAACGCGTGCAGCCTGTTGCGTAAAAAGCCTGTAAATCGGCTGTTTCGTGGATTTATCGGTTATAAAGCTTGAAAAGCAAGGAGCGCGCCTATATAAACGGCACAGGAAAAAGAATTTAGTAGGAATTGAATTGCATGAGCAAAGATTATTATCAAATATTAGGTGTGTCTCGGGCTGCCAGCGATAAGGAGATCAAAACCGCTTACCGCAAGCTTGCGGCAAAATATCATCCAGATAAAAAGACTGGTGACGAAGCCAAGTTTAAAGAAATTTCCGAAGCTTATGAAACGTTAAGTGATGCGGAAAAACGTAGCATGTACGACCAGTTTGGTTCCGATTATCAAAATGCCGGAGCGGGTGGTTTTGGCGGCGGCTTCGGTGGTGCAGACTTTGGTGACATTTTTGGCGATATGTTCGGCCAAGGTGGCTTCGGCGGAGGCGCTGGCGGTTTTGGCGGCGGACATCGCCAAGCGCGTCCACGCAAAGGTGAGGATCAGCATGTCAAAGTAATGCTAACCCTAGAAGAAGCGATTAACGGTGCTGAACGAACCATTAATGTCGAAGTTGGGCATAAAGATTCGCACAGCTATTCGTATGATACTAAGCCGATTAAGGTGCGCATTCCTGCCGGTGTTTTGCAGGATCAGAAAATTCGTGTCAAAGAAAAGGGTTACCAAGGCATGAACGGTGGTCCAAACGGTGATGTTATTATCGAAATCAATTTGCAAAAACATACCGATTTCCGTGTTGAAGACAAAGATGTCTATGTCGATTTGCCGATTACGCCTTGGGAAGCGGCGTTAGGTGCGAAAGTTGATATTCCGACTTTAAAAGGCACTGTACGTATGTCGATTGCAGCGGGTACTCAGTCTGGTTCAAAAATGCGCATTAAAGGCCGAGGTTTGGGGAAAGAACCGGGGAATCAGTATGTGGTCGTGCAGATTCATACGCCGCCGGCGGAAACACCTGACCAGATTGCTTTGTATGAGCAGATGGCTGAACAGATGGGGCAATACAACCCACGCGAAAAAAGCGAACCAGTTACTTAATTGATCGCTTTCGTCAAAATAAGAAGCCAGCTTTATGCTGGCTTTTTTGATCGTAAGGGGTTATTTCAAATGCTGTTGGATTTGAAAGCCGGAGACGGTTTCTTCTAGATCGGAGGCTTGTTGGTCAACATCGACTGCATGATCGCTGAGCACCTTGACCAGTTGAGCATTGTTCTGAGTCGTTGAATCCATATCGCTAATGGAGCGGTTGACCTGACTGATGCCCTCGGCTTGTTCGGCGGTGGCAATACTGATTTCCGCAACGATGTCGTTGACGGTCTGAATTGCTTGGTTAATTTCTTGTAAGGAAGTATTGGAGTTATTGACCAAGTTAGTGCCGTTTTCGATATGTTCAACGGTATTGTTAATCAATTGTTTTATTTGGTTGGCGGCATCTGCTGAGCGTCCGGCGAGATTACGCACTTCACCGGCAACGACGGCAAAACCTCGACCGGCTTCGCCAGCGCGCGCAGCTTCAACGGCGGCATTCAGAGCCAGTAGGTTGGTCTGGAAGGCAACGCTGTCAATTAGGCTGATAATCTCACTGATCTCTTTACTGGCGGCTTCGATGTCCTGCATGGCGTTCATCGTCTGTTGCATGACATCAACACCTTGCTGGGTTTTCAGTTTGGCGTCTTCTGCTAACTGTGACGCTCGGTTGGCGTTTTCCGAGTTGCTTTGTACCGAAGCGGTCATCTCTTCCATTGACGATGCAGTTTGCACGAGTGATTCACTCTGCTCTTGAGTACGTTGATTTAAATCTCGACTACCCGAAGAAATTTCGTTGGCGCCATGTGAAACGGTATTGGATGCCTGACGAATGGTCTGCACCATCTCTGAAAGGTGAACAATAGAACTGTTTAACGCCTGTTGTAGTTCTTGTAGTTCCCCCTCGTAGTTGCCGTTAATCATCTGTGTTAAATCGCCACGCGCCATTGCTTGCGCCGAGTCGGTAATTTCATCAATCGCGCTTTGAATCTCTTCAAGCGATTGATTGACCGAGGTTTTCAGTTTGACCATATCGCCTTTTAAATTTCCGGTCACGCGATGCGAGAATACGCCTTTAGCCGCATATTCCATAGCATCGGTAATGGTGTGTACGGCAATATCCATCTGCTGCATCGCTTGGTCGACCTGCTGTTTTAATTCGCCTTGCACACGCTCATCAAGGCGCACTGAGAAATCGCCATCAGCGATACCAAGCATTACGTTAGATAGTGCTTGCATCGTGGTGTCGACACTGGCTGCGGAGGCGTTAATATCTTGTTTTAGTTGTTCCAAGTCACCATGTAGTTCACTTTGGATGCGTAGCTGAAAGTTCCCTTCGCTTATAGCGTGCATTACCTGACGAATTTCTTTAAATGCGCTATCTAGACTTTGCAGTAGATGGTTGAAAGCTTGCGCAGCTTCAGCGATTTCATCCTTGCCGTTATTATGATGCCGAATACTGAAGTCACTGTTGTCTTGCACGTTTTTCATGCTGTCAACCAGTTGATGAATCGGGCGCGAGATACTGCGTGCAAAAGCAATGGCAATGGCGCTAATTAGCATTAGGGCGATAACAATCATCCATAGACCGAGTTGTTGTAGAGCGTTAGAACTGGCGAAGGCTTCTTCTTGAGACATTTCCGCAATTAACGCCCAATGGGTATCTTCAATTTCAATCGGAGTATAGGCACTGAGCATCTGTGAACCCTTGAAACTGCTACCGGTTTGGATGCCAGTCTGTTGTTGAATGGCTTGCTCAAAGGCATGGTGAGTGTCTTCTTGTTTAGCTTGATTAAATGAATAAAGTACCGAATGTTTAGGGTCTAGGCTAGAGTCGGTACGCATAAGCCCATCGGCACCGATAATAAAGGTATCACTGCTGGTGCTCATGCCGGAACGATCCGTCATAATTGCATTTAGTTGTTGGTAAGAAAACTCGACCGCTAACAGACCAATGGTTTTGCTTTCAAACACTACTGGCACTACCATAAATGCGACCGGCTGTTCTCCGGCTGGTAAGTAGTGGGCGAAGTCGATAAAAGCGGTTTGGTCGGCTTGCAGTTGTTGCCCCCTTTGCCAGGCTTTTTGCAGACTGCTGTCTCGCCACACTGTTTGTTGGAGTGACGCACCTAAATCAACTTTTTTATTGACTGAATACAGCACTCGACCGGAGTCTTTTTCAATTAAGTACAGATCCTTAAAAGCCGAGTTAGTGATAAATTTGTGCACGACCGGCTGCATTGAGGCGTGGATGGCATGGTAGGCGGATTGACTCTGGCCTTTCTGTAATTTCCATCGCTGTTCGCTGTTGTGAGGGTTGTTGACGATGTAGTCTTGCTGAATTAACAGGCCGGTATCGTCTAGACTTTGAATATAACTTTGCAGTTTTGATTTTTCGCCCGAGCTACTGAGTTCATCTTGCAGTTTTTGCAGGAGTTGTTGGCGAATGGTTTGTCGTTCGTTATCGGTTAAATTCTGTGCCAGTGTCTGATAGGTTTTGATTTGTGTTGGTAAATAAAACATTGCCTGCAGAATGACTTGAGTGTCGGCAAGCGTAATGACTTCACGTTTGACGGTATCGAAATAGCGTTCAATGGAGGCTTTTTTATTGTCTCGAATCGAGGAAAGTTGCTGTTCGGCAAGGGTTTTTAAACCTTGGTCGGCTTGTTGGATCGCAATGGCGGCGAAAATAAGAAGAGGAATGAGGCCAATCAGCAAAAAACTGATGGTCAGCTTAGGCAAAAGTCGCATGATCTGAATACCGTAAAACGTAGTTTTTGTAAGGAAATATTATAAAGAGCCACCGCTTAGCATGCAGTGCTACGCTTTCGCTATCGTTAAAAAAATTATTCGCGCTTAGTTTTTTGCTTAAAATGGGGCAGATATTTTTTTGAATACAAAGGAATTTTTAATGAAACGCAGAGAGCTTTTAGGCGCGATTGCAGGGGCAACGGCCGCTACCGCTTTGACGGCTTGTGGATCGAATGAAGAGAACACACAAGCGGCAGCAGCGATGCAACCGCAAAAAACCTACAAGTGGAAAATGGTCACCACTTGGCCGAAAAACTTCCCGGGCTTAGGCACCGGTGCCAATAATATCGCCAAACTGATTAATGAAATGTCCGGCGGGCGCATCGAAGTTAAAGTCTATGGTGCAGGTGAATTGGTCGGAGCTTTCGAAGTGTTTGATGCCGTTTCTCAAGGGAATGCACAGCTAGGTCACGCGGGTGCTTACTATTGGAAAGGTAAAATTCCTTCGGCGGCATTTTTCTCTTCGGTACCGTTTGGCTTAACCGCGCAAGAAATGAATGCGTGGTTATACTACGGTGGTGGTATGGAGCTTTGGGAAGAGGCTTATAAGCCGTTCGGTTTGATTCCGAATCCAGGCGGTAACTCCGGTACTCAGATGGGCGGCTGGTTCAATAAAGAGATTAATTCGGTTTCGGATTTGAAAGGTCTGAAAATGCGTATTCCCGGTCTAGGCGGCGAAGTGCTAAAACGTGCCGGTGGCATTCCGGTTACCTTGCCGGGTGGCGAATTGTTCCCGTCATTGCAGTCTGGCGCACTTGATGCCACCGAATGGGTCGGACCATATAACGATTTGGCGTTCGGTTTCTATAAAGTCGCTAAATACTACTACACGCCGGGCTGGCATGAACCGGGCACCACAATGGAATGTATGATCAACGAGAAAGCATTCAACGAGTTGCCGGCTGATTTGCAGAGTATTGTTCGTAATGCAATTAAAGTTGCGAACGCGGATATGTTGGCGGAATACACTGCGCGTAACCAGCAGGCGCTACAGACTTTGGTGAATGAACATAATGTTGAGTTACGTCATTTCCCAGATGACGTACTGAAAGAACTGAAAACAATTTCTGAGCAAGTTGTTGAAGAAGAAGCCAAGGCCGATGCGCTATCAGAAAAAGTTTGGGCATCGCAGAAAGCCTTTAAAGAACAGGTTTCTAAGTGGACGAATGTATCTGAGTTTGCTTTCTTGAAAGCACGTAATCTATAAAAAAACCGATTACTTAAAAACTTAAAGCCCCGTTTGGAGTGTTCCAATGGGGCTTTTTTGATTACTTAAAATCTTGTCTAAAGGCTTCAGAGCTTATTTTAATCTTACGCTGACACTATTACTGAAATCTGAACTTTCTTCATTGTTATAGGCTTGTACTTGGTAGCTGAAGCTGCCGACACCGGGGTTGTCGATAAATTCGGTGGCATTTGTTTCAACTTCGAAAGTTGCAACGCTTGTACTGCCACGTACTTTTTCGGAACGCTGGATAATAAAGCCGGTTTCGTTATCGCTGTTATCACTCCAATTTAAGGTGACTAACGTGCCGTTGGTACTCGCGGTTAAGTTGCTTGGTGCCAGCAAGGTTGCCGGAACTGGAGGCGGTTCAGGGGTTGGGTCGGTCGCTAAAATTTCCACTTTTACCAAAATTGCATCGGTGCTGGAACTGTCATACGCATTGCGCGCTGTGACTCGGTATTGATAAGTCCCTAACTCAAGGTTTTCATCTATGAAGCTGGTGCTGTCGGAAGGTTGTTCGGCAATGACCTCAAAAGTGTATTTACCGCGAACTTTCATTGCTCTTTCGATAACAAACGCGCTTTCATTATTACTATTGTCTTGCCATACAAGCGTTACCGTCTGTTCTGTAACCTCTGCTGATAAGTTGCTAGGCGCAATGATTTGATAGGGATCAATCACCTCTATGCTGAGGCTCGCCGAATTTTGTGCGCCACCATTATCGGTGACCGTTAAGGTTGCGAGATATTGACCAGCATTTTGATAGATATGGTTTGCACTGCTTCCGCTTGCAGTATTGCCGTCACCGAAGTCCCAGCTATAGTTTTCAATCGTACCATCGCTATCGGCTGTGCCATTTGAGGTGAAATTGACTTCAAGCGGAGCTAAACCGGATTGTGTTGAAGCTTGAATTTGTACACTTGGAATCTCGTTGGTGACTTGAACGATTACCGATGCAGAGTCACTGAGTCCGTCATTATCGGTAACGGTTAGATTGACTTGATAAGCGCCGGAAGTGGCGTAAGTATGCTCAACGGTAGCCGTTTCGGCGCTTGTGCCGTCCCCAAAACTCCATTGGTAGTCGACTATAGAACCATCCGTGTCAGTAGAATTTGCTGCGCTAAATTCAAAGGTAGAGCCGAATGGCAGCGAATCTTGGTTGGTGGTTATTACTGCTGTTGGAGGAAAAACAGTTGCAACATTCATTGCATATTGCACTGCACCGGAGGCATTGACCAAGCCATGACCATAGACATTATCATCACCGGCTACACCAAGATCAACGGCGCTAGAAAATAGACCTTGTTCGATTTCATTTGGCGTCAAGCTCGGGTTGGCAGCAACCATCAATGCAGCAACTCCTGCGGTTACTGGTGATGAGAAAGAAGTGCCCGAGTAGTAAATATATTCGCCGTTTAAATAAGTGGTCGCGATATCGACACCGGGCGCGGTGATATCAACATAATTTCCCCAGTCCGAGAAGTCGGCTTTGAGATTATTTTGGTCGGTCGCGCCGACGCCGACAAAACTGACATAGTCAGGATAGCTAGGGTATTCATTGCCGCTGTTGCCTGCGGACATAAATAATAAGCCGTTGCTGTCGCGTAGATATTGTGCGGCAGCATTGATGGTCGCGGATTCAATCCCGCCGTAACTTAGATTGACCACTCGGGCGCCCTTGTCTGCCGCGTACTCGATACAGGTTGCCATGGTGGAAATATAGGCTGAGCTATTGGAATCGCTGATAGCGATGCGCACCGGAATAATATCGACATCCCAATTAACGCCGGCAACACCAATCGAATTATTCCCGACGGCGCCAAGGGTTCCCGCAGTTCCGGTTCCGTGGCCGGCAACATCTTCTATATAAGTATTATTTTCTTGGGCGTTATAGGCTAAGTCGAGGCGTAGGTTGTTCTGCAAGTCAGGATGATCGGTATCGAAACCGGTGTCGCAAACTGCGACCAGAACGCTATTACTGCCCGTGGTCGCATCCCAAGCTAGAGGGCTATTGATGTTTTGATGATGCCATTGCAGATCGAAAAAGTTGTCATTCGGTTCAAGCGTTGGAGCAAAGGCGAAATCCGCTTCGGCAAATTCAACATAGCCACTGTGTTTGAGAATATTGGCGACCGCAATTTCTCGTCCGGGATGGTCAAATGTAGCGATGGTGATTCCAGAGCCGTCCAATGTCCGTTCTGATACTAATCCTTGACTATGTAATAAAGCATTAAAGGCTTTCAAATCCTTGGCATCCTGGCCTTCTAAAGTTTTATAAATCACGGTACCGGGCTGAACCGATTCGGCAAGTGCTGAAGTAGCGAACAGGCTAGTAATAAAAAAGATTGAGGCGAATATTTTTAACCAATAGTTGGCATTATGATCTGGCGTATACATTGGCATTACCTATCAGGTTGGCATTGTTAACTACTTTGATAATAACGCTCTGAATCACGCGTTTAAAGGTATGGAAATTTAACTCGATAATTTTGATTAAAAACAGTTGCTTAGGATTAATTTTCGGGATTTTAAATTGAATTTTTCAATGATGAGATAGCGTGTTTCGTTACACTGAAACGAATCTCGTTTTTTCGTTTGGAGCATCCTATGAAAGTCGTCTCCTTTAGCTGCAAAATTTATGATCGACAGCAGCTATGTCAAGTTCTTCCGTCTGAATGGGAGATCAATTATGTTGAACCTGTATTGGACGAGCATACGGTGGTATATGCACAAGGCGCAGATGCCATCACTGCTTTTGTTAATGACCAATTGAATGCAAAAATCTTGCAGCGTTTGGCTGATTATGGTGTTAAGTTAATCGCTCTGCGCTGTGCCGGATTTAATAATGTTGATTTGGCGGCGGCTGAGAGACTCGGTATTAAGGTGACTCGTGTGCCGGCCTATTCACCCTATGCCGTTGCCGAACATACTATTGGGTTGATGTTGGCGCTAAGCCGAAAACTCTACAAGGCTTATAACCGTGTAAGAGAAGGAAACTTTGCGCTTAATGGAATGCTTGGATTTGACTTTCATGGCAAAACCGTCGGAGTAATCGGTGCCGGAAAAATTGGCCGCTTAGTCGGTGAGCGAATGAAGGCGTTTGGTTGCGAAGTGTTGGTCTATGACCCTTTTTTATGTGAAGCATGTGATGAATTGGGGTTGCAACAAGTTCCATTACAAGATCTTTTCGAGCGCAGCGACATCATTACTTTACATTGCCCGTTAACGGATGAAACCAATCATATGATTGATGCCGAAAGCATCGCAAGCATGAAAAAAGGCGTGATGTTGATTAATACCGGACGCGGTGCTTTGATGGAACCCCAGTCTTTGGTGGATGGTTTAAAGTCAGGACAGATTGGTTACCTTGGCATGGATGTGTATGAAAAAGAGGGGGCGTTATTCTTTGAAGACCACTCCTGCGAAATTATCCAAGATGATGTGTTTGAACGTCTTCTGACTTTTCCGAATGTTCTGGTTACCGGTCACCAAGCCTACTTTACTGAAGAAGCGTTAAGACATATCTCCGAAACCACCCGCGACAATATTCAGATGTTTATCAACGGTCAAGAGCTAGTCAATCAGGTTAGTTGCTAACCGCAGGCACATAGCATTTTTTCGTTTTCTCTTTAGCATTGGCGAATTGTGCTTGGCGAGCTTGCATTTTATGGGCGTTATTACGGTAATCGACGGGTTGCGGGCTGACAAAATAGAGATAATCGCCAAGTTTTAGATCGTCATCTGTCCAGTTAATCCTCGCGCCAATATCAATGCGAACAGGTGTTATCACAGCAATTTTTAAATCTGCACGACGCTGTTTTAATAAAGCGACGGTTCCAAGTGAAGATTCGCTATGGAAGCTACCGTTGAGGTGGATTACTTGATGTTCAGGATAATCTTTCAGTGCTTTTAGAATCGACTCGGCCATGGTGTTGTCGCGTGCTAACTGAGCGGCGTAGCTATTGGCTTTGCGGTCTGCCGGTAGTGTCCGCATTGAATCCATAAAGTCGTAAAATTTCTGCTGATAGTTTTTGTCATTCAGATAAGGATCTTGCGCAATCCATTGGCGTTGGTTTTCCGGCAGTAAGGTTTCATAACCTTCTCCATAGCTACCGATACAGCGCACGATATCTGCACTGGCATTGGCGGCGATCACGGGGATAAAATGCTGTTTGGCGAACTCAATCATCGGTCTATAGGAAGCGGCATAGTTCGGCCAAGTCGGCGCTTGGTTAATTAGGTACTTTTCACCGATTTCATCATCCAGATAACGATTGAGAATCGTTTGTTGGTCACGATTAAACTGTTCCATGCTCAGTACTTGTTGCGGCTTTAAGTCATAAAGTGCCGCCTGTAACTGCATCTGTAGAAGATGCGAAGCCTGATTACCGTGATATTCGCCGATAAAAATAACATCGTTATCGGTAAGTTGTGTGGCGAGTTCGGAAATGGATAATGCCTTGATGCTATCAGTTTCGATGATTCTGAAGTCGTAAGCGTGTCTAAGGGTTGCGTTGGTTTCTGACTCTGTAATGACTTGCTGTGTTGTTGGCAAGCTTTGGCAACCGCTTAAGGCGAGTGTTGAGAGCACTAGGGTGAATATCAAGAGGCCGACGAATTTCGTTTTCTGCATAGTTTCTCTAAGGGTTAAAAATCTAACTGTTTGAATTATCAACTTATTGCCTGAACTCTGCCACTAGTAAAAATCTATCATTCTAATTTATAGGATTTATTGGCAATCCATATGAATTCCGATTAAGATTTGCAACGGATTGAATTTATTGACTATCAGTAATCGGGACAGTTCGCTTGAGTTGACGGATTTATTCGTTTGCAAGAGTGGCTTTCCTTTAATCAATCTTCGCTTAAACTTTAAAGCAGTATCTCGGGGCAAATCCTTGTCCTGGGTTATTGTTTTAAACCTTTCTTTGCCTCTTCTGTAAATTCTCGATTTTCTCTAGTTTCCGCCGTTAAAGAATTTAGCTATTAAGTCGTTTAACATTTTCAATTAGCGTCTTTCTACCCCAAATCGCTACTATAGAGGGGTTGTTAATTTGTTGTCGTGAAAAATACTTGTGTTGTCTGCAAGGGCTTGGAGAGAGAAAGGGGGATAAAGATGAAAAATTTAACTAAGAGTAAATCTTGGCTTAAATCGAATGTAAGAGTGTTCCCTTTTGCCAAACTCTGGCAAGTTTTCTGTGCTTCACAATGCCTAAATGGCAGTTAGGGTAACTCTGAACAAGCTCAAATAACTTTTTGCAGGCTGCCTTTGGGTGAGGCTTTCAAAAAGCAGCCTCGTTGTTAGGTTTTACTCTTTGTAACATCTCGCTACTGAGGATTTGTTCAGTGTTTTCTTAGTATTTTTTGATGACACCTTTGTCTTGTTTTTAACAATTTTGAGTTCCTGCTCATTGATTAGCCGCATTAGATTGATATGCGGCTTTTTTTTATTTCTGTGACCCGTCCTAAATAAGCGGGCCAACCGTCTAGCGAGTATTGGCTCCGTTGTTGATATCAATACAGATGCCATTGATATACTGCGGGCTGTCGGTAGCGAGCCAAAACAGGGTGTCTGCAACTTCTTGCGCGGTAGCAAAACGACCGGAAATAGTATTACGTAAAAATGCCTGCTGACGCTGTTCGGGAATATTATTGAGTAGTTCGGTTTCAGTTGGGCTTGGTGCCACGGCATTTACGATTATCTGATCCTGAAAAGCTTTAGAAAAGGCTTTGGTCGCGTTTATCAATCCTGCTTTAGCGATGCCGTACCAAATATCAGGATGCCCAATTTGACCAGCGATGGAGGCATTATTGACGACACGACCGATTTTGTTTGCTGACGAGAGTTTGCCAGCCAGAAGTTTGGTCAGCTCTACCGGTGCAATTAGATTAAGGTTTAAAGAGTAGTCACGGTTTTGTTCGGGATAGTCTGCATAGGTGAGCTGTTGCAGATAGCCGGCGTTGTTCACTAAAACGTCTACTTCGTCTATCTGCTCGGCCAATTTCGGCAGTTCGGCGATATTGCTCAAGTCGAATTCAATACAACGGACATGCGGGTGTTTTTGATAAATGAAAGTTTCCTGATTGCTGAAATCGCGTGCCACGATAGTAACAAAATCACCGTTATTGACGAACTTCTCACTGAGTGCCAAGCCGATACCTTTATTACCACCGGTTATAACAATTTTTCTCATTCCTGACGGTCTCTTATTTCGTTTTAATAGTTGTAACGCAATTGCTCTGCGTCGATATGCAATAAATGCTCCGGCTCGGTCATTTCTTCATTAGCATGTGTACTGATGTGGATTTCATAACTGGTGAAATCGGACTGCTGCACAGCCAATAATTCCTCGGCTATATGCTGTAAATACTCAATATCATCATGCCGCGCTTTAAACACCAATCCATGTTTACCGCAGACTTTCAAAATACAATTCTGGCGATTCAATATACTGTTTTTCATGATAATTCTCCTACTTGATATTCAAGTTATCGGCAAGAAAAATTAAGCATGTAGAGTGCCAGAAATTTACTTGTTATGCCTCTTGTATCGGCATGCTCGGTTTTTAGGTGCCCTAAGTTTATGAGGTATGTGTATTCTTAAGGAGCACCGGAAAAATGATATTTATTAATTAACGGTTTGCCCAAGACAGGAAAGTAACGCGTTAGTCTGTTAAGTTTTAGCTCTTGTTTTTCTCTTGTTTATCCAAATTATCCCAACGGCGTTTTAGGTTGTGGATATAGATGATTAGGATAAAGAAAGAGGTGGAAATCAGACCAAGAATCAATAATGTCCAATTCTCTTCCGGTATGGTTTCGAGCAAAATCAGTTTTCGAATAATTACAACAAAGGCGATTTCCAAAAAGGTCAAGGCGTAGGAAAAGCTGTCGTTGATAAACAAAGCCTTGACTATCGCCAGTACGATCAAGGTGAAAAGGGCATCAGTAAGTAAGATTTTCATAGAAAGAAAATCCAGAGCACCTTGTGCCATTATGAAGCTAAATAGTTTGTCTGTAATGCTAAACAGGCACACCATTAAATAGATGACCATAAAGACGATAAAGAATAAACGTAGTGCATTAACTAAGACAATTAAGCTACTTTCTGCTTGGTTTTGAAAAAGGTTTTGTAAGTGATCGGATACGCTAGGTTTGTGATCCATTTTTGTTTCTCTATTTGGATGGTTCGCTAAGAAGGGGTTCAAAAAATTAAATCATAGCTGCGATCAATTTGCTGAACTATTAAGGGGCAAGGTTGAAAGAAAAGATATGATTTGTCGCGTTTAATCTAGTTTTAGATAAAAAAAGCTAATTGGCAACTATGTAAGGCTTGCACCATAATGTGAAGCTTAAAATTTAGAAAACAACCAGTTAAGCTTAAATTTATTGGAGAATAGGATGCTGATTCATCGTTTTTTTGCCGCGCCGTTACAAATATTATTAGTTTTTTTATTGGGCTTTTTTTCTCAGCAGGTTTATGCAGAAAATTTAAACAACAAAGAAGCTATGAATGGTTTAAAAACCATGCATGTCATCTATGACATTAGAAAATCTAATCCAAAAGCCATGTTAGTTTATTTAAAAGGAATAGAATCCAATCGGCAAAATTTGATTAAAGAAGGTGTTGAACCGCATCAACGTATTATTTTTATTGCCAGCGCAGTCAAGTTTATTACAACTAAGCCTGCTGAAGACGTTGAGCTAGAATATGCCCCGGTTTTAAAAAATATCGCTGCACAAATTGAAAAACTGGTAAGTCTGGGGGTTAAGATGGAAGTTTGCTCAGCAGCTACCCGGGCTTTTAATGTTGATAATGATACCTTATTGCCAGGTATCAAAGCCGTTCGTTCAGGGTTTTTGTCGGTAATGGGCTGGCAAGCTCAAGGGTATCAGCTTGTTCCGGTGTATGACTGATTTTTACTTTAAAAAGTAAAGTTAATTTGCCACATCCTGAAAATGTGTTAGCGCTATTTAGGATGGGTCAATTCTAGTGAAAAAAGCCCAAGTGCATTTCTGCAACTTGGGCTTTTTCGTAAGGCTTGAGATTCCCGTGTCGAGGCCTGCTTCGCAGAATAAACACGAGAATGACAGAGAGAAAATTAAACTTCTAGGAAGTCTAGCATCCCTTCTGCGGCTTTACGGCCTTCTGCGATAGCGTGAACGACTAGAGACGAACCTCGAACCATATCTCCACCGGCAAACACTTTAGGGTTGCTGGTTTGGAATTGGTATAGGCTGTCTTCAGAAGCGACAACACCGTTCCAGTTGTTTAGCTCGATACCGAAGTCAGCAAACCATGCTGGTGGGTTTGGTTGGAAACCGAATGCTACGATAACTGCATCACATGGGATGATTTCTTCCGAACCTTCAACGATTTCAGCGCGACGACGACCGTTTTCGTCCGGCTCGCCCATCTTAGTTTGCACAACCTTGATGCCTTCAACTTTACCATCGCCAACCACTTCTACCGGAGATAGGTTGAATTTGAACTGCACGCCTTCTTCTTTGGCGTTTTTCACTTCCGCGCGAGAACCCGGCATGTTTTCTTCATCACGACGGTATACGCAGTACACTTCGTCCGCGCCTTGGCGAATAGAAGTACGGGTACAGTCCATCGTGGTATCACCACCACCAAGCACCACAACGCGCTTGCCTTCCATTGAAACGTAAGGCTCTGGCGTGTTTTCATAACCTAGGACGTTTTTGACGTTACCGATTAGGAAATCCAGTGCTTTATAAACACCTGGTAGGTCTTCACCCGGGAAACGGCCAGCCATTGGTTTGTAAGTTCCCATCCCTAGGAATACTGCATCATGCTTGTCGATAAGTTCTTGGAACTGAATGTCTTTACCCACTTCAACACCGCAGTGGAATTCGATCCCCATTGATTCAAGAATCTGACGACGTTTCTGCACCACTTCTTTGTCAAGTTTGAATTGTGGGATACCGAAAGTCAGTAGACCACCAATTTCAGGCTGCTTTTCGTAAACGACCGGCTTAACACCGTTACGGATTAGGATGTCCGCTGCGGCGATACCCGCAGGACCGGCACCAACGATAGCAACGGTTTTGTCTGTCATCACGACGTCAGATAGGTCTGGTTCCCAGCCCATGGCAAACGCGGTATCAGTGATGAATTTTTCAACCTGACCGATGGTAACCGCACCGAAGTTAGTATCTTCAAGGGTACAGGCTTGTTCACATAGACGGTCTTGCGGACAGATACGCCCACACATTTCCGGTAGCGAGTTTGATTTATGAGAAATCTCGGCCGCTTCCATAATGTTGCCTTCAGCAACCAGTTTCAACCAGTTAGGGATGTAGTTGTGAACCGGACATGCCCACTCACAGTATGGGTTGCCACAGTGCAGACAACGGTCTGCCTGTGCCATCGCATCTTTCATTTCAAACGGTGAGTAGATTTCCTTGAACTCAACCTTACGTTCTTGTGCCGGCTTCTTTTCAGGAAGCTGGCGGTTTAATTCTAAAAATTGTCTTACATTTGGCATTTTTAAATTCCTTCCAGTTCCTTAGTCAGCTTGTTTCGCGAATAGATCGAATAGATGTTCGATATCAATAGCTCGCGATTTAACTAGCCAGAAATCACGAATCATACGGCTGAAGTTATTTAGAACCTCTTGACCCCAAGCGCTGCCGGTTTTCTCGACATACTCTTCAATCAACTCACGCAAGTAATGACGGTAGGCTTCTGTCTGTTCGGTATCGATGCGGATTGCTTCAACCATTTCAGGGTTGATTTGATCCGGCAGTGTGCGCTCTTGATCAAGAATGAACGCCATACCACCTGACATACCGGCACCAAAGTTAACACCAACAGGGCCAAGCGATACTACCGTACCGCCAGTCATATATTCACAACCGTGATCACCAAGACCGGTTGTTACCGCTACTGCACCTGAGTTACGAACGCCGAAACGTTCACCACCGGTACCGTTTGCGAACAGCTTACCGCCGGTCGCACCGTATAAACAGGTATTACCAACGATTGGCGTAGTCTTAGGATCAAAAACCGAACCTGCTGGTGGGCGAACTACGATTTCACCACCGGCCATACCTTTACCAACGTAATCGTTGGCATCACCTTCTAGGTGAAGGTTTAGACCGTCAACGTTGAACACACCGAACGACTGACCGGCGATACCGGTTAGTTTTAGAGTAATCGGTGCATCTTTCATGCCGTTGTTACCGTATAGGTTAGCAATCTCACCGGCAACACGCGCACCGATTGAACGGCCTGTGTTCACTAGATCGAATGTGAAAGTACCACCAGTTTTGTTTTGGATAGCCGGTAGCGTTTCTTCGACCATGGTTTCAGCGATGAAGCCTTTATCCCATGGCATATTGCGCTCAACTTGAACAGTGTGTGGTTTATCAGCCGGAACGCCGCCGTCGGTCATGAATGCCGATAGGTCGATGTTTTTCTGTTTCTCGGTTAGCGGCTCGTCAATCATCTTAAGCAAATCAACACGTCCAACTAACTCGCCAAGAGTACGTACCCCTAGTTTTGCCAACCATTCACGGGTTTCTTCCGCTACGAACTTGAAGTAATTCATAACCATTTCAGGAAGACCGATGAAGTGTTCCTTACGTAGACGGCTGTCTTGTGTTGCCACACCTACCGCACACGTATTCAAGTGACAGATACGTAGGTATTTACAACCAAGTGCAATCATCGGTACGGTACCGAAACCGAATGATTCTGCACCTAGGATTGCCGCTTTGATTACGTCTAGACCGGTTTTCAGACCACCGTCCGCTTGAACGATAACCTGGCCACGTAGGTCGTTAGCACGCAGTACTTGGTGTGCTTCGGCTAGACCCATTTCGAATGGGTTACCAGCATACTTAACCGATGACATCGGTGATGCACCGGTACCACCATCGTAACCAGAGATGGTGATAAGGTCGGCGTAAGCTTTCGCAACACCGGCCGCGATGGTACCAACACCTGGCTCAGCAACCAGTTTCACAGAAACCAGTGCTTCAGGGTTAATTTGTTTCAAGTCGAAAATCAGCTGCGCCAAATCTTCGATTGAGTAGATATCGTGATGCGGCGGAGGTGAAATTAGCGTTACACCTGGAACCGAATGACGCAGCGTTGCGATCATCTGATTAACCTTGTGACCAGGTAGCTGACCACCTTCACCCGGTTTCGCACCTTGTGCTACTTTAATTTGTAGTACTTCAGCATTACGTAGGTAGTGCGCGGTTACACCGAAACGACCTGATGCGATCTGTTTGATCTTCGACATCTTTTCAGTGCCGTAGCGCGCTGGGTCTTCGGCACCTTCACCTGAGTTAGAGCGAGCGCCTAGACGGTTCATTGCGGTTGCTAGGGCTTCGTGTGCTTCCGGTGATAGGGCGCCTAAAGAGATACCCGCTGAGTCGAAACGTTTGAAGATTGACTCAATTGGCTCAACTTCAGAAATATCGATAGAAGCGATATCGTCTTTGAAAGTCAGTAGGTCACGAATCGTCATTGCCGGACGATTGTTTACTAGGTTCTTAAACTCGTCGTATTTCGCTTGGTTATCGGTTTGTACTGCGTCGCGAATGCTGTTTACAACATCTGGGTTGAAGGCGTGGTATTCGCCACCGTGTACAAACTTGAAGATACCGCCTTGTTTTAGTGCTTTACGCGGGTTGAATGCTTCCCACGCTAGACGACGTTGGTCTAGTTCTAGGTGGTTAAAATCCGAACCTTCGATACGCGATGGTGTACCGATGAAACAAAGGTCAACGATCCCCGTGCTTAGACCGACTGCTTCAAACAGTTGTGAGCCACGATAAGACGTGATGGTTGAAATCCCCATCTTCGACATGATCTTGAATAGACCTTTGTTAACGCCTTTACGGAAGTTAGCGATGTATTTCGCCATGCTCACTTCTGGGTCAAGCTCTTTAGTACGTTGTAGATCAGCGATTGCTTCATACGCTAGGTATGGGTAAACCGCAGTCGCACCGTAACCGAATAGTACTGCGAAGTGATGCGGATCACGTGCGGTACCGGTCTCAACAATAATATTCGCTTCGGTACGTAGGCCGACTTTAATTAGGTGGTGGTGAACCGCACCTGTCGCCATTAACGCAGGAATCGTAGTCAGACCGTTTTCGATGTTCTTATCACTTAGTACAAGCAGTGTTTTGCCGCTTGCAGTCGCTTTTTCTGCGGCTGTGCAAACATCTTTAACGGCTTGCTCAAGACCTTTCTCTTCATGGTTATAGTGCAGAGAAATAATTTCGTGCTGGTAGTCTTCGCTTTCTAGACTCATTAACTGCTGCATCATTGAAGGACTCAGTACCGGAGAGTTCACTTCAAGACGACGTGCATGCTCTGGACCTTCTTCGAACATGTTCAGTTCACGACCGAAACAGGTGTTCAAAGACATGACGATGTTTTCACGTAGCGGATCGATTGGCGGGTTGGTTACCTGCGCAAACATCTGACGGAAGTAGTCGTATAGGTTTCGGGTATTTTTTGAGAAAACAGGGAACGGCGCATCGTCACCCATAGAAACCGTCGGCTCTTGACCATCTTCGGCTAGTACACGGATAACAGCGTCACGCTCTTCAAACGTGACTTGGAAATATTTCTGATAAGTATCAGCAGTTTTCTCGTCCCAGTTTTCGGTTGGCTGGTCGGCATTCAGCTTCTCTTCAAGCTGCATGTAACCTTTATCCATCCACTCGCGATATGGTTTTTGGCTCTTCAACTGATCGTCGATGACTTCTGGTTTTAGTAGTTCACCGTTTTCAAGGTCAACCGCAATCATTTGGCCTGGCTTCAAGCGGCCTTTTTCAACCACGTCTTCCGGTGCGTAGTTGTAAACACCGATTTCTGAAGCGAAAGTGATGTGACGGTCTTTAGTAATAACGTAACGCGTTGGGCGCAGACCGTTACGGTCAACACCACAAATTGCGTATTTACCTGTGTTCAGTACCATACCTGCCGGGCCGTCCCAAGGTTCCATGTGCATGGAGTTGTACTCTAGGAATGCTTTTTTGTCTGGGTCCATATGCGGAATGTTCTGCCACGCAGGCGGAACCAGTAATCGCATCGCTTGGAAAATATGCATATCACCCATGGTCAAAACTTCGATCATGTTATCCAGTGAGTTCGAGTCAGAGCCGGTTTGTGCAACTAACGGTTTTAGTTCGCCTAGGTCAGGAATCAATGGCGTAGCGAATTTCTTTTGACGCGCCAATGCCCAGTTACGGTTACCTTTGATGGTGTTCAATTCACCATTGTGCGCCAAGAAGCGGAATGGCTGTGCCAAGCGCCACTGAGGCGTGGTGTTGGTCGAGAAACGCTGATGGTAAGAGATAACAGAAGAGGCAAATGCTTCGTTTTCTAGGTCGACGTAGAACTTTGGCAGTTCTCGAGGCATCACCAAGCCTTTGTAAGCCAGCAACTGAGAATTTAATGAAGCCACGTAAAAAGTCGCGTCTTGTGGCTCGATTTCCATCTCTGTTTTACGGCGTGCAGTGAATAGTAAACGGTTGAAATCGCCTTCGGCCATGCCTTCTGGAGCATTAACGAAAATCTGTTCGATAACCGGTTCCATGCCCGCTGCTTGTTCACCAAGAACTGCCGAGTTAACAGGAACTTTACGCCAACCGACAACATCAAGACCTTTGCTTGTTAGAAAACCTTCTAAAGTAGAACGGGCTGTCTCTGCTTTCGCTTGGTCTTGGTTTAGGAAAATCATCCCTGCTGCATACAGAGCATTTAGCTGGAAGCCTTGTTCTTCGGCAACCGCGCTCAAGAAGGCTTGAGGTTTTTTGATTAGAAGTCCACAACCGTCACCGGTACAACAGTCCGCGGCAACACCACCACGGTGAGTCATATTGGCCAGAGATTCGATAGCAGTTTGAACTACCCAGTGGCTTGGTTTGTCGTCCATATTGGCGATCAAACCAAAACCACAGTTCTCTTTTTCAAACTCTGGCGAGTAGAGGCCTTTCAGATTCAGGCCTGCGTGCGATTGTAGTGGATTCATAATCAGTTCCTGTTTGTCATCTGCTTACCGGAATGCCGCTTAGTGCATTGATTTGTAAGCGATTTATTTATTTTGACGCGTTTAAAAATAAAATTTGGGCGCGAGATTATACTTTGGATGCACAATAAAAGGCAATTGTATCGATTGCGTTAATGAATTTCCATAAGCAAGTGCTAATGGAATAGAGTTTAGTGTGCGATCTATAAAAACGCAAAAAGACCAGTGCGGATTTGTGCCCGCAGTGGTCTTACAAAAGGCATTAATTGGAAGTTATTTCGCAATTAAGCTTACGCCGTCCATTTCTTCTGGTTGAGGGATTTCCATCAAGTCCAGTAAGGTTGGCATAACATCGGGTAGTCGACCTCCGTCACGTAGTGCCACTTTTTTCGGCCCGAAGTATGCAAGTGGAACCGGGAAAGTAGTGTGCGAAGTGAATGGCTCGCCAGTTTCAGGGTCTTGCAACATTTCGATATTGCCGTGGTCAGCGGTGATAATGCATTGGCCGCCGGCTTTTTCGATGGCGTCTAGAATTTTGCCTAGCGCTTCGTCAACCGCTTCCACTGCTTTGATACAAGCTTCAAGAATACCGCTGTGTCCGACCATATCCGGGTTAGCGATATTACAAACGAAAGTGTCGTAAGTTCCTGAACCAATCGCTTCAACCAATTTTTCGGTCAGTTCAGGTACCGACATTTCCGGTTGCAGATCGTAGGTGCGAACTTTTGGCGAAGGAATCAGAATACGATCTTCACCACGGTATGGTGCTTCAACGCCGCCGTTTAGGAAGAAAGTGACATGCGCGTATTTTTCGGTTTCGGCAATACGTAGTTGACGTAGCTTGTAGTTGGCGATGACTTCGCCAAAAGTGTTTTTCAAGTTGGTTGGACGATATGCAATAGTCGCGCCGAAATTCTCGAAGTTTTTATGGTATTCGGTTAGGGTCACAAATGCAGAAAGTAACGGTGTTGCACAACGGTGGAATTCGGCAAAGTCGCTTAAGATAAAGGCACGAGTCAATTGACGAGCACGATCAGAGCGGAAATTCATGAAAATAACGGAATCACCGTCCTTGACTTTACTCTTCTTGCCTTTCTTGTTTAGGATTGACGTCGGTTGAATAAATTCATCGGTTTCGCCGCGCGCATAAGCTAAGTCAATTGCTTCCTGTGCCGACTCTACTTTAAATTCCGATTTGCCGCAGGCAATCAGACTATAAGCCGCTTCAGTTCGGTCCCAGCGAGTATCGCGATCCATCGCATAGAAACGGCCGATAATTGAGCCGATGCTAACATCGCCTTTAAGTTCGGCAATAAATGCTTCGATTTCGGCAATGTATTTAGGGGCGCTTTGTGGTGCAGTATCACGGCCGTCAGCAAAAATATGCAGAACAGTTTTTGCGCCTTGCTCGGAAGAAAGTTTTAGTGCAGCTTTAATATGCGCGATGTGCGAGTGTACACCGCCGTCTGATAGCAAGCCGATGATGTGTACTACTCGGTCTCGTTGAATTGCTTTATCAACCGCATTGTGCAACGCGTTGTTATTATAAAAACGGCCATCATCAATATCTTTCTGAATGCGGGTTAGTTCCTGATAAACCACTCGGCCGGCACCTAGGTTGGTATGACCCACTTCTGAGTTACCCATTTGGCCGCTCGGTAAACCAACATCCATGCCTGAAGTACTGATCAAGGTGTTTGGGTTGTTCGCCATTAATTTATCGAAGTTTGGCGTATTGGCTTGCGCGATAGCATTGTGTTCGCGTTCCTCACGATGTCCCCAACCATCCAAGATGATCAGCCCTGTCGGGCGCTGTTTGATTTTGATTTTTGGCTTCAGTTCTTGACCCATTTTTTCGGTACCATTTAATTTTTCTATAAATTCCATTTATTGTAGCGATTTACACTGTTAAAATCACGTGGTTTGATTCCACTCTAGCAAGGGAAAGTGAATGTTTAGTGAATTTGTGCAAGAACAGTACTTGCTGTTTATTGCTTTAATCGTTGTAATTGCGATGTTGGTTTATAGCTATGTTGGCGATAAATTAGCTGGATTTAAGACAATCGGCGCCGATGAAGCGATCCGTTTGTATAATGATGATGCCTTTGTTTTGGACGTGCGTTCATCTGGCGAGTACCGCGACGGTTATATTGGCAATGCGACCAATATTTCGGTTGGTGATCTAGCTGGCAAGGTGAATCAACTTCCGCAAGATAAGGATGCGCCGATTTTGGTTTATTGTCTCAGCGGAGGACGTTCTTCTCGCGCAGCGATGACGTTGGTGAAAAACGGTTACACCGCGGTGAATAACTTACGCGGCGGTATTACTGCATGGAAAGCAGCCGGTTTACCTGTTGGTAAAGAGCGTTCAAAAAAAAACAAAAAAAAGCAAAGCAGCTAAAAAGTTCGGTTGCGACAAAGGAGCAGAATATGCCTCAAGTAACGATTTATCTAACCCGAAGCTGCCCGTTTTGTAATATGGCAAAGCGCCTTTTAGATGGTAAAGGTGTACAGTACGAAACTATCGACATCGGTAATGACCGTGATGCATGGGCGGCAATGGAAGCCAAAACGGGTCGTAACACTGTGCCGCAGATATATATCGGTGAAACACATGTTGGCGGTTTTGACGATCTGTCTGCTGCAGATAAGAGTGGTCAGCTTGATCAGCTACTTAACGGCTAAGATCATAAGTAACCGTTTATTGAATTTTAAGGCAAGCTTTAACGCTTGCCTTTGTGCTTTGTAGCGAAGCGAAATTTTTATGTGCCTGCAAAGGTGAAAATTTAATTTTTTAGGAACCATTATGTCTGAACAAGAACAAGCGTTTTCGATTCAAAAAATTTATACCAAAGACATCTCTTTCGAGTCTCCGAATACTCCAGAACTTTTTACCACTGATTTTCAGCCACAGTTGTCGGTTGATTTGAATGTTGAAAGTTCAAAGTTAGGTGATGATGTCTACCATGTTGTCGTTCGTGTAACGGCAACCACTAAGGTAGAAGATAAAACTGCTTTCCTTTGCGAAGTTGAGCAAGCAGGTATTTTTACCATTAAAGGTTTTGAAGATGCGGAAGTGGGGTATTTGCTGGGTGCCGGTTGTCCGAACACACTATTCCCTTACGCACGTGAAGTGGTTTCCGATCTGGTGCAGCGTGGTGGTTTCCCGCAGCTATTGCTTGAGCCGGTTAACTTTGATGCGATGTACCATAGCCATCTGCAAAGCCAGCAAGGTGAACAACCGACTGCTCAATAAGGTTTCACGCGCTCAATGAATCAAACCATGCAAAAGATTGCGGTCTTGGGTGCCGGTGCTTGGGGAACCGCTTTGGCGATTCACCTAGCGCGTGTTGGTCATTCGGTCACGCTTTGGAGTCATTCCGAGGCGAGTGCCAAGCAATTACGCACTGCCCGTGAAAACGCGCGTTACTTGAAAGGGTGTCCGTTTCCGGAAAGCTTGCAGGTTACTGCTGATTTAGCCAAGTCGGTTTCTGAAGTCGATGGCGTTTTATTGGTGGTGCCGAGTCATGTCTTTCGTGAAGTGCTGCAACAGTTGGAACCGTTGCTTGCTGTCCAACGTCCGCATATTGCTTGGGCAACCAAAGGTTTTGAGCCGGATTCGCTTCTGCTGTTGCATAAAGTGGCGAAAGAGGTTTTGGGACAAGATACACCTTTAGCGGTTTTGTCCGGCCCGACATTTGCCGAAGAAGTGGCGCATGGTTTGCCGACTGCGATGGTCAGCGCATCCAAAAGCAGCGATGAAGCGGATTTTTGGGCGCAAGCGTTTCACTATGATAATTTTCGTATCTACACTCAGGACGATGTGGTTGGTGTTGAAGTGGGTGGCGCTTATAAGAATATTATGGCGATTGCCACCGGTGTTTCGGACGGCTTAGGCTTAGGCGCAAATGCCCGTGCCGCTTTAATCTCACGTGGTATGGCGGAAATGATGCGTCTAAGTCAGGCGCTTGGCGGTAACACTGAAACCATGATGGGTTTGGCTGGTTTAGGCGATTTGGTTTTGACCTGCACCGATGATTTATCGCGTAATCGTCGTTTCGGTTATCAACTGGCGCAAGCCGGTGCGCAAGTCGACGCGGTGATTGAAAATATCGGTCAGGTTGTCGAAGGGGTCAAAGCGGTTCGTGCGGTACATCAGTTGTCGGAAAAATTGGAACTAGACTTGCCGATTATGCAGCAGGTATATCGTCTAATTGAAGGTGATATTAGCCCTCAGCAAGCGGCACAAGCTTTATTGGCGCGAGATGGTAAAGCGGAAGCCGAATAACTTTTATAAATCGGTTTTGAGTGCTTAGACTTTTGTATTTGGGATGAAAAACTTTCTCAATCAAGGCGCAAAGAGTGATGTTTAGTTTGTCTAAATGAACGATTTGCAACACAGAGTGAGGACGTTTTTCGCCCAAACTTAATTTAGGCTCATATTAAAGTCGAGCTGTCGCCATGCTTCATAGGCCATTACTGATACTGCATTCGCTAGGTTAAGGCTACGACCGCCCGGCACCATTGGAATAGTCAGGCGCTGTTCAAATGGTAGGCTTTCGATAACTTCTTTCGGAAGTCCACGGCTTTCCGGCCCGAATAAAAACGCATCGCCGTCGACAAATTTTTCATCGGTATAATAACGAGTGGTTTTTGTGGTGAGGGCGAAAACCCGATTCGGTTGAATGGCATCAAGGCAAGCCTGTAGATTGGCGTGTTCATGAACATTGGCCAGTTCACCGTAATCAAGGCCGGCACGGCGTACTTTCTTTTCACTTAAATCGAACATGATTGGGTGGATTAGATGTAAATGCGCGCCCATATTGGCACTTAGGCGGATTAAAGCGCCAGTGTTTTGTGGGATCTCCGGCTCATAAAGAATAATATGCAACATAATTAGGAAGTCATCTGTATGGATTTGTCAGTCAATATTTGCGGCATGCAATGCCAATCACCTGTGGCCATGGCCTCGGGTAACGCAGGATACGGCATAGAATACCCGTCTGTCTATGGCTTTTCCAATAAGGATGTCGGTGCGGTGTTTTTAAAAGGCACTACGCTTGAGCCAAAATTGGGCAATAAGCCGGAACGAGTGATGGAATCGCCGAGCGGTTTATTGAACTCTGTTGGCTTACAAAACCCGGGTGCGCGCGAAGTGATTGAGAAATATCTGCCGCAACTGAATATGAGCGATACGCAATATATCATTAACGTTTCCGGTTCTTCGATTGAAGAATATGCCGAAGTGGTTCGTCTATTTGATCAAACTGCACTGCCGGCAATGGAGATTAATATCTCTTGTCCAAACGTTAAAAAAGGTGGTGCCGCTTTTGGTAATGATCCTGAGATGGCTGCCCGCGTGGTTGAGGCCTGTCGTGCTAATACGACTAAACCGCTGATTGTGAAGCTATCGCCTAACCAAACCGATATTGCCGAAGGTGCGCGCCGAGTGATTGATGCCGGAGCGGACGCGCTTTCTGCGATTAATACCTTAATGGGCATGCAGATTGATGTGCATTCACGCAAGCCGACTTTAGGGAATAACCAAGGTGGTTTGTCTGGGCCGGCGATTAAACCGGTTGCGTTATTAAAAGTGCATCAGGTTTATCAGGTTGCAAAACAGCATAATGTTCCGATTATCGGTTTAGGCGGGATTGCATCAGCCGAAGATGCAATTGAGTTTTTCCTTGCCGGCGCGTCGATGGTGGCGATCGGTACTGCGGTGGCGAAAGATCCTTTGATTGTAAAAAAGGTGAATAAAGGCATTGCCAAATATATGCAGCAGCATGGTTACAATTCAGTTGCGGAAATGACAGGCAAGTTGCAACTAAATACAGATACCGTGTTGTGCGGTTAGCAAAGTCTTTTTGGGCAATCTCTGTGTTGTTGGATTTTTCTCGCAGCGCGGTATAGGTTTACAGAATTTTAAAAAAACTAAATTTGATTTGAATAGAAATGAAAACAGTACAAGAACAATTAGCCATTATTAAGCGTGGCGCAGAAGAGATTCTGGTTGAAAAAGAATTAATCGAAAAATTAGAAAGCGGCAAGCCGTTACGAGTGAAAGCCGGCTTTGATCCTACAGCACCGGATTTGCACTTAGGTCACACCGTTCTAATTAATAAGTTGAAGCAGTTCCAAGATTTAGGGCATGAAATATTGTTCTTAATCGGTGATTTTACGGCAATGATTGGTGACCCAACCGGTAAAAGTGCGACGCGTCCACCATTGTCAGCGGAAGATATTGAAAAGAATGCCGAGACTTATAAGGAGCAGGTCTTCAAAATTCTTGATCCGGAAAAAACCACGGTCATGTTTAACTCAGAGTGGATGGGTGAAATGTCTGCGGCGGATATGATCAAGCTGGCGGCGACACAAACCGTTGCTCGTATGCTGGAGCGTAACGATTTTGAAGATCGTTATAAGTCTGGTACGCCAATTGCGATTCATGAATTCCTATATCCATTGGTTCAAGGTTACGATTCCGTCGCGATGGATGCCGATATTGAATTAGGTGGTACTGACCAGAAGTTCAATCTATTAATGGGGCGAACTCTGCAATCGCACTACGGTAAAAAACCGCAATGTACTTTAACCATGCCAATTCTTGAAGGTTTGGATGGTGTGCAGAAGATGTCTAAGTCACTAGGTAACTACATCGGTATTAAAGATGAACCGAATGATATGTTCGGTAAAGTCATGTCGGTTTCTGATGAATTAATGTGGCGTTACTATGAATTACTGTCTTTTGAATCAATGGAAACGATTGAAGGTTTAAAGCAAGCTGTAGCCGATGGTGAAAACCCGCGTAACGTTAAAGTCAAACTAGCAATGGAATTGATTGCGCGTTTCCATAATAAAGAAGCGGCTGAATCTGCACTAAAAGATTTTGAAACCAAATTCTCTAAAAATGCTATTCCAGATGATATGCCTGAAGTAACCCTTGAAGGTGAGTTGCCGTTAGCGAACTTACTTAAAGAATCCGGTTTGGTGCAAACCACTTCTGAAGCACACCGTATGACTAAGCAGGGTGCAGTACGAATCAATGGAGAAAAAGTTGATGACTCGCGTCAAGTTATTCCTGCTAATACCACTTCGGTATACCAAGTTGGGAAGCGTAAATTTGCCCGTGTAACGATTAGTTAACAGCTAAATCATCGCTCTCTGTATAAAAGCCGCTATGAATAAGCGGCTTTTTGCATTTCTGGGTTAGAGAATGTGTGAGTGAAAGGGTAGGTATGAGTTAGTTTTGTGGAAAACTCTGTGGATAAGGTGTGAGTTTGTGGGTATAAAGGACGGGTTGGCACTGTTTTTGAATTTTTTTGTTATTTTTGCGAAAAAAGTGAAAAAAAGGGT
>NZ_JAGETV010000008.1 GCF_017571465.1 Thiomicrorhabdus marina | reverse complement strand
ACCATAGCTAAGGCTATGCTTATCAAACGCTGCCTAGAATTTATCTCTTCAAACTCCTCGCTGAAGTCAATGGGGACTTATTCTGTGTTTCCTTAGGTTGGTCTATTCCGTAACCAACTCGTTTTATATTTCTTTTACCCTACTCTTACGAGGGTGAGCAAAGTACACATTCGTACTTATACGCAATAGGATACAGATTGAAATTTACAGCAAATTATCTGAGGTTAATTTATGGATAAAACCATTTGTAAAACTTTATTTACATGCCGTGCATAAATTTACTCTTTTAGCTATTCCTGATAGCAATCACACTACAAAAATAGGACAGCCTTATCACCAATAAAACCAGCCACTTGCCTAAGAAAACGAAGAATAAGCTCATTGACTTCAAGTAGTTACGACTGACTAAGAGTAAAAGTTTTTAGCGGTTACCAATTAACATCTAGGGTCACTGAACACTCTTGAGTAAATCCGCTAATCCGGATATAGTAATAAAAATAGAATTCTTGACGAAGTGAGTCAGCATGTTTGAGCAAACCGGTAATTGGATCGCTTTTGAGTTATTGCACCTAAGCCCAGCAAACGCGCTAGGCACCGCTGTGCAGTTTTTCATCATGGACACTTTGAAGATTTTCTTCTTGTTGGTGCTGATTATCTATTTAATGGGATTGCTTAGAGCCTTTGTTTCAACCGAAAAAGTTCGCCAACTTGTCGCTCAACGGCCTAAATGGCAAGCGCGCTCTCTTGCCGTTATTTTGGGTAGTGTCACCCCTTTCTGCTCCTGCTCTTCCGTGCCACTGTTTATCGGTTTTGTTGAAGCCCGAATTCCGGTCGGCGTCACCTTTGCTTTTTTGATTGCTAGCCCAATGATTAATGAAGTTGCCGTTGTGCTTCTATTCACGATATTAGGGTGGCAAGTAGCGTTGTTGTATGTTCTAGCCGGCATCACCGTTGCTTATCTCGGATCAGTCATTATCGAATGGTTCAAACCGGATCGCTGGGTAGAGTCTTATGTTTGGGATATCAAAATTCGACAGCAACAAGAACAGGCCGCTTTTAAAGGGCATTTTAAAGAACGTCACAACTTTGCTTGGAACGAAGTCAAAGTCATCGTTACACGAATTTGGCACTGGATATTTATCGGCATTGCTCTCGGCGCGGGTTTTCATGGTTATGTGCCGGAAGCTTGGGTCAGCACTTACCTCAGCGGCACGGAAAACTGGTGGAGCGTGCCCGCGGCAGTGTTAGTCGGAGTTCCTTTGTATTCAAATGCTACCGGCGTTATCCCGTTGATTGAAGCCATGCTCAATAAAGGCGTGCCGATTGGTACCAGCTTGGCGCTAATGATGAGTATCGCCGCCTTGTCACTGCCGGAACTATTGATTCTTCGCAAGGTAATCCGTTGGCCGGCGCTAGCCATATTCATAGCGGTATTAGTGGTCGCCTTTATTCTGGTCGGCTATGGTTTTAACTTTTTATTCGTTTAATCGCACAAAGGAGTGGTTATGAAAGGCAATTTAATGATTCGATTAATGACACTGCTAATTCTGATTGGCATTACACTGGCGCATTTTAGCGGGCAGACCGATTTATGGTCGGCCAACTGGCTATGGTTAGCCATCCTGCCGGCTTTTATGGGCTTGCAAGCAACCTTTACCGGCTGGTGCCCGGCAGAGTTAGTCGGCAAACTTTCCAAAACCGGCGAATGCTGTCCCGGCGGGAGCTGTGCAAGTCGACCTGCTCCGGCAAAACCGGTAAAAGAATCATCTTGCTGTTCGGAAGCCGAAAAAACCAGTTGTTGCGGCTCTCAACCAGAAGAGAAAAAAACCAACTGCTGTGGCAACGAGCTCGAAATCAAAGTTCTCGGCACCGGCTGTGCAAGTTGCAACAACACCGTCAAATTAATTCAAACCACCGCGGATGAGCTAGGCGTTAAGATCACAATCAGCAAAGTTGAAGATGTCGCCGAAATTGCCGCTTATGGTGTGATGAGCACGCCAGCGGTGGTGATTAACGAACAAGTACTTCATTCCGGTGGCATTCCAAGTAAAGACATGATTCAAAGCTGGTTATAAAACGAAGACCTTAGTTATTAAAGTCCTATATCCCCTTGTTTTTTATCCGATTTTTTATTGTTCAAGTTCTTTAATCACTTCTCGCACTGGATCATAGAGGCGATTATTGAAAGGATAAAATGTGCCTTCTGGGGCAAACAAAGTAATGGCCTCTTGCCCTTCAAAGTCTGGATTTAATAGCATTTGTTTTAAATGCTGTACCGTTGCGGCATCCATTTTAGGTGAAGCAGCGATAACAATCGGGGGCAACTCTTCAGTCGTGAAGATAGTTTTTATCGGGTAGTTAAGGTTTTCAACTCGACGAGCAATTCCCGCTGAAGACGCAGCAGCGTCAAATTCACCATAAGCGACCGACATAACAGCCCTCTCATGGCGTCCCATAAAGCGATAGAGCTTTAAGTCAAACAAACTCACATTTTGTTTTTTTAGCTCTTCGCGAATTTTAAAATGACCGGCATAAGATTGATAGGCGCCAAACGCAAAGGTATGGTTTTTTAACTCTTTAATTTGGGTAATTTGGCTGTCTTTATGCACGACTACGGCCCCTTCATACGGAGCTTCTGTAGCAATCGGCTGTATTTTTAAACCGTTTTCGTCCGCAAAACGATCGTAGGTCCTTACAAAACTACTGGGGCCTAAGTACGCTAAATCGACTTTATTCTGTGCAATTTTCAAAATTTGATCTTCGTAGCTACTAGCAACATAGAGTGTGACTGGGCGTTGTAATTCACGGCTGAGATACGTTAGGAGCGGAGTAAAATGTTGTTGTAACTTTGTCGGTACATCATAAGGGAGCACAGTTAGAACAAACGGCGGTTCTGAAGGTGTGGCACTCTTAGAGGTGATCTGTTCGGACTCTGAGATATCACAAGCACTTAAATAAACAGTGCTGCTGAACAGTAAAAAAATCAAAAATTGCTTCAAATTTTATCTCCGATTGAATTTTTAAGGTTTGTGCTGCACTAGAGATGCCCACGCCCCCAATTTCATTCTCTATTTCTCAGTTAAACACAAGAAACACTTTCAGCTTTTTTTCGTCTCCTTTTTTCAGAGGCTTCTTGTATTGACTAACTCTTAAGTATTAAAACAGAAGCTTAATTCGAGAACAAAGTCATTATTTCATTGACTGGTATTAAGCACATTATGACCTCCTTATTTATCTTGCATAATGCAAGAGTAGTTGCAGTTCGCAAATACGACACCTGAACAATAACCATATTTTTCAACAAGTTACGGTTGGCACATTTTTTCCTCTATGGTGACGGCTATTTATAAAAAATTACAAATAATTTAGCTCTAATCTAATTTGAGGAAAAAATATGAATTCAAAGTTTACTTATCCATTTTTAGTGGCCGCAATGTCAAGCGCTTTATGTTCAACACCGGTTATGGCCGAGGATGTGATGAAGTTTTATGGTCAGGCAAATATTTCTTTGGATAATTCCGATGCGAAAGGACCTGGAAGAACAGAAGGCACTGAGCTTAAAAGTAATGCCTCTCGATTTGGCTTGAAGGGTAGTTTAGATACGACTTTAGCGAATACATCACTAATTTATCAACTTGAAGCAGAGTATAAAACCGTTGGTGAAAATGGCGATGCCGCGACTGACCCTAATCAGATTTATGTCCGAGAAGCTTATACCGGTTTAAATAATAAACAGTTTGGTAAATTCCGTATGGGGCGTTTAACAACTGGTTATAAATCGAGCTACACCAAAATTGATCCTTGGACTGACCACGTTTTACAAGCACGTCAAAGTGGTCAGCAAGGAGCTTCTAATCTAAACTCAAATTACTTCAACTACGCGGTTGAGTATGTCACACCTAAATTCAACGGTATCCAGTTAAATGCTCACTATTCTTTCTTAAGTGATGCTAATACTTCAGCATTACATAACTCCGGTAAGCTGGCTGCAATGGAAGGTGGTTCTGCCTCGGGGTTTGGAGTTAAATACTCAAAAGACGGGTTAAGATTAACCGCAGATTATATGAACCTTGAAAGTGATAATAATCCTGGAGCCACCTCAGCAACAGCGGCTAGAAACGGAAGCTCTATGCAATTCACTGTCCAATACAAATTGGGTTCGGGAACGACTCTTGCCGGTTTATATGAAGACGCAACTGATATTAATCTCGGCGAAAACATTTTTGCAATTGTTTCGCAAAAAATCGGTAAAAACGGTCTTTTAACAGCAAGTTATGGTGTTAACAAAGCGAGTTCTGACAATGCTTACAGCCAAACAGAGGATGCCTCCACGATTGGCCTAGGCGGTAAGTATATGTTGACTAAAAAGTCTGCGTTTGTTCTTGGATGGTCTCGTTATGAACGAGGGGTTGAAGAAGTCAGTACATTCACTGTAGGGATTGATGCTAAATTTGGTTATTAAGCCCGAATCCCATGGTAAAAGATGCCATTTTTGCCATTGAGGCTGATTACTCCTTTCTCACTGTTGTTTTTTTGTAAAGAGCAATCGTTGCCGGCTATATGCCGGCCTTTTTGCTTTTATTTTCTCTGCCTTGATTTGTGTGATAATTAGATCCTACAACCAAAAAGATATAGATGGGTTTTTATGAATAGCTGGCAACCAAAAACGCTGACCGGCCTGCTAAATTTTTATTTGGGAATTGGGTTAATTGGTATTATCTTTTTGCTAGGTGCCGCTGGATATTACTTAATCTCCCATATTTTAGAAAATAGTTTGGAGCGCAAGGCACAGGCGTTAGGTAAACAAGTCGCCACGATCTCATTGGATGCAGTCATGTTGCAGGAATACACTGTCATTGAGCGCATGGCCAGTGATCTTATTGAGAATGACCGCGATCTGGTGGCACTTCGTATCGAAAATGCCCGAAACCAAGTGTTAACAGAAGTGAATAACGGCTCTCATTCAGCAGAGAAAACCCTACAAGTCCAACACCCTCTGTCTTTTTTCAATCACTCAGTCGGAATGATTACCCTGACATTTACAAAAGACTCCATAGAAAAAACACTCTCTCAGCTATTTCTACTATTGGTGGTCGGTTTGATTGTAATTTTGGTGAGTTTACTCTATGCCGTCAAAAAACTGCTTTTGCGGCATTTGGTTAACCCAATTAAACAATTATCTGAAGATTTGAACTCCACACAAAAAATATTTTATGAGACTCTTGAGTTTAAATCCGATCTGCCTGCGGAGCTAGGGGTGTTGAATCATGCAATACGCGAACTGCAAAAAGCGTTACGGCACCATATAAAATCGTTAGAACAAGCGCATCAATTTGCCACTCAAGCGACTCAGAATTTATGCCAAAGTCAGCGTTTAGCCACAGTGGGACAAATGGCTGCCGGATTAGCGCATAATTTAAATACACCCTTGGCAAATATTATCGGCTATACCCAAATGGCATTATTGCAGACCGAAGATTCCGGACTGCAACAGCGTTTACATACGATAGAAAGACAAGCAAAAAGCTGCGCCGATTCTGTCAAAAGTCTACTGACGGCTGCAAAACCACCTATCCTAGAGCCCACAAAATTGGAATTGGTGGAGTTTTGCCAAAACATCATCGACCTAATGCGTCCGGTAACAAAGCGTAAGTCTAATATCGAATTACAACTTTCCGCGCCCCAAAAAGCGTTTGCTATCGTTGATCAGAGCGCTTTGGAGCAAATTTTATTCAACCTTATTAGCAATAGTATGGAAGCCGAGGCGAAAAATATCTGGCTGTCGATTACGCCATCAAATTCAGAAGAAACCTATTGGAAAATTCATGTCTGTGATGATGGTCATGGCATTCCAAAAGAAAAACAACAGCAAATTTTCGAACCTTTTTTCACCACAAAATTAATACAAGAGCAAGACAGTAATGGCGGCTCCGGTTTAGGACTGTATTTGACGAGAAACATGATGCAGCAGATGAATGGTTCGGTTGAATTGGTGAAAAGTGACCATCTCGGTAGTGAATTCATTTTAAAGGTACCTAAGTTATGACCCAGTTTTCCCTTCTCGTTATTGAAGATGATGCAGATATGGCGCAGCTACTGTGTGAACTTGCTTCAAGTCAGGGGTTTCAAGCCAGTTACTGTTTGAGTATCCAAGAAGGGTTTCATGCAATCAAACAATCTCCACCCGATGTTTTGTTTACCGATTTGCGCCTGCCGGACGGGAGTGGCCTGCAAATGGTTGAGTCCGTTAAAGCAATCAATCAAGACACTGAGGTCGTTATGGTGACCGGTTACGCGAGTTTACAAGATGCGATTGAAGGGTTTAAGTTCGGATTATTTGATCTGGTAACCAAGCCGTTTGAAACTCAACTAGTGAAAAATTTGTTGACCCGTCTGCAAGAGCTCATCTCTCAGCGCCTGCGCATGCAGCAGATGCAAACGCGAATTGAGCAGCTAGAAAGCAAAACTCAAATCCCGGTCGCTAGGTCTGCGGCAATGCAGCAGGTTTTGCAACAAGTTGAACAAGTTGCGCCACTTGATGTTTCTGTACTTATCTATGGAGAAACCGGGGTAGGAAAAGGAGTGATGGCACGTTCAATTCACACTCTTGGTACCAATCCGACAGGTCCTTACTTTGAACTTAATTGCGCAGCAGTACCGGAAAATCTGGTTGAATCGGAACTTTTCGGCTATGAGAAAGGGGCTTTTACAGGCGCAGCTACACGCAAAATAGGACTTTTAGAGCTGGCTAACGGAGGAACCCTCTTGCTTGATGAAATTAATAGTACAAGGTTGGATGTGCAGGCCAAATTACTGCATTTTTTGCAAAATCAAACCCTGGTCCGTGTTGGCGGAAATAAGACGATAAAGGTCAATGTCAGATTACTCTTTGCAACGAATCAGCCGTTAAAATCGTTGGTTGAGCAAGGTCTGTTCCGTGAAGATTTGTACTATCGAATTAATGTTTTTCCAATTCAGCTGCCACCTCTGCGGGAGCGTTTAGAAGATATATCGGCATTAGCTGAATATTTCGTCTCGAATTATGCCCGCCGGTTTAATAAACGCATTTATAGTATTTCCCCAAAAGTCATCGAAGCACTCAAAAATTATCTCTGGCCTGGAAATATTCGAGAGTTGGAGAACATCATTCAACGAGCAGTCGTACTAGCAGGCGGCGACACGATTGAAATTTCTCACCTACCCAGTGAATTACATGGAAGTAAAATTCCGGGATTGCAAACTTCACAAGCTAAATTACCGGAAGATGCGACTTTAGCAGAGGTGGAAATGCTTTGGATTAAACACGCCCTAGATGCTTGCCGCGGAAATAAAAGTTTAGCCGCCAAAAAACTAGGGATTGACCCATCGACACTTTACCGAAAATTACAAAAAGACGCATAATATTACCCACAAAAGTTATTAATTGTTTTGCCGTTTACGAGCACTTCAAGCGATTGGTGCCGACAAAAACTTGCGATTAGGAAGCGTGCCAAACAGCCCTCCCCTGTATTATTAGCCAATTCCAATTTGCCTTGCAATTTGCACGACTGTTTGCAAAACCACGCATTATAAAAACACACCCACCCCATTATTCCCTAAAAATATCAATAAGTTATCGCCCATCGCATTTGGCATGATATTTTCTCTATATTTTCCATATCTGATTTAAAGATTAGATATGCAGATAGAAAAATAAAAGATAGAGGTATTCAAATGAAGCAACTAACAAAGCTCTTATTAATGGGAGTGATCGGTACAGGTTTGAGTTTTTCTGCGCTGGCTGAAGAGGCGAGTGTAAAAGATTACCGTGCTATGCTGGAAGATAGTCCAGGAGACTTCTGGGTGGATGACGGTAAAGATTTATTTTATGCCAAAGCCGGCCCTAAAAACGTCAGTTTAGAAAAATGTGATCTTGGAAAAGGCTCAGGGGTCGTCGAAGGAGTGTATGCAGAATTACCTAAATATTTTGCCGACATCAATCAGGTAATGGATCTAGAAGCCCGATTAATGCATTGCATGATTACTTTGCAAGGTAAGAATAAAGATAGCATTATCAAAAATGCTTTCTCAAATCCCAAAAAAGGCAAAGATTCCGAAATGGAAAAAATCGTTGCTTTTGTTGCGGCGCAATCAAACGGTCAAAAATTTCAATTAAGCTTGGCTCATCCTAAAGAAATGGAGTCTTATAAAACTGGTGAAGCGCTTTTCTGGCGTCGTTCGGGTACGATGGATTTTTCTTGTGCAACCTGCCATGCTGCTGACGGCAAACGGATTCGTTTGCAGACGCTTTACAACGCATACAACGATAAAGAAACAATTCCTTCTTGGCCAACATACCGCGTATCCAAATCTACGGTAAGAACCATGCAGAATCGTATGTGGGACTGCCACTGGCAGATGAGGTTACCTGATGTGGATTTCGGTTCTAAAGCTACGGTGGACTTGATTACGTTTATGACCAAACAGTCCGAGGGCGGAGTCATTCAAGTGCCTTCTATCAAACGCTAATTTCTCATTGTGATTAACTGAGTAAGGAATACGAGATGAAAAAATCAATTATTAATTTTATTAGATACAGTACCTTGTCACTTGCAGGGGTGGGAGCCTTAACGAGTGTAAATGCACATGCTGGAGAATTTAAAGGCGCAAATTTTGACTCGCAAACATTACAATCAGCAGAACAAGCGGTCAAAGAAAGTTGGACCCGCTCAACACCAGAAGAACGGAAACGCTTGGTGCAAGACTATAGCATGAAAGTTTGCACAGCCTATAAAGACAAGCCTACAGAAGCGTTAGCAAAACGAATTAAAGAGCTAAACAGAGCGCTCATTGAATACCCGAAAGAAGGCATTAAACTTGGTGATTGGAAACAAGGTGAAGACCTTGCCAAAAGCGGCTACGGTATGCGAATAGGGACAATTAAACCGGATAACCCAAAAAAGAAACCAAACGGCGGCAACTGCTATGCATGCCATGCACTGTCACCATCTGAACCGGCTGCGGGCAATTTAGGCCCGAAACTCACTGGTTACGGCAAACGCGGTACAAATGATGCCATGATGAAATACACCTACGAAAAAATATATAACGCACATGCTTTTTATGCATGTTCTGGCATGCCTAGATTTGGCGTACATAATGTATTAAGCAGTAAACAAATTGCCGATATCATGGCTTTTTTAATGGATCCGAAATCTCCTGTTAATCAAAAATAAACAGGGGTTTCAGATAATGGGGCACGTTTCATTGCCCCATTTTATTTTTACTCCTCCTAAAGCTTTGCCGGTAAACCTCCGGCATTTTTCATTTTCAGTATTTCAAGTAGCAAAAATGATCTAATTTTTCGGAATTGCAAAATGCAATGGTTTTGCATTTTGCATGACCTAGCATTATTTGAATATAATTTTTTCACTTAAAATCAATAACTTAGAATTTATGTTTTTTGGCATGTTATTTGGTTTAATTGATCATAGGTAAAATGAATTTTAAAGCCTATTTAAACTTTTCTGAATTTAGGAGAACTTTATGAACAAACTATATCGCTACCTGTTGGTAGCAGGATTGGCGGTTATCTCTTTTGCTAGTCAAGCAATGGAATTCAGCGCTCAGAAAGTAGCAGATGGTGTTTACGCCTATGTCGGACCAATCACCGACCGCACACCAGAGAATTTGGGCTTAAACAATAATATCGGTTTTATCGATACGGCCGACGGTTGGGTTTTAGTTGACTCTGGAGCAGGCGACGCGGCGGCAAAAAAACTGGAGGCGATTGCCAAAGGCATTAAAAATCAACCGATTGTTGCGGTTATCAATATCGGCAGCCAAGATCACCGTTGGTTGGGGAATGATTATTTCTCTAAACAAGGCGCGAAAATTTATGCCTTTAAAAAGAGCGTAAAAACCCAAGCGAAGATGTTTAACCAGCAGCTTGACCGTTTATTACCTAAAGTACCTGCTTTGAAAGGCGTGCAGATGAAAACGGCTGATGTGGTACTGGAAGAAGCTTCAAACAGCTTAACCATTGGTGGGGTTGAAATGCAGTTAAATTATTACGGTGATGCTCATTTTCCCGGCGATTCAGTCTTGTGGTTGCCACAACAAAAGGTGTTATTTACCGGAGATATTGTCTATCTTGACCGCATGCTTGGCGTGCATCCTTGGTCTAATCCTGTGACTTGGAACGAAGCTTACCAACAGATGCGTCAACTTCCTTCCGAATATATTGTTCCGGGGCATGGCAAGGTGTCTGACTGGAAACAAGCCGATGCAGAAACCGGTGATTATCTGAAAAAGTTAGTTGAAAAAATGACTGCTCAAGCAGAAGATTTTGCTGGCGTTAATTCAGCGGTTTCAGAAAACTCAGACTGGCCGGAGTTCAAGCACCTAGAACACTACGATTCATGGCACAAACAAAACCTGAATCGTACTTACCTGAAGCTGGAAGCTTCAATGTAAATTTAGAGATTACACTGCCTTGGCGATTGTTGATATTTCTCCAAGGCGCTCAAATCTTCTTTGATTAAATCTAACTGGCTCAGCCCCCGCATCGATTCCGCCACCACCGCTTGAAACGGATGCTCATTCAACAGCGCATAGTGCATCCAGTTCCCTTCTCGCCATGACTCGACAATTCCATGATTCTTTAAATATGAAAGATGCCGAGAAACGGTACTCTGCGACAACTGAAGTACCGACACCAAATCACAAACACAAAGCGATTTCTGTTGGCTTAACAGTGCCAAGATTCTTAAACGCACCGGTTCCGCCATCGCTTTATGAAAATGCGCATATTGCTCAAGTTGTTGGGAATTTGTCATAAAAGTTTCTATTTTAATAAAGGGCTTTTTGCTATATTACATCAATCCGCATAAACGGATATAGATTCAATTCGTTTAGATGAAATTATTATATAGAAGATTTTTAGGAGCCTTTATGATTCGTGTCGCAATTAACGGTTTTGGACGCATGGGACGTCTTGGCTTACGCCAAGCATTTGACTGGGAAGGCATCGAATTCGTGCATATTAATGAAATCGCGACCGATGCAATCGGCTCCGCACATCTACTGAACTTCGATTCGGCACATGGTCGTTGGAAGCACCGTGCCGAAGCAGATGGCAATAATATCGTAATCGGTGATAAGACCATTAGTTACTCTTCGCACAAGAATCTTGAAGACTTTGATTGGGGAGCGTTAGACGTCGATATCGTTTTGGAATGTACCGGTGTTTTCCGTAACTGCCAACAAGTACAACCCTACTTCGACCAAGGCGTTAAACAAGTCATCGTTGCCGCACCGTTTAAAGAAGGTATCAAGAATATCGTTATGGGCATTAATGACGATATTTTCGTTGCCGGCGAAGACAAACTGATTACCGCGGCCTCTTGCACCACCAACTGTATCGCGCCGGTGATTAAAGTTTTGCATGAAAAAATTGGCATCAAACACGGTACTATCACCACCATGCACGACCGCACCAATACCCAAAAAGTGGTCGACCACGGTCATAAAGATTTGCGTCGCGCGCGTTCCAGTTTTGAATCATTAATTCCAACCTCAACCGGTTCTGCTTCTGCAATCGGTACGATTTTCTCTGAATTGAATGGCTGCTTAGATGGTTTGGCTGTGCGTGTTCCGTTTATGAACGCTTCTCTTACCGATCTGGTGATGGAGATGCAAAAACCAACTTCAGTCGAAGAAGTGAATAGCCTATTTAAAGAAGCTTCAGAGAGCTATCTTAAAGACATTCTTGGTTATGAAGAACTGCCACTGGTTTCGGTCGACTACGAAGGCGAAACCTGCTCGTCTGTGATTGATGCGCCATCGACTCGTGTGGTCAACGGCACGCACGTTAAAGTGCTGGCTTGGTATGACAATGAAATCGGTTATATGCAGCGTATGATGGAACTGGCAATGAAAGTCGGTAAGGCAAATCAATCACTATAGAATAGGAAATAGCCATGAACCAAACCCAACAATACGCTCTGGTAACAGGCAACTACTGGGCGTTTACCTTAACTGATGGCGCTTTACGCATGTTGGTCTTGCTTTATTTCTATCAGCTCGGTTATAGCCCTTTAGAGTTGGCGTTATTGTTCCTGTTTTACGAGTTCTTCGGCATTGTCACCAACCTTTTCGGTGGTTGGCTTGGCGCGCGTGCCGGCTTGAATGTCACCATGAATATCGGTTTGTCGATTCAGATTCTCGCCCTAGTGATGCTCACGGTGCCGACCGAATGGCTCAGCGTTTTGTATGTCATGGTCGCGCAAGCCCTGTCCGGCATCGCCAAAGACCTTAATAAAATGAGCGCCAAAAGTTCGGTCAAAGCCTTAGCCAGTGACGGTGAAGGCAAGCTGTATCGTTGGGTTGCAGCATTGACCGGCTCTAAAAATGCGCTGAAAGGCGTCGGCTTCTTTATGGGTGCTCTGCTTTTAGAACTATTCGGGTTTGCCAATGCAATGTGGATTATGGCCGGCATGCTTGCTATCGCTCTGGCTATTTCCTTATTCAAACTCGATGGTTCACTTGGTAAGTCGAAAAACAAACCGAAATTCGCTCAGATGTTCTCGCATTCGGAAGCAATTAACTGGTTATCCGCGGCACGCTTCTTCCTGTTTGGTGCGCGTGATGTCTGGTTTGTGGTGGCGCTGCCGGTCTTCGCCGCCAGCGTTCTCGGCTGGTCACATCTACAAATCGGCACCTTTATGGCAATCTGGATTATCGGTTACGGTTTTGTGCAAGCCGCTTCGCCAAAGCTGGTTGGTAAAAAGACCAATCCAACTGCGCGCACTGCTTTCTGGTTGGCACTGGTTTTAGCCGCCGTACCACTGTTGATGGCTTATTCATTAAATATGAATCCAGAAACCATTTTGGTTATCGGTCTGCTGATTTTCGGAGTACTGTTCGCATTGAATTCAGCGGTTCATTCTTATTTGATTGTCGCCTATGCCGATGAAGACGGTACTTCAAAACAGGTCGGTTTTTACTATATGGCGAATGCCGGCGGACGTTTAGCTGGCACGGTTCTTTCCGGCTATATCTACCAAAGTGCCGGTATGGAAGCGTGTTTAATGGCTTCGGCAATTATGATTATTATAGCCAGTGCTTTAACACTGAGAATCCGACATCCGCAAAGCATCTAATGTGCAAACAACATGCATCTCACTTGGTTTTACAGCGAATTTGCCAACAATATGGTAAAACTGCTGCAAAACTTTTTGAGATTGTTCGCAATGCATCACTTCAAACTTTTTGCCCTTTTCATCGCATTTTCCATCGCCACCTTTCTCGGCTGTGCGCAGGCGGAAAGCTTCAACCTTGAAACCGAAAGCGGCGAAGAAGTCACCGTTCATGACTATCCTGCGACCTTTGCCGATGCTAAAAAACCTTTGCTAATCTGGTTTACCGAAGGCTATGCGGAACGCAAATCCTTTAAACACCTAGTTAGCCGCTTTAACGACGAAGGCTATGACATCTGGCAAATCGACCTGCTGGAATCCTACTTTATCGAACGCTCCCCGACCAATATCCGCAAGTTAAACGGCAACGGTATTGCCGCTGTTCTAGCGCATGCGCAAACCCAAGCAAAAACTTTTATCCCCATCAGCACAGGCCGTATGAGTTTGGTGTTATTGCGCGGTTTACGCCTTTGGCAACTGGCTGAACAGCCAACAAACGGCTACGGCAAAATGCAACAAAGCGTGTTGTTCTTTCCAAACCTTTATAACGCCCCAGAAAAAGCCGGTGATGCGCCGCAACTCTTCCCGATTGTTGCCGCCAGCAGTCTACCGATCACCATTGTGCAACCAACTGAAGGAACTTTTAAATGGAAACTCGCAGAGTTGGTTACGGCATTGGAAAACAACAATAGCCAAGTAACCTTAGCGTCAGTACCGAATGTCCGTGACTGGTATTTTTTGCGCCGTAGCGCCAATGAAGTGGAAAAGCAGGCTAGTGAAAAACTGGTGACTGATTTAGGTCGCTGGCTAAGTATTTCCAAACCGACAAATGAAACCGCATTCATCGCAACAGCAGAACTAAATCCAGTCGAAGTGACCAAACGCAAAAAAGGTCTGGTACCGATTGAAGCTCGGCCAGCAGTTGATTTTGAGTTATCTGATACTTTCGGGGAATCGCTCAATTTCTCTGACAAACGTGGCAAAGTGGTGTTACTGAATTTCTGGGCCAGTTGGTGCCCACCTTGCGTCAAAGAAATCCCATCGATGAACCGCTTAGCGGAATCATATGATAGCAATCAGTTTGAAATCGTCTCGGTTAATTTCAAAGAATCGCCACAAACCATCCGCGACTTCCTTAAACAAGTTCAGGTCGATTTTCCTGTGCTGATAGACCAAGACGGCAAGGTTTCCGCCGATTACGAAATTTTCTCCTTCCCGAGTTCATTCCTAATCGACACCAACGGGCAAATCCGCTACTCAGTCAATGCCGCCATCGAATGGGACGACTCCGAAATCAAACAACAGATTCAGAGACTTATTAATCTTAAAACCAACGAAATAAAGGAACACTAAGCCTGTTTTCGGTAAGCATAAAAGTCATCATGGCTTAACTCATATAAAGAACGAATTTTTTCATCCTTCAATACGTCCAGAGGACAGCCATCACTAAGCAGATGTCCATCTTTCATGGTAATAGCCCTCGACGAACATTGCAGGGCATGCTCGGGATGATGGGTCGTCATCAGGACTGTTTTTCCCGTTTCCATTAATGCGTTAATTTTTTGTAGCAGTTTGATTTGATTCCCATAATCTAATCCATTAGTTGGTTCATCCATCATAATCAAAGGTGTATTTTGAGCGTATGCACGCGCAATTAGAACCATCTGCCTTTGTCCACCTGAAAGTTCAGTATAAGGACGATGCGCCAACTCGGCGATCCCCATCCATTCTAATGCACTCATGGCGTGAGCAATTTCATCTTGACTAGCATGTAACCACGGTGCTTTATCTCCATAGATTGCCATCAAAACCATCTCTAATACAGGATAGGCAAATGCCATCTTATGATACTGCGGTACATAACTAACCATCCGAGCACGCTGTTTTACCGATAAGTCATCAATCGATTTTCCAGCGAACCATATTTCTCCCTCGGTTTTTGGATGCAAAGCCAGTAAAGTTCGCAACAGAGTGGTTTTACCACATCCATTAGGCCCTAGAAGCGCAACGACTTCCCCTTTTTGCAAGCGGAAGTTGATTCCACTGAAAACGTGTTTTCTTCCATAAGCCGCACATAAATTAGAAACTTTAAACTCAGTCATTGGAGCTAATTTGTTATTCACTTTATCTCTTCTTTTAAACTAAGGAAACGCAGAATAAGTCCCCATTGACTTCATCGTGGAGTTTGAAGAGATATTCTAGGCGGCGTTTGAGAAGCATAGCCTGAGCTATGGTTGAGAACGCCAACAACGAAGTGACTCTTCAAGGCCTCGCTAGAGGCGAGCTTTGCAAAATTTGTCTAAGCGGTGTTGTCTGTTTTTGCCAGGTCGAGACATGACGGCAAACAGACGCCTTGCTTAACCTAAATTTGACTTTGCCTGAAGCCATTGGGATTTATTCTGCGTTTCCTTAAACATTGAACTTTTTAATTTTGCCAACCTTTTTTAGCATTCTTTAACGCCCAAGCAAAAACCGGTAAGCCGATTAACGCAGTCAAAATACCAAGCGGAATTTCAATGCTTATTGCCATTCGTGCGAGGTTATCAACCCAAAGTAAATAGATAGCGCCTAGCAAAGCTGAAACAGGTAAAAGAATACGATTATCGGCACCTAACACTAAACGAACAATGTGCGGAATAACTAATCCAACCCAACCAATCATACCGCCAAGCGTAACGGTTAAAGCGCTTAACAAAGTGGCAATAACGATAATCAACATTCTTTTCTGTTCAACAGCAATCCCCAAAGTTCGAGCCTCATCATCACCAAGGCTAAGTACATTCAAAACATGGCCGTGTAGCAGCAAAATCAAAATACCAACCAATACAATCGGTAACAGCCAAAATAACAAGTCACCATTTACATTCGCTAAGGATCCCATTAGCCAATAAGTGATTGCCGGCAATTTACTGTATGGGTCTGCAACGTATTTAATAATCGACAGAAAAGCGCTAAACAAGGCACCGGTAATCATTCCACCGAGAACCAAAATAATCATATTTTGCTTGAGCTCACCCTTTGCCAGTAGCAAAGCAATCCCCACAGCAAGGAGACCAAACAGAAAAGTAAGCAGCTGCATGACCCAAATTTCTTCGGAAATCAAAATCCCCAAAGAAGCCCCAAAAGCCGCGCCGGATAGAACACCTAAAATACCTGGCGAAACTAAAGGGTTCATAAACAAAGCCTGAAAGGCAGCGCCGCTAATTGCTAAAGCAGCCCCAATCGTCATGGCGGCCAATACTCTGGGAAGACGAACATCCATCAGAATACTGACAATCATCGGATCTTCCTTACCAGAAAGCCAGCCGAAATGCCTCAACAATTCCGCTAAACTGCCAAGCGGTGCGAAATCATAGCGCCCCATACTTAATGAAATGAAACCACTCGCCACCAACACTAAAATAAGTAGGATCACAATTCGCCACCGCGCGGCTTCTTTTACAAAAGTCCTTATCAATTGCACACTGCGCACCTAGCCAGCTGCCGACTTCGCTGGCAAACAACCGGAAAGCCCTTGCCAAATTTCATTGTAGAACCAATGCAACTGCTCAGTTCTCACTCGATGATTTTGAGTCAATGGATTAAGAACCAAATCAGTAACACCATTTTGTAAGAGATCTGCAACCTTATCCAAAACCTCATCCGGAGAGCCATATAACATTCGGTTCAGAATTTCTTCTGGTTGCAATTTTGCCATTGGCCCGGGAGCTTTACCCCAATGCTTGGCTTTCTGCTCACGAAACATACGGATATGCTCCAAAGCGCGTTGCTTTGCCACGGCCGAGTTTTGGTCGATAAACAAACCTCTAGCCGCCATCATGCGCGGCTTAACCGTTTCTCTAAAATAGTGATTTGCATGGTGTTTGTAGAGTGCAATTTGCTGCTGAATCTTGTCCACTCCCCAGAATTGCGCAGCCATTAAACCTAAACCGTTTTCCACCGCCATAGCAATGGTTTGAGCATCACCGGTAGCGACAAATAACTGCTTAGGAACAATACCTGCATTTGGCTGTAGATTAAGTTGCTGCCATTGAAAATGTTCGCCATGATGGGAGCACTCTCCTTGTTCTTGCCATAATTCAAGCAGCGCCGGTAACGCCTCAATCATTCGCGCACGGCTCAAATCTTTATCGGCTTTAAAAGCACTGTTTTGTGATTCGAACGGTCCACCTTTGGCGAAACCACACAATAGCCGATTCGGATAAAGAGTCTCTAAAACGGCCAACTGTTCCGCAACCGCAATCGGGTTATGAAAGCCAATCAATAAGGCCGCTGCGCCTATTTGAATCTGTTCAGTTTTTGCCAACAAATGCCCCATTATTTGGGTTGGTGCTGGTGTCAGACTCATGTCGTTAAAATGGTGTTCAGTGACCCAAGCGTGATCAAAGCCAAGCTGATCAAGATCCTGAACTAGATCGGTAAAGCTCTGATAAGTCTCCGTTGGCGACTGTCCAAGTTCAGGAGTCACGTGCAACATCGCACCTAATTGAATCGGTTTGTTTCTCATGATAGCTGTCCTCCTTCAAGTAGGATTTGCGCTTGTTCGCGGCTTAATTCAACTCGAAAAAATAATGAAAAAAAATCTTGCGCGGTTTTAATGATGTCTATTTCGGCAATTTCAGAGACATGTGGATACAGTTTCTGCATCAACCACTGCGCTGCTAAAATCCGCATAAATGATGGTGGACGATCCAACCAACGAAATGGCGCTTGCGGTGCAAAAAACACCTGCCCGTTCTGTACCGCTTGCAAACTCTGCCAATTCGGCAATTGATACACTTGCTCATAAAAAGCGCGTTCTTGAGTCACAATTGCATCTGGGTTGTAACGCAGAAGCTGTTCAATATTGACCGCAACCTTTCCATAACGGGAATTTTTACCTTGATCGGCAGGACATAGATGGGGATTGAGACCGCCCGCCCATGGAATAACTTCCGCATGAATCGAGCCTCTACATTCAGATGCCAATCCATTTGGATCTTGCGCATAATAAACCGTCTTTATTGGAAGGTTCCGTTCTGCGAGCAAGCCTTTTAAATGACTTTGTTGCTGGAGTAGATTCTCCATTGCCAAGGCCAGTTTTTCGCCTCTAGTAGGATTCTGTAACCATTTTCCAAGCTTGCGGAAGCTATCCGGAAAATCGCTCAGGCGATCAAGATTGAGATGACAAACTGGCACCCCCATTTTCTGTAAGACTTGCTGACGCTTCGGATTAACCATCGCTCCAGACATCACAATGAGCTCAGGACGGCTACCTAATAATTCTTCCATATTCGGCGTACGTCCCTGTCCGAACCAGCCGCCAATAACGGGTTTTTCAAAGACTTGATCAGGAAAAATACCACGCGCTTGCTGCGAAACGGGAAAGTTCCAGCCAACCAGTTTTCTTGGAGCCATCGCAACTAACATATAAGTGACAATCGGATTCGCACCATAGACCTTTTCAACAACACCATCTATCTTGCAAGACGAAGTACTCGCCTTGGCAAACGTAGAGACAGAAAGCAAAAAAACAACAGACAAGACAACAGTCAGCCAAAACAAAACCGGCATTTTTACGACCGTTAAATAGGACAACTTGGACAGCGTAAAACGTTTAGAAACGAACATAGTAGTCAACTCCTAAATTCAGACCTTCACTTGGAAAGCCGTACACAGTTTCATACTTCTGATCGGTTAAATTCTTTGCTGAAAAAACCAAATGATGTGATAGCCCGGAGCGTTTAAAACGATAACCAAGCGAAGCGTCGTAACTAGTAAAACCGCCTGCCGAGCCCATTCCAGCTTTATTTGCAGAGATGAATTCATCCATATTGCGTGCGCCTAAATTAAACTGCCATGGTTCAGTTTGATAACCGATTCGAGCACGAACCAGAGATTCTGGAACATTAACCACACCGGTCGGCGTATCGCCTGGCGATACGCGACTATAAGCCACGCCGTAACTAAACTGTCCCCACCCGCCTTCAACTTCTATTTCAAAGCCTCTGTTCGTCCAGCTGGCATTATCATAAACATTGATCTTGCTCTCTGTATCTTGCGGGTCATCAACCTGACCAGCCACATAAGCGCCGTTTTTTAGACGCTCATGAAAACCAGTCAGCGTGGTTTTTAGGCTGTAATACGGCGAAACAAGCCATTTACGACTCCACCCCAGCTCTGTGCGTAAACGGTTCTCTTGCTCAAGTTGATCGTTATTTAATGTATAAACACTGACCGGTTGCTGTTCGGTATACAAAATGCGCAGTGTCAATAGATCCTGTTGAGTTAACTGATAACTTGCACCAAGCGCTCCAGTTAACAAAGTGTCCAACTCAACATCTTCAATCAATCGGCGTTGACTGCCAATTTGCTCATAACCTTTATCGATGGTGCGTTTATCAGCACGCAGCCCCATATCGATCGACCATCTTTGTTGACGAAATTCATTTTGTAAATACAGCGCTTGAATCTGTTCTTTTCGCTCCCAACCCGGGTAATACAACATTCCGGTTGGATTGTGATACCACATAGAATTGTAACCAAAGCGAAGTGAATTCTGACCGCCAGCCAATTCCTGGTTAAGGGCATGGCTTAGGTCAAAATTAATAAACTCTTCTTCGGTTTTTTCTTCTGCATAGGCATCTGGATTAGAATGGCTGTATTTCTGTAACAGCGCATCACTTTGGGTATGCGACAGACGAACTGCAGTCGTACTATGCTGATTCCAGTAATAACCCGCCTGGGCATTAATCATGCGCATTTTCAATGGATCATAACGCCACTTAGCGTCGCTAACTCCTGACGTATCTAGCCCTTGTTGCAAGCCTTTCTCGCCATCCGCATGGAAAAAATTGACCTGCCAATCATAATTTTCACCCAAACCCTCTAACTTCCATAAGCCTACGTCTCGGCGATAATCATTGTAATAATCGCTTGGTCCCTGCTTTTGCTGATGGGCAAAAACAACTCTTCCAGCCACTTCATCAGAGAATTTTCCAGACAGACTCGTATCGACTTCAAACTGCCGATAAGAACCAACCTTGGCATGCAACTCACGATTCGGTTTTTTGAAACCGCTCTGAGTTTTAATGACAATAAAACCTTCCGTACGTGAACTGGTCATCGGGCCGATAATCGATGTAAGCGGACCAAGATTCAAAGCACTGGCATCACGCACAATGGTCATTGAATCAATTGCCGTCACCGGTAATTGCATCAGCACCTTCGAAGCGGCCGGTGGCGGTAAATAAGCGCCATCGATAATAATGCCGAGATTCGAGCCGGCACGAATACTGGCAAAATACGGGGATTTTCGTCCTTGAGTCTGAATAAAAGCACCGGTTGCGTAATCCAGCATTTCATACGCATTTGCAACCGGTAAATCACGCATCGACTCTTGAGTAAAAGTCTGCGTATTATGCGTAAAACTTTTCGGTTCCGAATACACATCATCGGTCTGAATGCCTTTGGCCGGATTGACTTGTACCACATCAAGTTGTTCCGCCGCAGACACTTCGGCCATAGCAAGTAGCACCGAAACAGATAAAATTGATCTGTTTAATTTAAACCCATTCAACCTCATGCCTATCTCCTAAAAACGGTATTGAAGATTGGCATAAAGGGTTCTGCCCGGCATAGGATCGCCTTCAGCAATTTGGTAATCTTTGTCAAAAAGATTCTTTAAGACAATATTACTTTTCCACTGTGAATTAATTCGGTAGTGTGCACGCAAATTCCATAAGCTAAAACGGTCGGTAGGACGGGTTCCATCAAATCGGGTTTCGCTGTCCGACTGGTAGTGCCCGTCCAAGCCGAAATGCCATGCCTGGTTTGGATACCAATCCAATTTCAAATTAAGCGTATTTTTAGGTGAATAGGTCGCAACGATATTTTTGTCCGCCAAATCACGAATCACATGACTGTAGCTCACAGCAATATCGAGAGTATCAGACAGTGCCGTCATACTCTGTAACTCAATCCCTTTAGAACTTGCTGAGCCGACATTCTGGTTTTGGTCGCAAGTATCGCCACCGCAAACATCATTAATATCTGCTACAGCTATAGTTTCAATCGCATCACGAATGTCTGCGTAGAACAGATTGGCCTGATAACGTGTATTGCCTAATTGGCCGGCCATACCCACTTCATAGTGCAATGCCGTCTCGGCTTGCAAATCTAGGTTAGGAATTGCCTGACCCAGACGATAGGAAACTTGATCTTTCATCCCCGGAAAACGCGATTTGAGCGAAACGCCAGCCAATAATTCATGATTACCTAAACGATGATGTAACTTTGCCTGCCAATTACCTTGATTTTGAGCGCCTTTAGGGTCGGTATCCGAATTACCGTCATCGGTTTTGGTTAATTCATAATGATCGTAACGGTAGCCTAAAGTCAGACGTGTCTCTTGGCTCAGCTGAATTTGATCCTCTAAACCGAGAGCATAAGTTTCTGCCTGAAAAGTTCGCCAACGATTATCCAAGTCGGCATTATCACTATCGTTGTCGCGCTCTTTGTGCTCGTCATGTTTAACAAACAGCGCCGCCTTTAATAAATGATTGGCAATCGGCAAACCACCTTCTAATGAGCCGCCAATACTCTGATCGTTATATTGCGAACGGAAAGCATACCCCTTAGTTACCGTCGAATAACCTGAGTCATCATAAGAGTTCAACGCATTGTCAAATTGATCATAGAACAGCCGTGATTTTATATAGGCAGCTTGCTGACCACTTCCGAACTGAGTATAACCAACATAATAAAGACTCTGCTTATCCCATTGCGGCCAATCCCAATAACGCACCGTATCCGCAGTCCCTGCATAAGGGCTAGATTCTTTTGAGCCTTCGGTACGATAGAAACTCAACGAGTATTCATCAGTTGAATTAGGCGTATAGCCAAGTTTTAAATTGGCACTTAAATTTTCCGAGCCGGATCGCAAGCGCTCTCCTTCCCCTTGATAAACCGTCCCATTATTGGACTGCGGCTGATAGTCAGCCGACAATGGAAAATCATCTGCATCAAATGCACTAATCCCAGCCTGCAAATAGAAGAATTCATTCAAAACTGAGCCGACTTGAAAGTTTTGCGAATGTTTAAATAAACCTTCTTCACCAGCCTCCATCGAAAAATCGAGAGTGCCTTCAAATGCTTGAACCGGCTTACGAGTAACCAAGTTTATGGAACCACCCAGTGCGTTAGGCCCTTCCAATAAAGACCCTAACCCTTTAGACACTTCTACCTGACTCAGGTCTGCTAATTGAAAGCGGCTTAGGTCGATATTTCCGTCATAAGGGACATGAATCGGAATACCATCCAGATACAGCATGACCTGTCTCGAATCAAAGCCGCGGATATTGGCACGTGTCTCTGCACGACGGCCACCAACTTGCAAGGTGACTCCAGGAACTTCTGCAATAACCTCTCCGACATTGCTTGCTCCCTGCTCGGAGCTCTGTTCAACATCAATTCTTTCAGCGTCAATGCTTTGCGTCTCGGCTTGGACTTGAATTTTGCCTAAAGTAAAAACCTGCGAGTTAGCGAACGACGAAGAAGCCGTAAACGCGGATAACCAAAATAACCTCTGAACATATACCGCTAGGCGCTTTTGATTGAAATGAGCCAGGAACATAATACCCCCTTTAAAACTATATTTACTTTAGTAAATAACGATAAATAAAAAATAGCTCGCAACAGCGAGCACTTCAAAAATAGAAAGATCAGCCTAAATCACAATTTTCCCATCCTGCAAATGCCAGTTTTCGTAATCGAAGCTACGCCAATCATTTGGGTCATGACTGGCAACCACTAGACTGAATTGGCGCTCTTGCTGTTCTTGATATAGCCACTGTAAAAGTCGCTGCCGCGTATTCATATCCAGCGCGCTCAGCGGTTCGTCAAGGAACAGAATCGGTGGCGAACGCATTAAAGTGCGCGCTAAAGCCACACGTTGTTGCTGGCCACCGGAAAGTTGATGCGGATAACGATTCTGCAAACCATCTAAACCGAACACTTCAAGCAGTGTCTTAGCACGTTTGCCGCAGTTGAAGGCAAAACGCAGTTGCTTTTCTACCGTTTGATGCGGAAACAGCGAGTAGTGTTGCCACATAATTCCGACCGGTCGTTTATAGACCGGATGGTAGTGTTTTTTGGAATCCTGCCACAATGTCTTACCCCAGTGCACCGAACCGGAAATATGCTCACTTAACCCGCAAAGCGCGCGCATTAAGGTGGTTTTTCCACTGCCGGATTCACCGGTCAGTAGGATCATCTTGTTTGCTGGAATTTGTCCTTGCCAACGCACCGCTTTCAACCCCAGACCGGTATGCAGATTGCCTTGCAGGTCAAATGTCAGTGCATGCGCCGAAGCATCTCGCATCTTATTCACTCAATAGCTCAATGGTGACGCCAATATCCGCGGGCTTGGCATGATAGACCGAACTCAGCACAATGCCGTCCACACCAGATTGCGCGTAGTCGCGAACATTTTGCAGATTCACGCCACCGGCAATCACGATTTGCAGCGCCGGAAATTGGCTTTTTAACTGCTTGACCCACTCCTGCAAAATGTCAACCGGCACCTTATCAAACTGAATCAAATCACTGCCGGCTTGCGCAGCCTGAAGCGCTTGTTCCAGCGTGTCACACTCAACCGAGATTTTCTTCTCGCAAGCGGCGGACTGAATCGATGGAATTTTCTCAGCCAATGCTTTGCGTCCACCAATCAGATTCAAATGATTTTCAAATACCAGAATTGTTTCCGACAGACCTAGACGATGCGGATGCGCACCGCCGTTTAAAATCGCTTTGGTCATCGGCTTTTTCATTCCCGGAATATGTTTGCGCGTTACCAAGAGCGGAATATCGCTGACCGCTTTCACCTCGGCAACCATTTGTGCCGTGTGTGTCGCCACGCCACACAGATATTCCAACAAATTCATCGCCACTTTCCAACCACGATGCAATGCATCGGCTCGACCAACCGCCTGCAAAATCACGGCGCCTTTTTCAACATCGCAGCCGGACTCAGCTTGAAACACCACTTCCGCCCCCAAAATCTGGAAAATACGTGCCGCTTCTTCAATCATCGTCAAACGCGTCGTGTGGCGAGTGCGCACGGTCAATTCAGCAATTTGTCCTTCAACACCAAGCAAGTGACCGGTTAAATCAACCAGTGGCGCGTCTTCGTTAATCCATGCTTCGATTTCATGGGTTTGGAAAAAAATCATGGTTTATCCTATTGTGGTTATTATTTTGTAAAGTTAAAAACGGCGTTGCCCAAGTCGTCGTAACACGACAAACAGGGTCAGGGCGATGCCTGCCAAAATCCAAGTAAATTGCATGGCGCAGTCAAAATCGCCATCCAAAACCGAGTTATAAATCGCCAAGGATAAAGTATCGGTCTGACCGACTAAATTGCCGCCCAGCATCAAACTCATACCAACCTCTCCCATACCGCGCCCAACACCAAGCGTTAATCCAGCCGCCACCGCAGGCGCGATACTCGGTAAAGTGATATGCCAAAAAGTCAGCCAAGGTGTTTTACCCAAACCGTAAGACGCTTCGACTAATTGCGAAGTTTCACTCTGCCAAGCAGCCTGAATCGGTTTAATCATCAACGGCAAACCGGCAATCACACTTGCCAACACCAACGCGGTAAAAGAGAAAATCAATTCCAACTGAAAGCCCTCCGGCAGGAGATTATTAACCCAGCCGTCACGCCCCAGTATCAGCAATAGAAAAAAGCCGATGGCAATCGGCGGAAACACCAGTGGCAAAGTCACCACAACTTCAAGTAATCCTTGTCCCCACCATCTACGTCGACTCAGAAGCCATGCCAGCGGCAAGCCGATAACAATCAATAGCAGACTGCTCCAAAGCATGACTTGCAAACTAATCCATATCGGCGTTAGCCCGCACTGCACTGGCGCCCTCCTCGTCGGTGATGACTAGAGCCCATAACGCTGGAAAATCTTCTGCGCTTGCTCAGTTTTCAAAAAGTCACGGAAGGCCACTAGCTCGACATCCTGCTGATGACCATCAACGGTCGCGGCAACGATTTTGATAGGCGTATACCCCTTATCCAACACTTTGTAACCGCCGATGCGGTCGCCCAAACCAATCGCATCGGTCAAATTGATGAAACCGGCATCAATTTCACGCGCCACCAAATACGAAGAGACTTGTGGTACCGTTGACGCCTGCATCACCGTATCCATCACCTTGTCTTGCAGGTTATTGGCGGCTAACCACTCGATTGCAGCACGCCCGTAGATCGCTTTTTTAGCGTGCGGATGGGCAATACGGGTAATTTGTAAATTGGTTAAATCATTGTCTTGCTTAATTGCCGGACTGCCTGTTGCCCAAGCAATCACCAACTTGCCTTCGCCGATTGACTGATAGCCAGCGAACAACTTGTCAGTTTGGCTAAAGAACTTTTGATCACCAATTGCCAAAGCAATTTTGCTCGACGCTTGAGCTTGCGCAGTGATTTGGCGCATATTGCCGTAGCTCGCATCGACCTTTTTACCGGTCTCAGCTTGATAAGCGTTAATCACTTCCTGCATCGGTTTTTTATAACCGCCGCCGGAAACGATTACTAATTCTGCGGCATAGCTCCAAGAAGCATGGCTTAGCGCAAATAGGCTAACCGCGATAATAAAGAGTTGTTTTATCGATTTCATAGACTCTGCTTAAATTTATATTGGATTTGGAAAAAGCCGGAATAAGCGTTATCGTCAGTCAAATTAGTCTGTCCATTGGCAACCGCTTGTTTAATGCCGTCACCCGGCATAAAAACACCTAAGCCCAATTTAAAATCCAACTGCTTGCTGTAACGATAAGATGCAATCAAATCCAGCTCATCACCGTAATGATCACTTTGCGCTGACAAACCGGTTTTATAAGCCTTCCACGCATCATCCATTTCATCTGCATAAAACTGATGATATTCGGCTTGAATGTCCCAGTCGCGCAGCGGACGATAATTGGCAATCACCCCGTAATCCGCCAAGTTAGACCAAGCCATTACATTCATATGCCCGTAGTATTTGGCCGCCGCGCCGTAAGCGCCATCAAAACGCTCATTCTGAGCAGTGGATTTATCGTCACCACTGGCAAACGAGTGCGTAACCCCAAACATCCACTGTGGCGATAAGCGGTAATTGGCATCAAAGTTGTAACCGTAGGCATCGATATCGACAACTTGTCCGGCATTATTGAGCACATCACCGACCTGCTTAATTACCGTGGCATCGACTTTAAAACCGTAGTCTTGATACAGCACACGCGCCCCATAGTTCAACTGATCCTTTTCCTGATAACTCTGGCTGTAGTCATTGAACTTGGTGAACAACATCGGTTCCACTAACCACTGGCGGGATAATTGAAAATGGCCGTACAGACCGGAACCGGTAAAACCGTGACGATGTTCTAGACTGAACTGATCAGGATCGTGAGTCATGGTCTTACCGTAGAAAGCATCAAGCCAGTTTTTACCCTGTTTAACGCGTAGCTTGGCCGCATCCCAAATCCATTTGCCGGAGTTTTTCCAAGCGCCCGGTCCGAAAACACGCTGGTTACCGTAAGAGAGACTCTGCCGCCCAACTTTGGCAAGCACATGATCGTCTTTATATTGCAACCACGCCTGTCCAAGCTCCAGCGGATCGCTCTGCGGGTTATTTTCAATCCCATCAAATTCACCGTTGACCCAGTTTTCGTCTTCAAAACCCCAACCGAAAACACGGCTATCTTGCAAACTGACACGCCCACTCCAGTTCTCATCAAACTGATGATTTAAGCCGATTCGAACACGACTCAATAGATAACTATCACTCGACTCACCCACTTTTGGATGAATGCCGTAGAACTTATCGTTGAGGTTTTCTTGGTGCTCGGCGCGCTCGCGGATTTCAAAAAACAGTTCGGTATTGGCAGCTGCGCTACTTGGAAGCAATAACAATTGCCCCGAACTCAAAACGGCGAGCATAGTATAGCGATTAAATAGTGACATAATTTTACTTTATTTATTTTAATACATATCGCTTTTCAATAAAAAACGGTGTTGTTTACGCACCGTTTTTAGAAAATAGAAGCAGCGTTAACTTAATCGACGGCAATCATGACATTAGAGGCCTTGATTACCGCATATGCCTGTTGACCTACTTTTAATCCCAAAGATTTAACCGAGCTATTGGTGATAATCGAGACCATTTCGACACCTTCGGCAACTTCAAGCACGACTTCGCTATTGACGGCTCCGACATTAATCGCCTTAATCGTGCCAATGACTTGATTACGTGCACTAAATTTCATAAGTATTCTCCTTAACTCTGACTAACAAAAATCATTATTTACTTTTGTACATATAGTTTTTTGTAAAAAAACCGGGTTAACCGGCTACAACAAACTCGTTATTTCTTTTAGTATATAATGAAATTCGCGAATAATTTAACGCCGTTTTAATACCGAGTCAATCAAAATTAGGAATTAAAAGAAAACTTTTTGCAATACTCCGCCAACAAAGGCCTTACCAAAAAGTGGGAAAATACCGAATATTTTTCTGAAAAATCAAAGTATTAGAAGGAATCAATAAAAGACACCGCAAGGCCTAAATAGAAGCAAGACCTTGGGCGATAAGAAATGATTGAGAGGACTTCTACAGCCTTTCTAAAACCACAAAATCAAACGCATAAGCATGGCGTTCATCCGCAGGATGATGTTCACGAGACACTTCAAACCACTCGCCCTCTTTCGTCCAATCTGGAAAATAAGTATCGCCTTCCAGCTCAGTATCAATCAGCGTTAAATACAGGCGATCCACTTCGCTAACCATCTGCTTATACAACTGACCACCGCCCATAATCACCACTTCCTGCGGATTATCTTGTTTAAGATCTTTTAAGGCCGCTTTTACAGAAGCAAAAACCGGCACTGGGTAATCTAAATCGGTCTGGCGGCTAATCACCAAATTCGGACGCTTTGGCAGCGGACGACAACCCAAGGACTCAAAGGTTTTACGTCCCATAATCACCGGCTTGCCAAGGGTATTCTTTTTAAAGAACTGCAAGTCATCCGGCAGATGCCACGGCATATCGTTGTCTTTGCCGATAACACGGTTCTTAGTCATTGCCGCAATCATCGACAGCTTAATTTGGTTTTCGTTCATTATTTTCTCTAATACAAAACTTAATCAAAATAGTTCGCTATGACTTCCAATTCTAGCCAACTGCAAGGTTTGATTATGAATACGGTAAATTAATACTAAATCAGGTTTTACGTGACAATCTCGAAACTCATGCCAATTCCCGACTAGGGCATGATCACGATAAACCTCTGCAAGCGCTTCCTGTCTTTGCAATTGACCAACTAGATTACCAACCGCCAAAACATCTTGAACACTCTTTTTTTGAAGTTTCTTAAAATCCTTTTTGAATTGCGATGAAATCTCTATCTCTAACAAACCTAGACCCCAAGTTCATCAAGAGATTTAATTTTCTGACCTTGCCCTTGATTCAATTCATTGATCGCTGCTTGAGTATTCAAATTCGGTTGGGAAGCTTTAATTTCAAAAGGTATCCCACCATGATTAATCACAGCCTTTGCAAACAACTTAATCGCTTGCGAAGCTGTTAACCCCATATCCTGACAGACTTGATTAAACGCGATCTTGGTATCGTGATCAATTCGAGTTGTTAACACATCTACTTTCATTTCAATACCCAATTAATATCAAACGTAAAACATTGATTATACTTTTGCTAAACAAAAACGCCATAACAATTCATTCTTTGGCAGGCCTGCATTATCGGATTATCAATCAGATCCTAAGCTACTTTAAAGACGCTTCCCAATACGGATGATTAAAGTCGTTCATCATCGCATCAATGCGTTTCGAGACAATGTCATGCGCCTTATCTCGTTCAGCAAGTAAGTCCATTAAGAAATCACTATCATTGAATTTTGTTAAGTCATAACCTTTTGGCTCAAACAGCGCTTCAATTTCAGGTGGCGCATCGGACGAACCTTCTTTGCCCGTCAGTTCACTTAAACGCGGATATTGGTTAAAACGTGGGTCATTTTTTAACTGTTCAATCGCCGCTTTCATCTCTTCCGATGGAACGCCCATTGGATCACCATACTTCTCAACTAAGTATTTTTGTTGTAAATAAATGCTGTCTGTCATAGCAATCATGCGTTTATCCAAATCGGATTCGCTGTTAAAGATTTCACTCTTACCGGCACCGCGCAGGAGATTGATTTTATTAAAAACGCCCATACGCTCTTCATGATCAGACGTATTGCGCATTTTCTCTTTTAATTTATCCAATAACGCTTGGTTCTCTGGCAAAAGATCAACCTCATCCGATTCATCGCCTTGCGGAAGGCTAAAAGTGACCATCGTACTGCCACTGGCTAACCAGTCATTAAACATATCCACCGCATTTTTCGGCTTAAATTGCTCTTGACGTAAAGCTTGATGAGCTTCGGCACTTACAGAAACCTTATCCACTACACTGATTACTTTGGGCGAAGTTAACACTTGAATTTGTAAACTCGCATTTGTTTCATTAACGGATGTTGTCAGCGCCGGTGCCATTACAGAATTAATCATCCATACTCCTCAATTAACTCTTTTAGCAGATCGATTTTTATTCCAAAAAAAGATCTATCTGACTACCGTTATCATCATAAAGAAAGGTTTTGGCATAGACTTCCTCAATGGCTTGACGAATTTTTTCAATCGCTAAATCTTTACTTCCCTGATGGTTTTGCAGAACCTCGACCCGAGCCTCTTCAGCTGAATTGAGCATGTATGAATTATGACCAAATTCAGCAATCCGCTCAAAGAGTCCATGTTGTTGCAAAGCACTTTTTATTTCATCGGCTCTAGGGTGGTCGATCTGATATTCAGGCTGACCAAAACCGTTATATTGCAAATCAACTGCAATATCGTTCGGCAGTCCTAGACTTGTTAAAGTCTCATCAATAATGTCCGACATTTTATCGGCGATATCCTGATAACTTTTCGGTTCGAACAATTCAAAATTTTCGTTTTCCTCGGCATGCTTTCGAATTGCATCCATAGAAATCGTGACCGGATTTTCCAAGTCAATTTTCATTAAGTTCTGTTCAGGATTTTCAATTTGATCGATAGGTTTTTTAAGATAGCCAAATGAAGCCGAAAACCATGGCATACCGTTATGAACGTTGTGAATACTCATCACTTACCTCCCAAAATGGAAATAAGCATGGCGGTAACATTTGCCGAAGAAGTGACAGAAAGAATTGCCGATACGGCAAGAATTGAGTTAATTGACATACAGATTTGCCTCTAATTGCAGAAAGTGCAGATTAGTAATGCAAACTCTATGCCAATTTATTGCATAAACAGTAATCTAACCTATGTTAAACCGATACCGTTGCTTTAATATGAGGATGCGATTCATAGCCTACAATTTCAAAATCATCAAACTGATAATCGAAAATCGAATCAGGTTTACGTTTAATGACTAACTTAGGCAGTGGCATTGGTTCACGGGTTAGTTGTAATTGAGCCTGTTCAAGGGTGTTGTTGTATAGATGCACATCACCGCCGGTCCAGACAAATTCGCCAACATCTAGATCACACTGTTGCGCAATCATATGCACTAAAAACGCATAGCTGGCGATATTAAACGGCACGCCAAGAAAAGTATCGGCACTACGCTGATAAAGTTGGCAAGACAGTTTGCCGTCGGCAACATAGAATTGGAAGAAAGCGTGACAGGTCGCCAGAGCCATACGCCCTTGCTCAACATTGGCTTGCGGCGAAATTGACTCGTCCGGTAAATCCGCTGGATTCCATGCACTAACAATCATACGACGGCTATTTGGATTGTTTTTAATTGTGTCGATGACTTCAGCAATCTGGTTAATAGTTTCGCCATTCGGCTTTTCCCATGCCGTCCACTGCTTTCCGTATAAAGGACCAATTTGACCGTCTTCTGTCGCCCATTCATCCCAAATACGCACACTATGTTCTTTCAGGTAGCTAATATCGGTATCGCCTTTCAAGAACCATAGCAGTTCATGCAGAATTGATTTGGTATGCAGTTTTTTGGTGGTCATTAACGGAAAACCGTCTTGCAGGTTAAAACGCATTTGATACCCAAAAACCGACTTAGTTCCTGTACCGGTGCGGTCACCCTTTTCAAAACCGTTATCCAAAATGTGTTGCAATAAATCCAAATATTGGCGCATAAAAAAATCCCCAAGCGTAAAGTTGGAAACATTTTAACCGATTCACCACAGAGACAAAGCAGTGCTGAGAATTTTATAAGGAAAGTCATCCTTTAAAAGGGGACGCTACCCTTTTTTCGGACGACCAACCGGCTTAAAGGTCAAGGCTCTATCTGTGGCCTTCTCTAACTTTGAAATAAAGTCTTCATTACCACAAGGTAGTCCTTTCTCAATATTACGGCGAATAACAGCAATCAACTCAGCGTCTTCATTTTCATTAAGATAAGACAACCAATCCGGCTGCTGACTAGGTTGATATTGCGTTGGTAGCCTAGCCAGCAATTCACTCTCTTCTAAACCCGAGTGTGCTCGCGCACTAGACCACTCATAATCGACCGCACTTTTAACCATTTTCGCCCTAACAGGATTCAGTTCGACATAGCGAATCGCTTGATAGGCATACGCCTCATCCAATGCAGAAGAGAAATAACGACCTTGCCATAAATGCCCTTTCCAACCCATCTTTTTGTTGATGTATTGTGCATATCTCATATGCAAAGGTTTGAGGACTTGCTGCAAGCCTTCTTTACTGGTGGGCCTTAAAATAAGGTGGATGTGATTTGTCATTAAACAATACGCCCAAATTTCCACTTGGTGTTTTTGGGCGTATTCATTCAATAGTTCAAGATAAAACTGACGGTCTTCATCATCAAAAAACACATCCTCACGACGATTACCTCTTTGAGTAACGTGATAAGGAATATCAGGAATAACTACTCGAGCAAGTCTAGGCATGGATTTATCGTAACATTAATTCACTAAAAAAGGGTAGCGTCCCCTTTTCTAGGTTAGATTAACAATTTAATTTTACTCTGACACCTTTATTTTGACGATTATTCCCCCTTTGGATCACATGAATCGGAACGCCTACAGGTGTAATTCTTTCTAATCGTGGCATAAACCTACCCTCTCAAATCAGTGTATCTAGGTTAGATTAACAATTTAATTTTACTCTGACACCTTTATTTATGTTATACCTCATCGCGACAGTGTTACGACAAAACGAGTTAGTTGAAGTTGTTTTAACGGTAGTAAATATGACCTTTCAAGTCCGCCCGATATCATGCCCATATACCAGCCGACCGCCCAACCAGCCGCCAGCGATTAGACAGATGAGGCCCATCACATCCACACACAATAGAGCCAAATTCGGCGCAATGGGCTGGAATTGCTCCTGGCCCAAGAGCAGGCGTATAGAAAAGAGCATAAACGCAGCAAGCATTAAACTCATGTGCCAATAGGTATCACGCAATGGCGATCCTTCCGGAACCTTTGGGAGTTCCAGAAGGCCAGCCAACATGGCGAGTAGCGCCATGCCACAGCCCACCGCCAGAAGGCCTGCCGACCAACGCCAGGCCGCCTCACCGAAGTGCAGGCTTGCAAAGTCAGCCAGCACCGCCAGCGTCCAGCAGGCGATCGGAAAATGCACCAGTGCCGGGTGCAGCGGGTGCCGCATGATTTAGAGCGCCAGGCTGAGCAGGGTCAGAAACCCAGCAACAGCCACCCCAGCGTGAACGATCACCACCGCCTTGGGAGGTATTTTATGTCGCAGATGAAATGATGCCAGAAAGAAACCGCCCAGGGCGGCGACCAGCAACAGCACGAAGCCGATCAACACCTGCTGCGGTGCAGAGCCCTGCAATAGCATCGTGATCAACAGCACCAACCCGATGGCGCCCAACAGAGCGTGCACCACGGACAACGCCCAGGAGGCGAGTTTGTCGCGTAACACACTGGCGGCCAGTACTAGGCCACCCACGGCAGCGATTCCAAATGTGATCAACACATAATTCAACATATTCAGTTCCTCTTGTTAATCGGGGCTCGCGGCCCTGTGCGTGTAAATCTCATGGCCGCGTAACGCTGTGCTTAATGCAAGCTAGCCAATTTTACGTGGTTCATGCCCAACGTCTGCGCCACGTCATACATCGCCTGGTTGAGAATCTTGTGGGTTATCAGATCCGTTTCGTAACCTGCACTGTTATTGATATCCTCCATCACCTGGTTATGAATCTTGTGGGAAACCGCCTTGTCGAAGAGGTGGCCGCTCCAGAAGGTGCCATCGGGTGTAGTGCCAGCAGTGACTAGGGTTTTGGCCAGTTCCACACCGCTTAGCGGGGCGGGTTCGGGCAGGCTGACACCGGCTTGAGTAGCGTGTTTGAGGCCGAGATTGATGGCCAAATCCATTCCGCCAATGAAAGTGCTGACCTCTGCTTCACCATATTGCTGGGTCAATTTTGCAACTTCAGCGTTGACGGCTTCCTCACCAAGCATGGATACCAGCGCTGTCGCAAAGCTGAAGTTTTCACTGCCGCCACCGGCTTTTACCAACGCCGCCGTTACCGCCAGGGCTGGTTCACCCTGGTAAGACACACCGCCAAACATGTTCATGGGTGTTGAGTGTTGTGTGGTGCTGGCTTGATGGTGCTCGCCATCATGGGCGCTGGCGCAACCGCTCATCGCGGTGGACAAAGTCACGATCAGAGCAATGCCCATGGTGTCGGCCAGCGAACGGGAACGACGGGTTGAGTGTGTGGAATGCGTTTGGGTTGTCATGGTATCCCTCCTAAGGATCTGAACAGAAAGTAGTATCTCAATGCAGAGCAAGGCTCTAACCATGAGATGACACGAGCGCCTGCCGCGTTCCCGAAAGGGTGCAGACGCGTTGTGACCGGCTACTCAGGTTCGCAGGTACGGCGAATGACCTCGCCAGAGGTCGCGTACCACTGCGGTAATTGGCAGATACTGATGGGCGCTGGGGATGCCGGCCTCTCCACCCGTGGCCTGAAAGGTCACGTCGCCTTAGCCGTAGGGTGCTGTGGTGGTCGTCCGGCTTCCAACCTTGGGCAAGGGCACTATTCGCGCTTCAAGCTGGCAAAGTACGCTGCGAGATTATCGATGTCCGCATCGGTCAGGGTTTTGGCCATGCCATTCATTATCGGGTTGCTGCGTAAGCCGTCCCGAAATGCGAGTAGCTGGATTTGCAGGTACTGCTCTTTTTGTCCGGCCAGGTTGGGCCAGGCAGGGTTATTGCTGATGCCTGCGACACCATGACAACCAGCGCAGCTGGTCGCTTTCTGTCTGCCTGCATCTAGGTCAGAAGCCTGGGCGGAGAGTGCGAGGGTCAGAAATCCGGCAAAGGCAATAAATTGGCGCATGGGCGAATCCCCGGTGATTGAATTTGTGTAAGTCAGCTTGGCTCAGATTCCATTCAATCGGATCCCGCCAACCGCCCTACGCTCCCGGATCCGGGGATTCATGACCCGGCAGGGGCGTTGTTTACCTCCCCCGCCAGTCGCGCCATAACACCGGCGACGATGCGGTCGCAGCGCGTACCGGCAAAACTGAAGGCATCTTCGTGATTGAGGTCAATTTCACGCGCAATAGCCTCGCGCATCAGGCCCCGGGCGCGAAAATAACGGGATCGCACGGTGGCTTCAGCTATGCCCAGGCAGCTAGCGGTTTCTTCAACGGTCATTTCTTCGAGTGCCCGCAGTACAAACACGCAACGAAAGGCATCAGGCAGTTTGTCGATATTTCGTTCTATCAGACGACGGACTTCGGCGCGCTCAGCGTCCCGTTCCGGGCTGGCTGAGGTCACTTTTGGCATGGGGGAGTCCTCGGCAGTGGGTGAATCCACAGCGGCATCCGCATCAATGGGGATGATCGCCGCTCGGCGTCGATGTTTGCGCTGGCGCGCCAGGGCTTCATTGATGACGATCCGGGTCAGCCAGGTGGATAGTTTGGCTTGACCATGAAACTGACCGATGTTGCGATAGCCTTTCAGATAGGCGTCTTGCACGGCCTCTTCAGCATCCTGTTCGTTCTTCAGGATGCTGCGTGCGGCGCGATACAGCGATTGATTGTAGCGGCGCATCACCCGCGCCAGGGCGACGGTATCGCCAGCAGACATTCGTTGGGCCAACTCGGCATCGCTGGTGGTGTCAGTGGTCGATTGATCTGGGTACAACATCGGTTAAGAGCTCATGGTTGCGGATTCTTCCCCATTGGATGCCATTGGGAGGCGCTGCGTTCCCGGTTGCGCTTTGCCGTAATCTAAACAATTGCTCGACGCTGTAATGGGGTATAACGGGGTGGCGATAACCTGCGTGGCTTCGCGCGCGAAAAATTTTAATTTTTTGGGTGTGAAACACGTCTGGTTGATTGCATTGTTATGAGGAGCGCAAGCGAGTCATGGCAATGGAATCTATTAGCGCCACCCCGTTACGAGTGACCGCTTGCGGTCGCTCGTAACAATTAGTACAGGGCACTATTGCCTTAATACGACCTATTGAACTCAAAATCAGGCAGTTTTGCAATAGGTATTACTAAAACCTGTTATTTTGCCCTGTTACACTATATTATCTATTAAACCCTGTTGCAGCTAGAGGTTTTTTAGTTATGCCTATTACAGCAAAAAAATCGTCGATTTTGGATGAGATGCGGATGCAATTACGGCGCGAAGGCTATGCGTTTTCGACCGAGAACAGTTATTGTGATTGGGTTAAACGGTTTGTGAAGTTTTATCACTTTGAGGGCCGTGACGCGATGTTGCAAGATTCGGCGGCTAAAGTAGAGCAATTTTTGACGCATTTGGCGGTTGAGCAGAATGTTGCGCCTTCTACGCAAAATCAGGCGTTGAATGCGTTGGTGTATTGTTACAGCAAAGTATTGCAAGCGCCTTTTTCTGCGGTAAAAGCCAGTCGTTCTCATAAAGCGCCGCGTATTCCCGTGGTGTTAACCAAAGAAGAAGTGGCGCAGGTGTTGTCGGTCATGGAGGGCACGGCTGGATTGGTTACAAAGTTACTTTATGCCGGTGGTTTGCGTATTACCGAGGCAGTTCGTTTGCGGGTGCAGGATATTGATTTTGGCTTTAAACAAATTACCGTTCGCGACGGTAAGGGCAAAAAGGATCGGGTTACGCCTTTAGCAAACACTTTAATTCCCCTGTTAGAAATGCAATTAAATAAGGTTAAAACTTTGCATCAACAGGATTTAAACCAAGGCTTGGGTTCAGTGTATTTGCCTTATGCGCTGGCTAAGAAATATCCAAATGCGGATCGTGAATTAAGTTGGCAGTATGTTTTTCCTAGCCGCCATTTGGCGATTGATCCGCGCTCAAACCAGATGCGCCGCCATCATATTGACCAGTCGGTTATTAACAAGGCCATAAAACGGGCGGTCAAACAGTGCGGAATAACCAAGAAAGTCAGCGCACATACCTTTCGACACTCCTTCGCCACCCATCTGTTGCAAACAGGTACGGATATTCGCACTATTCAGGCTTTGCTAGGCCATGCAAATGTGCAAACCACGATGATTTATACCCATGTGTTAAATCAGGGTGGTCAAGGTGTCATCAGTCCTTTTGACCAACTCTAATTCTGCATTTCCTGGCTCTGCCATTTCTTGACCGGCTCTAAAATTTAGGCTGTTTTATTTCTTCGGTAAGCCCACCAAATTAACCCCAATCCAATAAGTATCATCGGTGTTGATAGAATCTGCCCCATGGTGACCCAATCAAATAGTAGGTAGCCGAGTTGTTGATCCGGTACGCGGAAGAATTCGACAAAGAAGCGGAAGGTTCCGTAACCAACTAAAAACAGTCCGGCGACACTGCCTGCCGGGCGCGGTTTGCGCGCGTACCACAGCAATATAATCAGCAGTACCAAGCCTTCCAACAGCGCTTCTAAAAGTTGGGTTGGGTATTTGGTTACCGTGGCTTGCAAATTAGGATCATACACCGCCATACCTAAAGGCGAATCGGTGACTTTACCCCATAGCTCACCATTGATGAAATTGCCGATACGTCCGGTCAATAAGCCAATTGGCACTAGAGGCGCGACAAAGTCACCGACTTGTAACAGGCTTTGATTGGTTTTTCGAGCAAACAAAATCAACGCCACCGTTACCCCAAGCAGACCGCCGTGGAACGACATGCCACCCTGCCAGACTTTAAATACATCCAGTGGCTGCTCAATGTAATGTGCCAAATCATAAAACAGGATATAGCCGATGCGCCCGCCGGCAATCACGCCGAGTGCAACATAAAACAGCAGGTCGCCGACCATTTCCGAGTTCCAAGGTTCACGGCTTTTCGCGCGATAAACACCAAGTGCCCAACCGCCGACAAAAGCGATTAAATACATTAAACCGTACCAATGAATTTGCAGAGGGCCGAGCGCCATCGCAACCGGATCAATTTCTGGGTAAGTCCACATAGATAGCTGCATCCACTAAAGCTTCAAAAAGTTATCGGGCATAATACCAAAAAAGCGCAAAAGCCTGAGCCTTTGCGCTTAACAATTCATAAAATTGTGAAACAGATTTCGCTAAATTTTAAACTGCCCAACCATCTGCTCTAAATGCTTCGCTAGATGTAATAAATTTTCACCTGCCTGCCTAGTCAGCTTAGCGCCAGACAAAGATCCTTCTGAAACCTGATGAATATCAGAGATATTACTATTAATTTCGCGAGCCAGCTCAGTCTGCGCATGTGCAGCTTTTAGCATATGATCCGACATCAGGCTAATGTCCTGCATCAGAATCGTTACCGGCTGCAAAGTATCGCGCGACTGATTAACACTTCGCATCGAACTTTGGGCTGACTTTTGACCTTTATTAACCACTCTTACCGTGGTTTCGGTAGCCTGAATAATCTTATCGATAATTCGTTCAATTTCACTGGTTGAATCTTGAGTACGTTTTGCCAAAGAACGAACTTGGTCGGCTACCACAGCGAAGCCTCTGCCGTGTTCACCGGCTCGGGCCGCTTCAATCGCCGCGTTCAACGCCAATAAATTTGTCTGCTCAGCAATTTCTTCAATGACATTAACTACCGTTGCGATGGATTTACCATCTTCTCGTAGCGCCATAACCGAGTTAATCATCTCCTGCATATTTTCCGACAGCGCCTGCATTTCTTGCGCAGTCTGCATCACCGTAGCCCCACCTTCTTGAACACGTTCAGCTACTTGCTGGGTAGCGCGGGTCGTATTGCTGGAATGATCTTCGACACTTTGCGCTTGACCAGTCATTTCTAACATCGATTGACTCAAGCCGGACGTCGCTTTCATCTGCTGTTGCACACCGCTATTCATCGACTCGGTAATCTGCTGTAGATGTTCAGAGGAGCTTTCTAGCTCGTGCAGGGTTTTGCTGATTTGCAAAAGCAGTTTCTGTACTCGGGTAATAAACTGATTGAAGTGCAATGCCAAATCACCGATTTCATCTTTGCTTTGAATCGGAAGACGCTGAGTCAAATCACCGGAGCCTTTAGCAATCGCTTCCATTGCACCGGAAATCTGCGCTACCGGTTCAACTACCGCTTCAGTAACTTGACGTGAAATGATCATACCAAAGAGCTGTCCCGTGACGGATAAGAACAACAGCAGAACAAGATTCCAAAAACTGGCATTCGCAATCGACTCACCGGATTGCAGAGAATAGTTCTGTGCCAAATCTTTCATCGACTGGAAACTATTCTGCAATTGCGCGTAAATGGGCGCAATTTGCTGATCCATAATGACCAAATCTTGACGCCACTGCTCGCCCTGATGAATCATCTTCACCGATAGATAGTTCTGCAAATAATCGGCATAGGCTTGCTCAATCTGCTCAAGCGAAATTTCTTCTTCCAGCGTCAGACTACCGGCATTCTGCTGACCATAAGCTTGCAAACGCTCTAGAACATCAGAGAATTGCTTAAGATAACCGTCAACCTGACTCGACATCGCATCACTGCGGAAAGCAAGATAACCGCGAAAATTGCTGACGACATTTAGCCATGCCGCCTCCATCTCAATGACCGAACTCAACGTCTGCGCACGACTGGCGTCAATCACTTCCATCTCGGAATTGCGCATCAACAAAATCGACTGCTGAATTTGGCGACTTAGCGGCGATAGATGTGTTTCTGCATAGGCAAAAGCGGGATACTTTGCACTCATCGAACTTTGCATTTTCTGAATCTGCAAAATCAGTGGCGGTAGCTTTTGCAACTGCTGCTCAATATTATCGACAAAAGGCTGGTACATATCTGCCCGAGGATTATGACTTAAAAGCGCTTTTAACTGCTGTAGCTTAAGACTGTTCTGCTCTGTCTGTTGCAAATACGCTTTTAGATCATTCAAACTCCCTGTCAAAACATAACTGTTTAACAAAGCGATACTATGCTCCAACTGGAGAGCAATTTCCTGCGTTGCATTTTCTACTGGCTGCGTCTCACTCACCAAATCAACGACATTAGAGCGAACAATCCATAAATTAACCGCCGCTTGGATAGTGATAACCGCTAAGGCGAACCAAATGACGCCAAAACCGAAACGCATTTTTTGACGCAGGCTACGATTTTTTAACCACTGTTTCATAGGAATTTGCCATTTTAATAAGGATTAAACGTCATTAAGCAAAACCTAGACCATTTAGAAAAAATTCATTTTATTAGAATAAATAGCTCAATTCTTTTGCTCTATCGACGTAATAAAACGGCATAAAAAAACGGCTTATTCGCCGCATTTATATTCTCTATATCTTTTACCTATATTTCTGCTTTCTGCCTGAAATCATTTGGACTTGTTCTGCGTTTCCTGAACTAACGCCTTGGATAGTTACCGCGTGCGATCAGTCCACCGTCAATGGTAATTACCTGCCCAGTCATCCATGCTGTCAAATCGGAAATCAGATAAGCGGTTGCCTCGCCCATTTCTTCAACCGTTCCATAACGTCCGGTCGGCATCGCGCTAGTCCATTTTTCGGCCATTTCCGGCTTATGCAAAATATGATTGGTGCGTTCAACCGGCACCACACCCGGTGCCAAAACATTGACATTAATACCGTGCTGTCCCCATTCAACCGCTTGCACTTTAGAAATTGCATCCAAACCGGCTTTAGATGCCGCATAGGCAGAAAACCATTCACAGGTAGCCTGACCATGAATACTGGAATTATTAACAATGCGACCACCCTGTTTAGCTGCGATGCAGTGTTTTGCAAAAGCGGTACTTAGTAGATAAGGGGCTTGTAGATTAATCGCCAAGGTTCTATTAAATTGGCGCGCACCGGAATCTTTTAAAGCAGTTGATTTGGTGACAATACCGGCATTATTGACCAGTGCATCCAAAGCGCCGAACTGTTGCCATGCTTCTTCGAAAAACACCTCTAGCGAATCCAAGTCCGCGAAATCACAACGCACCACTTTCGCTTTAGCACCAAGGTCGGTAACGGTTTGCAAAGTCTGTTCAATACCGGCTTGATTAGCATTGTAATGCAGTACTAATTTACAACCGTAACCGGCCAAGACTTTTGCCATGCCGGCACCAATTCCACTGGACGCGCCGGTAATCAGAACCCGTTTTCCCTGTAAGCCTTTCATTGAAAACTCAACCTTTTTAATTCTGTAACATCTTTAGTAGTTGCGCTGTGATTTTCTCACGCGCCTGCGTAGCGGCTTGCTGACGAATACTTTGCGATGCTTGTGCGCGACGATTGCCTTGGCACCATTTTCTTAACGCATTTGCTAAACCTTCTGCATCTAAGTCACTTTGCTGGATAATTTCACCACCGCCAATTTCGACTAGCGCTTGGGCATTCGCGGTTTGATGATCGTCTACCGCGTGCGGATAAGGCACCATTATCGCCGGACGCGCCGCTGCCATAACCTCAGAAACCGTCAAAGCGCCGGAGCGACAAATCATCATACTGGCATTCTCATAAGCTGACTGCATATCATCAATAAACGGAACAATCTGGCCTTGTACGCCAGCTTGCTGATAAGCCTGCTGGGCTTCTTGCAACGTCTTCTCGCCGGTCTGATGAACCACTTCAAAATCGAATTCATTTTGTAATATCGCCAAGGCTTTCGGCACCGTTAAATTCAGCGCTTGCGCACCACGACTGCCGCCTAAGACCAATAAGCGACAAGGCGCGTCTTCGGCAAGGGTTGCAATTTGTTCTAGCCCTTCGCGGACAGGATTACCAAACAGTTGACAGTTGGCCGTTGCCGGAAAAGTTTGCGGACTATTTTCAATAGTCGGAAATGCCTGCATTACCAAATTGGCTTTTTTTGATAACAGACGGTTGGTCAATCCCGGAATGGCATTCTGCTCATGAATCACCAGCGGAATTTTTAAGCTTTTCGCCGCCAGACCGCCCGGCCCGCAAACAAAGCCGCCCATCCCAAGCACCAAATCCGGCTGAACGTCTTGCATAATCGCTTTCGCTTGGCGATAAGCGCGCCAAACATTCAACGGCGCTTTTAACCAACCCAATAAGCCATTACCACGCAAGCCACGGATTTTGATTTCCGAAAACGGAATTTGTGCCTGCTCAACCCAGTTCTTTTCCATACCGCCGACGGTACCAAGCCAATGCGTTTGTACCGGCAGGCCATCCAACGTTTGCTTTGCCAACTCTTTAGCAATCGCTATTCCCGGAAAAACATGACCGCCGGTACCACCAGCCATAATCAAAACTTTTTTCGCGTGTTGATTCATTTTTTCTTACCAAACTTAACGCCGAACCGACCTAAACGAGAAGGCTTCTTAGCCTGTCTCCAAGCATTATTTTGTTGATTGCTGCTGACGGTTTTTGTCGCTCGTGTATTTTTACGGCGGCTATTCGTTTTGTCCGTTTTAGACACGACTTTGCGGGTTTTCTTAGGCGTTGATTTTTCAGGCTTCTCCTGTGCTTCAATTTCCATCTCGAAATCGTGCTCGCTATCGTAATCATCACTGTTTTTCGGGTTGGGATAGAAGCGAGACACATGCTCGATTTTCAACACCACCGCAAACGCCATCAGAAACAGAATCATACTGGAACCGCCGTAGCTGAACAGCGGCAAGGTTAATCCCTTAGTTGGCATCAAACCGAAATTAGAACCGACATTAATAAAAATCTGCAACACCATCCAGAAACTGACGCCATACACAAACAACGCGCCGAACTGATAATTAGCACGCTTAGCTTGATCGGCGATACGGAACAACTTATAGATAATTGCCATATAAGTGGTCAGCAGTAACAGAATGCCGATAAAACCGAACTCTTCGGCAAAAATGGAAATAATAAAATCAGTATGCGCATCCGGCAGATACAACATCTTCTGGACACTTTCGCCAAGGCCGACACCCGTCCAGCCGCCGGAGCCTTGCGCAATCAACGCTTGAATCAATTGATAACCGACCCCGAACGGATCTTGCCACGGTTCGAAGAAGTTGGTTAAGCGTTCAATTCGATAATGATCTTGAACTAAGAACGTTGCCAGAACTCCAGCTAACGGCAAAAGGACAATCACGAAAATTTTCAGCGGCGCCCCGGAGATTAACAGCATGCCTGCCAGAATCATCGCCACCACGAAGATACTGCCGAAATCCGGTTCCATATACAGCAAACCGGCCATAATTCCGAAGGGTAATGACAGACGCATGGTCGCGCCGATGCTTTGATCGACTTCGTTTTTATGAATCGTTAAAAACGCCGCCATAAAGACAATGGCAGTAAATTTCATCAGTTCCGACGGTTGGAAGTTAAAAATACCTAAAGGCAGCCAGCGCTTGGAACCATTAACTTCATTGCCGACCACTAAAACCAAAGCCAGCAACACTAAACTGAACAATAACAGATAGCCACGTTTACGAATCCATAACGACAGCGGCACTTGATAAACCACATAGGCAGCGATCAAACCGACCACGATGGCAATCGATTGGCGAATCAGATAAAAAAATTCGTTACCGAATTTCATTTCTGCATAGCTGACCGATGCAGAAAACAGCATTACCAAACCGACGAACATCACCCCGAACAGCAAGCCAATCAAGCCATAATCAAGCGTTGCTTGCGGCTGAGCTGTCGAAGTTTCCATAGTTGCTTTGATTACCGACATGCCTAAAACCTACCTATCACTTAACGATTCATTATCGTCTGTAACTGAATACTCTATTGCGCCGCCGTCGAATGACTGACAGGAGCAAACTGTTGCTGCACAATCTCTTTAAAGACTTCACCACGTTCTTCGTAGTTCTTAAATTGGTCGAAACTGGCACAAGCCGGTGAGAACAAAACACTGTCACCGCGATTAACCATGCTTGCAGCCAAAGCCACTGCTTCTGCGAGTGTTTCAACCAGACAGACTCTAGTGCTATCTCCAAGCGCTTTCGCCAACATATCGCGATCACGACCAAAGAGAATCGTTGCTGAACAAAACGCCTGCACACTTGGCAACAACGGCGAGAAATCGGCATCTTTACTGACACCACCGGCTAACAACACCACCTTGCCGTCAATTTGTGGACCAAAGGTCTGCAATGCAGTCAACGTTGCTCCAACATTGGTGCCTTTGGAATCATTAATCCACTGCACACCATTCACTTCGGTGACCAGTTGGGTGCGATGCGGTAAACCGGCGAAATTGGTCAACACTTGCGAGAAAACCTGCTTAGAAATTTCAAAAGGTTCGCATAACGCCATCATTGCCAACGCATTTAACTGATGATGCGCACCTTGCAACATCATCTGCCCGCAATTCACTAAGGGGTCAGAACCCTTTGCCAGATACACTTGACCTTCTCTTTCCATCAAACCGTAATCACTTTCGCTTTGTGGCGGTTCAATACCGAAATGAATTTGTCGATTGGCTACGATGCCCGGAATTGATAAGTCAGTCGGCAACACGGCCAATTCGGTATCATCAAATACCTTGCATTTTGCTTGAGTGTAAGCAGCCAAGTCGTCATAGCGATCCATATGGTCTTCACTGATATTCAACACCGTTGCCGAAATACTATGCAGCGAATAAGTGGTCTCCAATTGGAAACTGGATAGCTCTAAAACAAAAACTTCATACTCTTTTTCATCCAATAACGCATCTAATGCCGGCAAACCGATATTACCGGCAATCGCCACCTCATAGCCGGCGGTTTTCAAAGCTTCGCCAATCAAGGTGGTCACGGTACTTTTACCATTCGAACCGGTAATCGCCACTACCGGCACACCAACCGCACGTGCAAACAGCTCAATATCACCGATAACTTCAACCCCTTGCTTATGCAAGTCTTGCACCCAAGCTTCTCGTTGATCAATTCCCGGACTGAGGACAAGAGTTGTAATCTGCTTGAGCCACGGTTTTGGAATTTCGCCGGTCGCAAAACTAACCTGCGGGAATTGGCTCTGTAGCGCATTACAATCAAAATCGCTACGCGTATCAAAGGCGAAACAACTCTCTTGCTGAGCCTGCAAGAAACGCAAAACCGATTGTCCAGTGATACCTAAACCGGCAACTAAAACCATATTCTCTGACTTCCTATTCAATTCTTTATTAACGCAACTTCAACGACGCCAGACCGATCAATACCAAAATAATGGTGATAATCCAGAAACGCACGATCACCTGTGATTCGTGCCACCCCTTCTGTTCAAAATGATGGTGCAAAGGCGCCATCAGGAAAATACGTTTTTTACGAAGCTTATAAGAACCGACTTGCAAAATGACCGAAATGGTCTCGGCGACAAACACCCCGCCCATAATCACCAAAATCAGCTCTTGTTTAACGGCAATTGCCATTACGCCTAATGATGCCCCAATCGCCAGAGAGCCGACATCGCCCATAAAGACCTGTGCCGGATGCGCATTAAACCAGAGAAAGCCTAAGCCGGCACCGGCCAGGGCAGCAGCGAAAATCGTCACTTCACTGGCGCCCGGAATATACGGAATATTCAGATAATCAGAAAACACGGCATTACCGGAAAGATAAGCAAACACGCCGAGTGCACCGGAAATCATGACCGTCGGCATAATTGCCAGACCATCCAGACCATCGGTTAAATTAACCGCGTTAGAAGTGCCGACAATCACAAAATAACTGAGCAGAATTGTCCAAGCGCCAAGATGAATCACCGTGTCTTTCATATACGGAATCAGCAAATCAGTTTCCGCCGGAACCGTCGCTAACGCAAACAGCGAATAGGCCGCAATAAAACCGATTAACGACTGCAAAAACAGTTTCATGCGTGCGCTCATGCCATTCGGATCACGATAAACGACTTTCTTGTAGTCGTCCCAGAAACCGATTGCTCCAAAACCCAGCATCGTTAAGGTAATAATCAACAGATAGTGATTGGTTAAATCACCCCACAATATGACCGCTACCGCCACCGAGAACAGAATCATGGTTCCACCCATCGTCGGCGTTCCACGTTTAGCCAAATGCGTTTGCGGGCCGTCGCTACGAATCGCTTGCCCGCATTTTAAACGCGTCAACCAACGAATCATTGCCGGGCCAATCAAAAAGGACAACAGCAATGCGGTTAGCACACTCATAATCGTACGCATGGTGATATAGCTAAATACCGCAAACCCGGAGATGTATTGCTGCAGATATTCGGTTAAATAAATAAGCATCCTAAACTCAACTTTTTGTCATTATTATTTGGCTATTCCGCCCAATTCTCTCTCAGGAATTGTGCGACTCGCTCCATTTCGCTACTGCGTGAGCCTTTCACCAAAACATTGATTTGCTCACATTGTTGACCCGACCATTGTTGGAGAAGTTGGTCGAGCTGTTGATTTAATTGATCATGTTCGGCAAACGCCGAGCTTTGTTGTTCTCGCAAAGCTGCATTTGTCTGTAATTCGTGTTGATAAATTTTCGGCATCTGCTGCGCCGCTTCGCCATATACCAATAAGGCATCAACGCCTACTTGTGCGGCAAATTTGGCAACATCGGCGTGACCGCTTTCGGTAAATTTGCCAAGTTCGGCCATCGCACCGAGACAAGCTATCGAACAACCCGGCAAAGCCGCAACCGCCGCCAAGCCGGCTTTGACCGATTCAGGGTTGGCATTATAGCTGTCATCCAACAATAAACCGCAGCGAATTTTGCTCTGTTGCAAACGTCCCGGCACTCCGGAAAATTGCGCTAGAGCTTTGACGATTTGCGGCATTGGCAAACCGGCCGACAAAGCTACCTGACACACTGCCGCAGCATTCATCGCATTATGTTCACCGAGAATCGGCATAGTCACTTGCACCGGTTCTAATTGATTGACCTGTAAGCTAAAGTCAATACCGCCATTTTGTGTGTTTACATCAGCAAAGTAGACCATTTCATAGTCATTCTCTGGCGAGGTCTGTTCGGCCTTTTTGGCAAACAGCTTAACGCTCTGTAAACCGATTTCTTTGGAGCGCTGTAACCAGAAATCCAAACCCGGCATATCGGCATTAAAAATCGCTACACCGGTTTGCGGATTAAGTCCCTCGATAATCTCGCCTTTGGTTTCAACCACGCCTTGTAGCGACCCAAACCCTTCCAAATGCGCACCAGCGACATTTGTAATTAAAGTAATATCCGGCTCGGCAATATTGGTCAAATAACGAATTTCTTCCGGATGGTTTGCGCCCATCTCGATAATCGCGTACTCATCTTCCGGACGAATCTTCAATAATGTGCGCGGCACACCAAAATCGTTATTTAAGTTGCCTTCCGTAGCTAAAGTTTGTCCGGCTTCGGCAAACACCTGCGCCAGCATAGTTTTGGTGGTAGTCTTGCCGTTACTGCCGGTGACGGCAATCAGTTTTTTCAATGGCATCTGTTGACGATGCCAACGTGCGAAATCCGCCAGTGCAATACGAGTATCTTTAACCAAAATCACCGCCGGCTGCTGTATGAGTTCAATCGAATCAGCGATGTCCGCCCATGCCTGCTGATTAGAAATCAATAGGACAGCAACACCAGCACTAACGACTTGCTGCAAAAATTGGTGGGCATCGAATCGTTCGCCACAAATAGCAACAAACAAGCTCTGCGCATCAACTGCACGCGAGTCGGTACCGACCTTGTCAAAGGTTCTCCGCCCTGCTTCGGCATTAAGTCGTTGTCCGTGAACCGCTTGTTGCAGTTGTTGATCATTCCAGCAAAATGCTTGCAACCTAATTTCCTTTATTTCTCGTGTTGGCTAAACCAGTTTTCGACCACCTTAGCATCGCTAAATGGATAGCGTTTACCGGCTATTTCTTGATAATCTTCGTGGCCTTTGCCGGCAACCACCAAAATCGCCTGCGGATTATCCTGCAGTTTCTGTAGCGCCATTTCAATCGCCGCTTTACGGTCAATTTCGAGCAACGCTTTTTCGGGTGCGAGCAAACCGGCAACGATTTCATCAATAATTTGCTGCGGGTCTTCACTTCTGGGGTTGTCGGAAGTAATTATTAGCTGATTCGCATACCGCTCTGCAATCTGTGCCATTTTTGGCCGTTTCTGCTTGTCACGATCACCACCGCAGCCAAACAAAACCATAATCGGTTGATCTTTTTGATGTTCTGCAACCGCTTCCAACAATTTCTGTAAAGCATCGGCAGTATGCGCAAAATCGACTACCACGGTCGGTTGATGATGTACGCTCTGCATTCGTCCGGCGACCGGTTGTACGCTCTGACAGGCCGCCACAACTTTTTGCTCGTCAAAACCGTTAGCTAAAACACAGCTCACCGCACACAGTAGGTTTTCGGCATTAAAGGCTCCTAAGAGCGGCACTGCAATCGAAAAGTCTTGCTGTGCATGCCGCAAATTAAAAGCCATACCTTGTTGCGTCAACTGCAAATCGCTCGCTCGCAATAAACACAATTGCAACCATTCCTTTGGTTGCACTGGCACACTATCAGCTTTTCTGTGGAGTTGATAACCCCAAAAATCGCAGTCGTGATTATGCAAACAGTGAGGATGACATTTATTAATTAAGGCTTCGCCAATGTGGTCGTTTAGGTTCATCACTTTATGATCAGAGTCATACTGCTGAAATAGCTTGACCTTAGCGGCTTCATAAGCCTCTTGCGAGCCGTGAAAATCCAAATGATCGCTGGTCACCTGCGTTAACGCTAAGGTCGCAAAATGGACTTGCTTGATTCGCCCTAATTCAACCGCATGAGAACTGACTTCCATCACCACAAAATCAACTTTCTCAGCGACAAACTGCGCCAATAGTCGCTGCACCTGAATCACATCCGGCGTGGTGTTCATGCCTTTTTGTAAATCATTAAGCAAGCCATAGCCTAGCGTACCGATCATGGCAACCTTCTGCTCCAACACCTGTAATAACTGCGCGCAATAAAAAGCAGTTGAGGTTTTTCCGTTAGTGCCGGTAATACCGATGACTTTGAGTTTCCGGCTCGGATAACCGAAGAAATCCGCTGCCAAGGCTGCTTGGCGCTCTGCGAGATCTTCAATCACCACTGCTTGCGCAGCATGCAGTTCGACAAGCCCTTTTTCGTTCGACGTTAATTCACGGTCGGCCAAAATCAATCTACAACCCTTCCCGAGAACATTTCCAAGAAAGTCTAGCGCGTGATTCTGACCACCCTGCAAAGCAATAAAGAGCGAATTTTCAGTGATTTGGCGCGAGTCATTAGTTAAATCGCTAAAAACAAATTTCGCCATTTCAGAAGCAGAAAAGCCTGCATCTAACGAGGCAAGCTTATCTTTCGCAATCCATCGGTGCTGACCGAGAAAGTCGACAATCTGTGCAAAGGTCTTCATGGCACACTCGATGCCGGTTGGCCGTTATGAGCAATCTGTCCTTTGAAAGGCGCTGATTGCTGCAGGAATAATTCAGGATGATCAGCCGGCAACATATCCGGCGCAATATTTCTTAAACGCAACGCCTGTTGCATGACCTCCTTGAAAACCGGTGCAGCTACCTTTCCGCCGTAATAATCACCACGCGACGGTTCATCGACCGCCACGACCATAATCATATCTGGATTACTGGCCGGTACCATGCCGGCAAACATCGACATATAGGTGTTTTGTTGGTACCCGCCTTTACGCGAAGTTTTGTGCGAAGTACCGGTTTTCCCGGCCACTTGATAACCCGGAATCTGTGCCTGAAGCGCCGTACCACCACGTTGGGTAACCTTAGCCATCATCTGTCGAACTTGACGCGCCACTTCCGGTTGATAGATGCGTTTCTCCGCTTCAACCGGTTTTTTACTCTCATCAACACGTGCAAAGATACTGACTTCTTTCAAAACACCATCATTGGCAAAAACCGTATAGGCTCGTGCAAGATTTAATAAGTTAATATTAAAACCATAACCGTATGACATACTTGCCTGATCGATTTCCCGCCAAAAATCGGCGTGCTTCAAAGATTTAACCGCTTCGCCCGGAAAATAAATACCACTATCACGATCAAAACCAAGCTGCTTATAAAGTTCATACTGATCATGTTTATCCATCATCAATGCGATTTTGGCGGTGCCGACATTGCTGGATTTCTGGATAATCCCCTCCGGCGTTAATTCACCATGCCGCGAGGTATCTTTAATGCGATTGCCTTGCACATACAAAACACCTTTTTTGGTATCGATTACCGTGTTTTGATTAATCAGCCCCATATCCATCGCCTTGGCAATAATGAATGGCTTAATAGTTGATCCAGGCTCAATAAAGTCGGTAACCGCTCGGTTACGCAGTCCGGCACCTTTACGATCCGAGCCACGATTAACGTGGTAACTTGGCACATTTGCCATCGCGAGAATTTCACCGCTTTTGGCATCTAAAACAATGGCGCTAGCACTTTTCGGCTGATGTTTGTACATCACCTGCATGAGCGCTTTATAGGTGTAATATTGAATATTCTGATCAATGCTTAACTGAATATCGCCGCCATTGGCATAACCTTGATTGGCTGACTGTTCTTCGCCAGGCGTGTAACTGGCTTTAATCGTATTGATAACATTTCCACGTACATCTTTAATCACCACCTTAGCGCCATCTTGCCCTTGTAGATAGGCATCATAAGCGCGCTCCAAACCGTCTTTACCGATACCATCGATATTGGTAAAGCCAATCAAGTTAGCATTCACTTCACCATTGGTATAGAAACGCTTGTACTCATTGGTGACAAACACATACGGCAAACGCAGGCTATCAACCTTCTCTCGATAATCCGGTGTTAATTGACGTTTGATATAGAGGTGACGATCTTTATCCGCATAAACCGCGCGATAAATTTTTTGCGGCGGGATATTCAATGCCTTGCCAAGACGTTCGAAAAGATACAGATAACGCGACACAATGGATTCTTGAACCCACAGTGACGGCATTTGTTTAGTCACCGTAATACTACGACCACTGTTTTTATCGCTACCGGCTTGATAGCGGTATTCGATGTTTTTGACAAATACGCCCGGTAACTTTAAAGCTTCAATTTGATGTTGCAGTTTTTCGCTTTCAATATTGCGTACAAAACTGAGTTTTTTATCGCGGTTATCACGCACCAACTGCATAAAGCGACTACTGTTCATATCGAGTAGCTGCATCAACTGCTGATAGTTATGCAATTCTTCTTTGATTTTTTTCGGATCGACCTGTACCGCAACCATTGGCGTACTCAACGCTAGTAGGCTGCCATTACGATCATAGATTTCACCGCGCACCGCAGGAATACGATAGGTACGCTCATGGCGGTCATCCGCTTCTTCGCGCATCGTATCCGCTTCAATAATCTGATTATGGAAAGCACGACCTAACAGCACCAACATCATGGCGCTAATCAGCAGAAAAATCAGAATGTCGCGACTAAAAAACCTACTCAATTTTCTGGTCCTTTTCGACGATAAATACCGTTTGCTTATGGTCTTGGATATTGACCATACCCAATCGCTCTTTGGCGATTTTCTCGACTCTGGCAGGCGAAGTTAAATGCGAATATTCAATCATTAATTCGCCACGCTGGTCACGCGCGTCCAGAAGTTGATCGTGAGTCTTGTAATACTCTTTTTGTAAGCCTCGAATCTCATGCGACAACAAAATATTGCCGATCAGCAAGACAAACAAAAACAGGACTAAAAGCACCAATAAAAAAAGCCCACTCGACTTTGTTTGAGAAAGGTTCGTGGGCTTGTTTGAAGTATGCATCGTTTAACAACTCCAAATTTCACGCGCAGTGACAGAGAAAAATGCGCGTGAAATCAATCTGACTAATTAGTCTTTTTGGCGGCGTAGGAATGCTGGGATATCTAGCAATTCACCACTTGAGAAGCCGTTTGCCATTTCAGCGATAACAGAACGCTGTTCTTTCGCTTCATTGTCAATTTTTTGCTGCGCAACTTGATCAACTTGCGGTTGAACAACCGTGTTCATTTGCGGCTGATAATGCGGTTGTTGAACTGCTTGCTCGGCAAACGCCGGTGACGTTTCAACCACTTGTGGCTGCGCAGATTGAACTTGATAGTTCGGCGTCGCTACCGTTTGATGCTGAGCATAGTTCGGTTGTTGGTGTACGACTTGTTGTGCTGCCGGAGCCTCAGCTTGCGAACTCTGCTGCATTTGGTTAACCGCACTGTTTAAACCGACATTGCGAGCCGTTTGCTGCGGTGCAATCGTTTGTTCTTCACGCTTAGTTAGACCGGTTGCTACAACCGTTACACGAATTTCGTCGTTCATGCTTTCATCAAGCGAGTTACCGATAATGACTTTTGCATCCGGTGCGGCAACTTGGTCAATCACATCACCCACTGCATTGAATTCGCTGATGGTTAGGTTAGGCCCAGAAGTGACATTGATTAGAATGCCTTTCGCACCAGAAACTTCGATATCGTCAAGAAGTGGGTGAGCAACCGCTTTTTTAGTCGCTTTAATCGCGCGGTCTTCGCCGGTTGCGTGACCAACACCCATAAGCGCCATTCCGCGCTCAGACATTACAGTACGCAAATCTTCAAAGTCGACGTTGATCAGACCCGGACGAGTGACCAATTCAGTGATGCCTTGCACTGCTGAAAGCAGGATTTCGTTCGCATAGTTAAACGCATTGTTTAGCGTAAAGTCGTCACCCACGATTTCTTGAAGCTTGTCGTTTGGAATAGTGATCAGTGAATCAACGTGTTGAGTCAACTCTTCAATCCCTGCTTCTGCTGCACGCCCACGACGCTCGTAGCTGAATGGCTTTGAAACCACACCAACGACCAAAACGCCCATTTCACGCGCAAGTTGAGCAACAACAGGCGCTGAACCTGTACCGGTTCCACCGCCCATACCGGCTGCAAGGAACAACATGTCCGCGCCTTCGATTTCGCGTTTAAGCATTTCCAGAGAATCTTTCGTCGCCATGCGTCCCTTTTCAGGATCGGCACCGGCACCTAGGCCTTTTTCACCTAGTTGAATACGCTTCTGAACATGAGAGTGAGCAAGCGCTTGGGCATCCGTGTTCGCCACTAAGAAATCCACACCCTCAATGGTGTTTTCCATCATGTAGTTAACGGCGTTACCGCCGCCGCCGCCAAGGCCGATAACCTTGATTACAGGCATGCCTGCTTGGCGGATATCTCCCGCCGGTGCGTCTTCTGAAATAAATTTCATTGCTCTATCCTCTCTCTGTCAATTTGAAGATTCGTTAAGTCTCTCGGCAATCCGCAAAACCGCACTTCTCGATCTTGGGTTGATTTCACACTCCTCTTTGGAAGGAAAAATCGGCTTGCCTATTTTTTTCAACACCGGCTCGATCACTTCTATCTGCACCGGTGAGTCGGGGAAAAGATCCCGAATTCGTGACTGGTCGCGAATAAACACCTTGGCAATTCGATCTTCCAATGAATGGAAACTGATTACCGCCAGTCTGCCGCTTGGGGCTAACACCTCAAGTGACGCTTCTAATACATTTTTCAGCACATCCAATTCGCGGTTAACCGCAATGCGAATCGCCTGAAAAGTACGCGTCGCCGGATGTTTATTTTTTTCTTTTTTCGGTGATGCTTTATCAACCAACTCTGCCAAATCTTTGGTGGTATTGAGTTGATTGGCACCAACTGCTTCTTTAATTACTCGTGCAATGCGTCCGGAAAATCGTTCTTCGCCGTAGTTTTTCAAAACTTTCTTTAGCGTGTCCTCATCAACCTGCTGTAACCACTCTTTAGCGCTTAAGCCGGCTTCGGTGTTCATGCGCATATCCAAAGGCCCTTCGCGCATAAAGCTAAAACCGCGATCAGCATCATCCAACTGAGGGGAAGAGACGCCTAAATCCATTAACACGCCATCTACCTTGCCGAGCAAATCACGTTCTCTGCAATAATCGTTTAATTGCTCGAAACTGCCGTAGATAATCTCAAAACGAGGATCGTCAAAATGCTCTTTAGCATAAGCAATCGCTTGCGGGTCTTGATCGATGGCATATAAACGACCGTTTTCGCCTAAAGCATCGAGAATCTTGCGCGAATGACCACCGCGACCGAAAGTACAATCGAAATAGATACCGTCTGGCTTAATACGTAATGCATCAATGGATTCTTGTAAAAGAACACTAAAATGCTGATTAAATTCTTCGCTCATGTTTACTTTCTCAGCACTTTTTAGACTTAACATCTAGAAACTAAAGTCAGGCAGCAATTCACCCAATTCTTGCAACTCGGCTTCATTCAAGCTCTCATCACCATCATGATCCCAGTTGGCTTTATCCCACAACTCAAAACGTCGACCCTGTCCAACCAGAATGACTTCTTTGCCAAACTGCATCCGTTCGATATGTTGCGGCCCGACATTAATACGGCCTTGAGCATCCAATGTCTGTTCATTAACACGACCAATCAATAAACGCTGCATTTTGCGAATAGTCGGATTAGTGTTTGGTAAGCTCATCATTTTGGCTTCAAATTTAAGCCATTGTTGTTTCGGGTAAATATTTAGGCATTCATTTCCTGTGTCATAGGAGACATACAGGACAGAGTCATGCTCTTCCTGCAAATAGTCACGATACTTCTTAGGGATCGCAATTCGCCCCTTCGCATCGATATTCAATTTGTGGTCGCCTCTGAATTCCACCTAAATCCCCACAAAAAACCACTTTACCCCACTTAGTGACTGTAATCATATTCATCCACTGCTGTAGAGTCAACTCACCCACCCCGAGAAATCCTTTAGATGACAATAACTTAGCTCACAATCCACAATAGCAACAACACAAAATCAACCCATATTTTTCCTTTATTTTCAGTAGCTTATATTAAATTCCAACAATAAACCTTAAAACAGCCTAACAAACAAGCACATTCTAAAATCCCGCGCTAAAAAAAAGGAAAAACCTTATATATATGCAATCATTCCAAAACAAACACAACATATAGTATCAATCAAAAATACTTGCATTTTTTTTGATTTTTTTTCATCAAAATTATTACGTACTTTTACACTCGATTATTGATACAGGTTTCAAAGGCTTTTGAACTAGGCGTAGTGCAGAATAAACATCCCTTTAAAACGCCTAAAAGCTTGGAAAACAATCAATTACAATGCGTTATAAAATATATAAATACACACCGTGGGGAATTAACCCTAATTTCTCTAAAATCAGGTCTTATTTTGCCTTGTTACGGATCATTTCAAACCCAAATAACAAGCGACATTCTTTTGTAGGAACCAAACCTACTGAGTTCGACTAAAGGAATATGGAATCTGTTTTCATCACAAGCAGGTGAATATATGCAAAAAACGCCAAAAAAGGTCAAATAAAGCCAATGGCTATTCAGAAATTGAAAAACAGAGAAGGAAATTGAGAAAATTAGTTTTGATTCCCCACAAATGGAGAACATTGATCATCGCTACAGCAATAACAAATGGCGCGATAGGTAATTAAATATAAAACATGCCATTATTGGGAAGAAAAATAGAGTGAGTCTATAAGCCGGGTTCTGTACTCTTACGAGCGACAACCATTCATCTAGGGTGAGCATTGCTACACACCTCAAGCAACCTACCCGAAAACCCCTGCGAGCCACAAGGCGGAGGACAAGCCTCACACGTTTTCCTATTTGGTCTTGCACCGAATGGGGTTTACCATGCCACAAACTGTTACCAGTTGCGCGGTGCGCTCTTACCGCACCCTTTCACCCTTACCTGTTCGCGCGGACGCGTCATCGGCGGTTTACTCTCTGCTGCACTTTCCGTCGGCTTCCACCGCCCAGCCGTTAGCTGGCATTCTGCTCTATGGTGCCCGGACTTTCCTCGAGAATTGCTTCGCGCGGTTGTCCGACTCACTCAGAGGCGCATCTTACCCGATTACTGCAAATGCGCAAGCGCGAATTAAGGTAACTGCTCACTCAGGGATTTGGCTAGGCGATTACGAAAGCGGTACGGCACACGCTGATTGCTCAAAAATACAAACGGCATCCATTGCTGACGATGATGAAAATACCCGGCAAGCGTACTCACTCCAATTAAGGAACCAGACTTTGCGTAGACACCTTGCTCAATTTCCGGCAACAAGCCTTTCCACGGTTTAAATGCTTCTAGCACTTGATACAGTTGATAAGCATTGATGCGGTTTTCACGAGACAGGCCAGCACCATCCAGAAAATGCACATCGCCTTGCGACCAACCGAATTGTTGACTTAACTTATCGTGAAACAATCGCTGAACTTTCTCGCCCGATGCCGGCGCGCCATACACTTCAGCAGCCAGATTTAAAGCGATTTGATTGGCAATAAAATTGGTCGAATATTTCATCATCGGCTGCACCACTTCTGCCAGTGTTCGACTATTCTGATGGCGGTAAGTAAACCGTGGCTCTTCTTGGCTGGCTTGCGCAATCTGCAAAGTTGAATTTGCCGTGGTAATTGCATGTTTTTTTAGAAATGCCTGCAAAAGCTCGACAGCATATTGCTGATTTAATTGCGTATCTGCGCCAGTATTAATCCGCTCCGATTTACCTTGTTTTAAGGTTAATCCTGAATGCTGGACGATGTCATCCGCAACCGACACCCAAGGCGTTTGTTCTTCGGCAGACTGCCAACCCAATTGGTTTTTCCGAGCATTCAGGCTATTAAAGTTAGCGACCAAGGCACCATTAATCGCATCATAAGGGTTCAGGCTCTTCCCTGCCCCCGGCATAACCAATGGCTGTTGATACCAATGGTTTACCAACGCCATCTGCTCAATATGACTAATGCCGTGTACTTGCAATTTCTCGGCAAGCGTCGCAGCGATTTGCGCCAATTCTTCCGACACCAAAAACGGATCGCCGTAAGCTTTAATCTCTAAGCGCGCGCAATCTTTGGCATTTGTCTGGCACGGATAAAACGTAAAGTCGGTATAGAATCGGTGCTCCGCCCCCCAGTGTTGTAATGCCAATAATGCAGTAATCAATTTGGTGGTCGATGCCGGAACCATCGCCTGCTCAATATTATCGGAATACAGCAACTGACCACCTTCGTCGGCAATCAATAACGCCGCCGGATTCAGCGTCTGATAAAGTGCAAAGTTTTTACCGGAAAAATTCAACTGTTTATGAATAACCGGTTCAGCTGCCTGAGCAGAAAAGCCAACTATCAGTAAAAACATTGTCAGGTAAAATTTAATCACTGCCAGCACTCATTTCATAAAAAATTAAAAATTAGAGTCTAACCGAATATTCTTTTAATATAGTCGCCAATTATAATAAAACGAACCTTTACAAAAAATGACCTCTACAGTAACCGACTTCCGCTGGCATCAACGCCCAGCCAATAAAACCCTATTTTATAGTTTCATTTGGGCATTGATTGCCGCCCTGTTTATCCCGCTTGGACAAATCGAGCTTTGGCAATATGGCTATCTATTCAGTGCCGTGCCTAGCATGCTACTGTGGGATTTATTCGATATTCGCAGCCCTACTAGCGTTACCCTAGCGGCTTTGCTCAATATCATTATTCTATTCAGCCCATACCTTGTTTACCGCAAAATTCGTGAGCAATTCTGGTGGTTTTACGGCAGTATTTCTATCTATGCTTTGGCGAATGCCGGTTTAGGTATCACCATGATTATCAGTTTACGGAATATTGCAAACTAGGCTTATCGATGCAGGTTTATATTGACGATCGAGAGTTTCCAGAAAAAGCGCAAGCCTTAGCTAAGCGTTTACAGTTGCCAATACTCACTGAATGCGACTTCCGTAAAAAGGAAGACGCCCTACTAACTTGGCAAACGCCGAAAAAATCCGAATACTTGCAGCTATCGCTTTTACCGCCTGATTCCGGTGTCATTAGCATCGATTTTTTTGGCGGCAAGAAAGCCCATCGCCGTCAATTTGGCGGCGGCAAAGGTCAACCTCTGGTTCGCGCCATGGGCTCTGTAGAAAACGGTCAGCCGAGTATTTTCGATGCGACAGCCGGTATGGGAGGCGATGCCTTTGTACTCGCCTCACTTGGTTTTAAAGTTCATATGAATGAGCGAAGTTCCATTATTGCCGCTCTACTTGACGATGCTTTACAACGAGCACAGCTAATGGCAGACAACGGCGAGTTGGATAGAGAAAGTATGCAAATTTTGCAAAATCTTAGCTTAAGCCACGGCGACAGCGCACAAGTCATCTCTGAATTCGCACGACAAGGTGTGCGTTTCGACAGCATTTATCTCGATCCAATGTATCCACATAAAAAGAAAAAGGCCGCCACCAAAAAAGAGATGGCAACTTTTCAAAAGTTGCTCGGGCCGGATATGGACAGCAGTCATTTACTGGAAAGCGCGTTACAACATGCCAATTACCGTGTCGCAGTCAAACGTCCAAAAGGAGCCGAACCGATTGCGCATAGCGTTCAACCCAGCACTGCTATCGAGAGCCCCAACACTCGCTACGACATCTACTCAATTAAAGCGCTTATTGCCAGCGGCAGCTTGCAACAAAACCGCTAATCGATTTCTCTCATAGGCGTTTGATTTTTAATTAAAATCAAGCGCAATCCGTAATTATTCAAGGCAAGAAAAAATCAGTAGTCAATGCCGTAAAAATCCACTTATACTGACTGAAAAATCACAAGATTAAATGAAACTGCATGAACAAGATTCCACATGTTTTAGTGGTCGATGATTCTGAAGTCATCCGCAAACTGCTACAAATTACCTTGCAACAAAGCAATATGCGGGTGCGGCTTGCTGAGAGTTTGAGTGCAGGCTTGAAAGCAGCGCAGAGCGAGTTGTTTGATTTGATTATCGTCGATTACATGCTCAGCACCGAAGAGAATGGATTACAGCTCATCGCACAACTACGTTATACACAAAATGCCGCCACGCCGGTACTGATGTTAAGTGCGGAAGTCGAGCAAAAATATAAACAACAAGCCAAACAGCTTGGCGTAAAAGCATGGGTTAAAAAACCGTTTTCACCGCAATCAATCAGCAAGTTAAGCCAACAGATTTTAGGCATTAATTAACCCTTTAAAGCAAGGAGCCGTCTTTTAACTCCAAAACTCTTTGGTAAACTTGCTTTTTCTTTACCGACAAGACATCCGCAATGATTTCCGAGATTTGTTTGACTGGCAAATTCTGTTTCAGCATGGCGTTAATCATTGGATCGAACTCAGTGCTCTGCACCTCATCTTTTTCAAGATCCGCACCTTTCAGCATCAATACAAATTCACCACGAACCTTGTCCGAGTTTTCCTTAAAAAAATCATGAACCTCTTGCAAAGTACCAGAAACGAATTGCTCATATTGCTTGCTCAGTTCTCGGGCTACCGCGATTTCTCGCTCCGCGCCAAACAGTTCCAGCATATCGGCTAAAGTCGCCAATAATCGATGCGGAGATTCATAAAACACCAACGTTGCTGAATCAGCGAGCAATTGCTGTAATCGCAGTTTGCGCTTATTTGACTTAGCTGGCAAAAAACCTTGATAACTGAATGAATCGGTCGGCAAACCGGCGGCACACAAAGCGGTAATCACGGCACTCGGCCCCGGAATCGGCACCACACGCACACCGGCTTCTCGCAAACGTTTCACCAAAACAAAGCCCGGATCATTAATCAATGGTGTCCCGGCATCGGAAACCAAAGCACCGTTTTCACCGGCAAGTAATTTTTGCAGCAACTGCTCGCTACGCGCCGCTTCGTTATGCTCGTGTAAACTAATTAAGCTTTGGTTAATGGCAAAATGCTGCAAAAGAGGCTTGCTGTGTCGGGTATCTTCCGCCGCCACCCAATTGACCGATGTTAAGGTCTGAATCGCTCGTTCGCTAATATCCGCTAAATTGCCAATCGGAGTCGCGACAACATATAGCGTACCGCTGCCGTCCTGATATTGATCTGAATTGAGTAACAAAAGCCGTCCTTCACTGTTTCGTCAATCGGCGAATTCTGCAAAATTCTTAGCCGAGAATGCTCTGTGCCGAGAGAGCAAATCTTTTATAATTCGCCTATTCTAACTGAAAAATTTTTGCCGCCATGTCGAATCCAATCAATTATTTACGTCGCAAACCTTCTCAACTGGCTATTGCCGGTTTATTAGGCCTAAGTTTTACCTTAACTGGCTGCGGAACTCAGCCCCCAAAACCGGAACCGGTCGTAAAAAAAGTAGCCCCGCCTGAGCCAAAAGTCGAAATCACCCCTGTGGTTCCAGAACCGGTAGTGGTTGCAATTGACCCAGAAGTGGAACGGCAAAAAGCTTTCCAAGAACAAGATTGGGAACGTTATCTGCAATTCAGTGATGACCTATGGCAAGAATCTCCAGATCAACGTCGCGCCCAATTAGAGAGCGAAATCTGGCAAAATTTATTACCGTTGGATGAAATGGTTCTGCAACGTCTTGAAGACAGCGTCGACATGCGTGTCAACGCTTGGGCATATTTAGTCAGAGTGTTTCGCCTGCAAGGGCTGGATTTCAAACAAGGTTTAAAAAACCTAGAGGTCTTTGAGCAAGATGCGATCTACCAAGCGCACCTGTTGCCACAACTTTTGACGCAAATCCCAAGTGAAAAAAGCATTCAAAAAATTGCCGTATTCCTGCCTGTTAACAGCAAATACGGACCCGTTGCAGAGCAGATTCGTGATGGCATTCTGAAAGCGTTTTATCAGAACCAAAACCTGCAACAACAGTTACAACTTCGCTTCTATGACAGCAGCGACGAAACTCAGGTCAGCAGCCGGTATTTTCAAGCTAAACAGGAAGGTGCAGACGTTATTATCGGGCCGTTGCGTAAAAGCGCTGTAGAACAGTTACAAGGTTTTGACGACGATTACATTATTGCCCTGAACGACATCGGCAAGCCAACGCCGTTTCCGCAATTTAGCCTAAAAAGCAGTGACAAAATCGGCCAAATGACCAATGCATTTGTCCAGCAGAGATATCAAAATATCGGAATTATAGGTAGCGACAATGCAGAACAAGGATTACAGGCAACCTTGCTGATTAACGCTTGGAACAACCCGCCATACCATACCCAAACTCAGGTCACTTATTCGGACGAAAAACCACGTTTTCGCCAAGCTTTTGACCAACTGCTAAACGCTAGCAACAGTATTGAACGCAAAAACGTGCTGAGCCGAACCATTGGCGAAAAATTGGACTTTTACCCACGCACTCGCAAAGACTTAGATGCCATTGTCGTCTTCGACTCAGCACAGCGTTTGGCAGTTATCAATCCGCAAAAAGATCTTTATCAACTCGATATTCCTATTTACAGCCCGACCAAAATGACAGGACGAAACCTCGCTGCAATGCAGAATAACCGTGATTTGCGCGATGTTACCGTACTGACCCAACCCCTAGTATTAAATCCAGATAATATTGGGAGCGCTTTTGAGGCTTTTGGCTGGGATTCACTCATGCTAGCGAGCCACATCGGTTCGCTCAAACAAGGCGGCTGTCTCAGTAATACCAAAACCGGCCATCTACGTTTACAAGATAATAAAGTCGTACAGGAATTAGTGTGGGCAAAATTTAATCGACAAGGCAAATTGCTCGCCTATCAATTACCTCAAATTTCCGAAGAACCGACCTTGCCAAACGATCTCGAAACTCAGGATGACATGAGTGATGAGGAGCAGGAGCTCCAGATGCGTTTGCGTCAAGAGATGCTCGACAATGCGCAGCGAGAGAGCGCCACGCCTTAACCGACAAGGACAGCAAATGGGTAAGCAACAGACGTTATTGCAACAAATCGCCGACAAGCTTACCCAAGCGGATGCTCAGAAAAAAGCCGGCCGAGTTATCAGTAAATGGATTGGCCAACAGAAAGAACAAGCCGCTGTCGATTTTCTCAAACAGCACAAAATTACCATCCTGCAGCAGAACTTTCGCTGCGATCGTTATCAAAAAGGTGAAATCGACCTAATCGGCATTGATAAAAGCAAACAAGTGTTGATTTTCTTTGAAGTCAAATACCGCAAAAACGCCAATTACGGCAACCCGGCCGAAATGATTACCTCCGCCCAACAACAGCGTATTCGCCGCTGTGCCGAAGTTTTTCTACAAAAAAACCGCCAGTACCAGAATTGGGACTGCCGGTTTGATGTTATCAGTATGCTTGCCGAGCAAGCACCGGAATGGCTAAAGAACGCTTTTTAAGTAACTCACTAACCGCGTTTTTTCTCAGCCGCTAAAATCACCGGCCAAGTACTTAATACCGAATCCGGATTCAGACTCATAGTATCGATTCCACACTCAACCAAGAACTCGGCGAAGTCGGGAAAATCCGATGGCGCTTGTCCACATAGGCTGATGTGTTTGCCGTTACGATGCGCACCTTCAATTGCCCACTGCACCATTTTCTTAACCCCCGGATCGCGCTCGTCATAATCGAAGGCAACTTTTTCCGAATCGCGGTCAACCCCTAAAACCAGTTGAGTCAAATCATTGGTACCGATGGAAAAACCATCGAAGAATTCCGAGAACTCGTCAATCATTAAGACATTATTCGGAATCTCGCACATCATATAGACCTGCAAGCCGTGCTGACCGCGCACCAAACCGTTGGCCGCTAAGTTATCGATAACCGCACGTGCTTCTTCGACACGACGACAGAACGGCACCATCACAATGACATTTTCCATGCCCATCTGTTCACGAACCTGTTTAATCGCCTGACATTCCAGAGCAAACGCTGGTGCAAACTCTTCGTCGTTATAACGCGAAGCACCGCGGAAACCGAGCATCGGATTTTCCTCACTGGCTTCAAAAGCCTTGCCGCCAATCAAGTTTGCATATTCATTGGTTTTGAAATCTGACAAGCGTAGTACCACCGGTTTTGGATAAAAACCGGCTGCCAAAGTACCAATACCTTCACCCAGCTTCTGTACAAAAAATTCTGCACCGGAGTCATAACCGTCAATCAAATCAGCAATTTTATTACGCGCTTTCTCGGAAACTTTCTCTGGATGCAGAAGCGCCAAAGGATGCGCTTTGACTTCATTATTGATGATAAATTCCATCCGCGCCAAACCAACGCCGTCGTTCGGAATGGAATTCACACTAAATGCGATTTCTGGATTGCCGACATTCATCATCACTTCGGTTTTCGGCTTGCTCAAGGCGCTCAAATCGGTTTCAACAATTTCAAACTGCTGCTGCCCTTCATACACACGGCCCAAATCACCTTGCGCACACGAAATCGTCACCATCTGCCCTGTCTCGATTTTCTCGGTGCCACATTCGGTTCCAACGACTGCCGGAATGCCTAACTCACGGGCGATAATCGCAGCATGACAAGTTCGTCCACCACGATTGGTAACCAGTGCGGAAGCAATCTTCATGACCGGCTCCCAGTCTGGGGTCGTGATATCGGAAATCAATACCTCACCGGCTTGGAATTCATTCAAATGTTCTACCGAATCAATCACTCGCGCACGACCATAGGCGATTTTGCCGCCGACTGAACGACCGCTAACAATCGGCGTCAATTGCTCGACTTCCGGATTGATTTTGTACTGTTTTAAAACTTGCTGGCGTTTCTGCGAAGCGACCGTTTCCGGGCGCGCTTGCACAATAAACAACTCGCCGGTTTTACCGTCCTTAGCCCACTCAATATCCATTGGCCGGGCGGTTCCCGCCTTAGCACTGTAATGTTTCTCAATCTTATTGGCATAACCGGCTAGCTGTAAGACTTCTTTATCACTAACACAATAAGCTTGGCGCTCGGCAATCTTCGTCGGCACATTGCGCACCGGATTACGGTGATTGGCATCGGATGAGTAAATCATCTTGATTTTCTTTGCGCCCTTATGGCGTTTCAAAACTTTGCGAAAACCTTTCTCATAAGTCGGTTTATGCACATAAAACTCGTCTGGATCAACCGCCCCCTGTACCACGTTTTCACCCAGCCCATAAGCACCGGTAATCAACACCACATCTTTAAAACCGGTTTCGGTATCGATAGTGAACATGACACCGGAAGACGCTAAATCCGAGCGCACCATTAACTGCACACCAATCGACAGTGCCACTTCAAAATGGTCAAAGCCTTGGTCAATACGGTAGTGAATCGCGCGGTCGGTAAACAAACTCGCAAAACAGCGTTTACAGGCATCGACAAAAGACGGAATGCCGCTAATGTTCAGATAGGTATCTTGCTGACCGGCAAAACTGGCGGTTGGTAAATCTTCGGCTGTTGCCGAGCTACGCACCGCAAAAGAGACCTCTTGGCCATACTCATCCACCAATTGGTTATAGGCTGCAACCATTTCATGGAATAACTCGTCAGGAATTTGCGCACCGTAAATCGCTTCGCGCACCTGTGCACCGCGCATCTGCAAATCTCGTGGGTCTTCCGGATTTAATGCATCCAGTAAATCGTGCAACTTAGGCCATAGGTCATTGTGCTCGATGACCAAACGATAGGCTTCAGCGGTAATCGCAAAACCGTTCGGCACCGGAATGCCCTTCGGCACCAACTCCTGATACATCTCACCAAGCGACGCATTTTTACCACCGACGAGCGGAATATCTTCAATTCTTAGCTCACTGAAAAAACGGATATAACGGAATTGATTCGTATCTGAAACGGCCACAAGCACCTCCTGTCATCGTGTCGAACTTGGATGATTTAGGATACGCGCTTTTACGCTAAAAAGAAGAGAACCGAGTTAAGATTTCGGTGCTATTGGCATGCCACTTAAGTGAAATCAAAATTAAGGAAAATTCTAGAAAACTGTCGCTAATTAAGAGGTAGTGGTGGGCAAATAGATTTCATTGCCCACATCAAAATGATTAATTATTGACTGGCTTTTGTACGACAAGGCGAACCATACGTCCCATCGGTTCTTGTGAAACCACCTCAAAACCGACGCTTTCCAGCATGTAGATCAAGTCTTCGGCATGGTAACGGTTGTGCTCCAGAAAATGCTCAAAAACATCTTCAATTTCCGCATTCTCAACCGCTTCATTCCATAAACGGTTCTCAGGGAATTTATGATCCAGATAACTTTGCAACGGTTGGCGAACCAAATCGATAATGCACCAACAACCGCCCGGTTTTAGCCATTGATAGACCGATTTAAACAAACTAACCGGTTGCGGCAACTCGTGAATCAACATATTCGCCATCACCGCCGCAACCTGCCCAGGCGCGACCCATTCTTGCGGAGCCATTAAATCACCGCGCAAAAGGCGGCCGTTTTCCGGTAGTTTCATTCCCGCCACCAACATATACTCTGCAGCTTCAATCCCCAGCACTCGATTATGCGGATAACGTAACGCCAAATCATTGACGAACTGCCCGACGCCGGCGCCCAAATCCATCAACACATCATTTGGCTGAATAGCGGTTGCCACCTGCTCATTCCAGAACTCCCAAAACGGCACATCATGCCGACGCTCATAACTTTGAGTAATCATTTTACGTGCGAAATCGCCGTCACCACCGTGATGACGTAGAATTTGTTGTTGTGTTTTTTCCATAGAAACCTCCAATATTTTATTCTCAGAGCCCTTTTATGATGGGTTAACGTTCTAAAAAACGAGGATAATGTATCAACTTTTCGCAAGTTTTAACCATTTTTAAGCTCTACCCATTCATCAATTTCCGCTAAGTAGAGTACCCATTTTTGCGGACAGTTTTCTTGCGCTGCCATAAGATTGCCGTAACGTTGTAATTGCGGACGGTAGTATTCGCACTGTTCGGTAATGAAAGCTTGGCGCTTGTCGGCACTGTCACAATCCACGCAGGCAGAGGTCTTGTAATCGATAATCCAACGCGTGCCCTGCTCGTCAATCAAAGTGCGGTCGATAATATGCAGAGCGACTTCGCCTTTATCATCCAAAGACTGCAATTCGTACTCGCTTATCGCGTTTTGTTGATTTGCCGACAGCGCCCAACGCAGTTGCGGATTATGATAGGCATTACTTAAACAGCGTTGCGCTTTTTCCCAAGCACGCGTTTGTTGTTCGTTATCCAGCCCTTGTTGTGCCAGCCAGCGTTGTAAGAAATTTTCTTGGCGATTCAAAAAATCTTCAGCGATATTCTCGATACCTTGGCGCGCCCATTGTTCCAATAGCAAATGCACCAGATTACCGGCCGCTTTAGACACCAAATTCGCACCTTGCCAATAGGCTGGCGTAACGCTTTCCGGCTCTTCTAAATTTTCGGCTTTTGCTTCAACGCTATGCAAACTCTGCATCTTAAGCTGTGGCGTTTGAATATGCGGCCACTGCGAATAAACACCGCTATGTTCAAGCGGTAAGCGCGGCACCACGATTTCAGGGAATGCAACTTCTGATGCTTCTTCAACGGCCATTTCTTTGGTCAACTGTTGACTAATCGCCTGTTGCGCAGAAGCTTTTACTGCCGGCCACATCGCTTCCAACATGGTCCCTTTACCGGCTGAGAAACTCTGCTCATCGTCATCGGCTTTTAGCTTCAATTGCGCAAATAGATGCAGCTGCATTTTCGCTCGGGTGCAGGCCACATACAACAAACGCCCCAACTCATATTCCTGTTTCTGCTTTTCAAAACGGCGCAATAAACTGGTCAACGGCGATTTACTCGCACCTTTTTGATCCAACGGCGCTAACACCAACTGTTCTTGCCCATAGGTATCCATAAATTGGAACCACGACAGTAATTCCGGATCATCATTTCGCGGCAGTTTTTCCAAGCCCGGCAAAAGCACCGTATCGAATTCCAAGCCTTTGGATTTGTGCATGGTCATGATTTCAATCTGCTGGCTCTGCTCGGAGCTATCTGCCGCTGCGAACAAGGTTTCCACTGCTTCTTCCAACTGAGTTAAATCCAACGCTTGATGGTCAAATTCCGCCAAGGTCTGCAAATAACTGCGAACATTATCCAAGGCGACGCGATTCTCGACCGTTAAAGGCCCGTCCAGCAGTAACCACGTCTGTTCAATCACTTGCGAAAACGGCAAAACACCTAATTGCGAAATCGCCGCCTGCAAAACCGACCAAGCGCGTTGCAGACGTTGTTGCCCTTCCGCACTCAAGGTTTGCAAATCAATCACGCCCTGCGCGAATGCTTGGCTAATGCAGAAACTGGCGGTTTTATATGGCTTACTCGCTAACAAAGCGTGCAGGTCATGCAGATTCAAACCAACCAGCGGCGAACGCAATAACGCAATCCACGCAGCACGGTCTCCCAAATGCAACAAAGCACGGCTCAACGCCAACATATCTTGTACTTCTTGACGCTCTTGTAGCGTTTCCAACTCGACCGCACGGAACGCAATACCACGTTTTTTCAGCTCGGCGGCAATCGGTAGAAGATGCGAACGCGAACGCCCTAAAATGGCAATTTGCTTGCCACTTGCATCTTCCTGAGCGAACTCAGCCAAACGCTGCTCAATTAACTGCACTACTTTCGGCGCTTGCGCAGGTTCGGCAGAATCCGGGAAATGCCAATGATTAAAAACCGCCATGTCGGTATCATCGCGCAAGGTTAACGCCTTGCTGAATTTAACCGCGCCTTTGGCCATATCATCGTCTTTCGGCAACACCTGTTTAAAGGTGTCGTTGACCCATTGCACCACCTGTCTGGCAGAACGGAAGTTGACGGTCAGATTCAGCGGTTCAAGCGTCACCGGCCCGAATTGCCCCTTCCACGCTTTCAGGAAATTAGCGACTTCCGCCTCTCGGAAACGGTAAATCGACTGCATCGGGTCACCAACGATAAACAAGGTGCGACCATCATCCGGCTGCCAACCAGCGACCAATTTATTGACCAACTCATACTGTTTGGAACTGGTGTCTTGGAATTCATCAATCAATAAATGCTGAATTTGGTAATCCAGTTGCTGCGCCAAATCAGTCGGCTCTAATTCGCTCCCCAAGGCTTGCGACGCCGCTTGTGCGATTTCAATAAAATCCGCCTCGCCGCGTTGCTGGAAAACCAACTTTAAGTTGGCGGCACAGATTTTCAGCAGAATCATCAAACTCTGTAACGCTTGCCATTGCTGGTCGCTGTAGTTCGGGTCCGGTAAATCTTTCAATGCCGCTAAAGCGGTGACAATATCGCCGCTAAAATCAGCATCGCTAATGCCTTGTAGCACCTGCACCATCTGCTCTTTGCGTTCTTTGGCTTCGCCTTTACCGGCTGGAAAACCTTCGTTCTTGGTCAAACGACCACGCAGTTTTTTGCCGTCCTTGGTCAAAATCCACGACGCCAATTCGCGCCACGCCAAACTATCGTCGTCAGCAAACGGCCAACGACCACAAATCGCCGCTAGCTGAGGCTGATCGTTATGCTGCGCATACTCGGCAATCTCGCACACTTCCGCCAATAAATCACCAATTTTACTGACCTGTCGTTTTAACTGCTTAAGCTCTGCGGCAACGATTTCCTGCAAAGCCGATTCCAAGTGTTGGCGAATATGTTCATCGGTATCCTGCACATGCCCAAGCCACTGGTCACGCTTTTGCAACATCGCCACCAACAGATTCTGCGCACGCGCGTAGCGACCATTTACTAAATCCAGCAACTGCGCGATATAAGGCGCGAAATCTTCTTCCTGCAAAACTTGACGCACCGCTTCTTGATAAACCTTTTGCGGACGGTCACTTAAAGAAAGTTGCGCCCCCATTTTCGACAGCAACGGCATCTGCCCGACCAAAAAACTGTTAAAACCGTCAATGGTCTTAATGCGTAAACGGTTCGGATTTTGCAATAAGCCCCAACCCAATTCTTGGTCGCGCTCTAACGCCTTTCGCGCCAAACGCCACAGGTTTTTATCCATTAAGGCGCCGTTTTCCGGCCACGGCTGAATCCCGAAAGCTAAAGCCTTCATAATTCGCTCGCGCATTTCCGCCGCCGCTTTTTTGGTAAAGGTCATGGCGACAATCTGTTCCGGCGACTGCACTTGCGACAACAAACCGAGGAAACGCTGCGTCAATAACGAGGTCTTACCGGAACCGGCCGGTGCTTGCACAATAAAGGATTTAAACGGGTGAATCGCCAACTCACGTTCGGCACCGTCGGCCAGAGCCAAATCGGCTTCAACGGCGAATAGTTCTTGCACAGTCGGCATATTCTCAGCACTGAACGGCATGGCATTCTCTTGATTAAACATCAGCTTGCCCTCCAGCAGATTCGGCACTGGCATTTGATAATGCCTGCGCAATTTGCTGACGCACTTCCGGCAAACGCAACGCCAATTTTGCTTCAGCATATTGCACATCCGTTTCACGCGCGAACTGCATCTGCGCTTGGCCTTGTTGAATCTGCGCCGCCAAATCCAGTACTTCCGCTTTCAGTGAATTCAGCAAGTCGCCCCAATGCACCTGATAAAACGCCGAGTTCTCTTTTTCCGCCATCTGATTAAAAATCTGCACACTGCGTGCTTTCGGCAAAACGCCTTCATCTTCCGCCAAGGCGCTGAAACTCACACCGTCATCGGAGTGCAAAAGCCCATAACCGATGCCGCAAATCTCATCCGCCAGATTCTTGATTTTGGCACCATCGCTCTGTTCTTTAAGCTGCTCCAAAGCATGCAGATAAACCGCCAACTGCGGCGCTTGCAATGGCGTTTTCAGCAAATCGCCAATCGACGCCTTACCGGTCTTATAATCCAGAATCAGCGCTTGACCATCAACCGAATCGATACGATCGACCACTACCGAGAACTTAATCCCTGCCAGTTCGATTTCCACTTTGCTTTCGGTGCCGACATTGGCAAAATTCGGGCGTGTTTTTTCCAGCTCCAACCACTGTAAACACAGCGTTTTAATACGGGCTTTTTCCAATTTTAATAGGCTGTCATTTAAGGTATTGGCTACCTCGGCAAAGGCTTCTTCGATTTTCTGCTCGAGCAGTTCATCCAGTTCTTCGGCAGTTAGCAGCAACAATGCCGATTGATTGCCAAGCTTTTGCCACAGCAACTCCAACACACGATGCAATAACTGTCCTTGGTTGGTCGATTGCAGCGTTTCATCGATAATCTGCAAACCGTATTTGGCACCCAATCGATAATCGAAAAACGCCATTAACGGGCACTTGCTCTGCGCCCCCAAAATGCCACTGCCACCCGGTGCTTTCGAGCCGATTTCCAATTCCGGCCCTTGCGCATCGGCATGCCATTCAAGCAGTTGATTGTCGGCGACTTGGTTTTCCGTGTTATCCGGCACAGCTTGTGTAAACAGCTGTTGCGCCATGCTCTGATACTTCCGCGCAGTAAAACCGCCAGCATTAAACTCTTCTAAAAGTGGCGATGGCAATAATTCGGCTTCGCCGGAAAAACGCGGATAACTCAGACAAAGATTTTGAGTACAAGCCTGCAAACGTCGATCAATCTGCTGCGCATACAACAGTTCGCGCTGACCGTCGGCGCGCGGTAATTTATGTTCGCGTTGCAAATGCATCGGAATAAACGGATTCGGATTGGCGGCGCGCGGCCACGCTTGATCACTCAGTCCAAGCACCCAAAGCGCATCAAATTCTTGACCGCCGGCTTCCAGCATCCCCATGACCTGAATCGGCGGTTCACCCAAAGTTTGCGGTTGATGTAGTTGTTCAGAAATATAACGTTGCAATAAACTTAGCCACTGGCTGACATTCTGCTCTTGTGCCAAACCTTGAAAGCTGGCGAACTGATTGATGGCATTTAACAAAGCTTGCTGCTGCTGATATTCGGAACTGCTTAAGGTGCGCGAGCCTGGCCAACCGATTTGTTGCAAGGTGGTTTCACAAGCTTCAATAAACTGCGCCTGCGAAAGCTTTGCCGCTAGATTGAAAGTCACCAATTTTTCCAAAGCCTGCAATAATCCGGTCGGCAAAATCAATGGCAATAATCGCTCTTCATCTTCCAGATAATCGACACATTGATTGAGTAGCGACGGCAGACTGATTTGCGACCAGCCCAGACGACGCAACTGCATATCGGCCTGATGGCGTTTGATTAAATCGCCTTGCGTGTAAGGCGAAATCAGCCAGCGACTCCAATCCGAAAAACGACAGGTTTTCTGCGGCTGCAGAAACAGCTGCAGACACAAAAGCGCATTTTCCACCAACGGCACTTGATGTAAAGGCTGACCAAGCGAGAGGTTATAAAGTTTATTGGCATTGCCGAGTAAATCCGGCTGCTGCGCGCCCAGCGCAGTGAGAAAATCATCCAAGGTGGTTTGCAGTAGCTGTTTGTATTGCTGCATTTCCGGTGCAATCACACCGATTTTTAAAGCCTGTGCCGAATCCTTGCAATTCTGAATCTGCTGCCAAGCCCACAGCACCGCTTGCTGCACTTCATCCTGCATATCTTGTGCGGCATAAAGTTGGCTGTTCTGAGCGGTATTATTTTCCGCAATCTGTTCCTGTTCGATTTGCACACCAGCTTGTTGCATGATGTTCAACCAACGCTGCATATTCGGGCTGAAATCATCGAAACCGTGCAAGCTGATAATATTCGGCAATAAACCTTGAATCGCCTGAGGCTGTTCGCTAACCAAATTTTGCATTTGCGCCAAAGACGCTTTCATCAACTGCTCCGAATCCAACCACTGATTTTGTTGCAAGCGCTGCTGATAACGGTCGCTGACCGCTTTGAAAAGTTGCACTTCCGGCGACAAGAAAGAATCATCCAACCACTCCTCTTGCAGGTATTCGATGCTCAAATTCCATGCCTGATAAAGCTGCTTGGCGGTCTGCTGCGGATTCAATAACTGAATCTCGTCCGGGTTTTCCTCACGCGCTTTTAACTCCGCATGCAACGCCTGCTCAAAACACCACTCCGCTTCAAAATCCGACAATAATCGGCGGTAATTCAAATCATCCAAACCGGCAAAAGCGATACTGTCGCGCCACTGCTGCCACCAGTTATTAAAGGTCATCGCCTGCAAACTTGGTGCAACCAATTGATATGGATTATCGTCGTTTTGGAAAGTGTTGCTTTGCCATGCACGCAAAGCCTTCTGTTTTAAAGCTGCCGCCAGGCGATTATTGGCGCATAGATGAAGAGTGTTTTGATTGGATTGAATTGGAGTCATTCGATTCCTGCATGTGATTGAGCGAGTGATTGAGAATATGCAAAAGCAGGAAGTGATTCTAAATCATTTTGTGGTTTTGGCTAGGCAAGAAATCCCTCGTTTATTGCGATACTCTGCATAAACGTAAAAGCAATCGAGCCTATACCCAATATTTAAAAAAGGGTAGCGTCCTCTTTTCCGGCGCCGTAGGCGCGAAGTTGATGATTTGTTAGGTCTGCTATACATCTATGCTTCTTGGTATTCTGTTATTGTCCATATTGAAAATATCGTGCAATGGAGATTTCGGTATTCCCATAACTAAAGGTGTTGCTGTGATGATATGCCCGTCATAGTCGATAGATTTAACCATGGCTAAGCCAGAGAATTTATTTTGTCCTCCAGAGGGCGAAAAATCGCAAAATGCAGTTGATGTAGTAATCCACATCGGATCAACTATCATTATCAGCTTCCAATTTCCAAATTTTTTGTAAACCTGAGGGTCTTTTGTGACATCACCTTTCAAATAGTTCGAGTAGTCAATCGTTCTGTCAGGCCAGGGGGCATTTTTGGTGCGGAAGCGGTCGTTAAATTTAAAGAGCATACCAATCTGTTCTTCGCATGGGTCTGAGAAGTCTGGCATCTCAATAACTAGAGGATGCATTCGTTCAAGCAAACCTTGATAAGCAAGCATAACGCCTAGAAGCTTTTCTCCCAAGCAGTGAAGCCCTCTGCTTGTATCAATATCATAAGTTACCATTTCCTCTGACATTGCAGAGAGAATGGTCAGTCTTGGGATATTTAAGTAGTGCAAGCTTGCAAGATTACAGTCCCATGACTTTGAAATAGATAACTGACGAACAATCCAGTCAATATGCTTGATTTTTATTTCAGCAAGCCGTTCAGCTGGAAATAGCTCTGGGTGATCATCGACGTATTTGTGATGTTTTCTACATAGCAATAAAAGGTTATTTGGCAAATCCAACTCTTCTAGAGGGATATTTGGATTTGCTCTTGGTCCTTTTTTCCCTTGAGCGAATATATGGCAAACCTCACCTACTAAGGATTCATGAATGCCAGAATCTTCAGAATAAATTAGCTGCTCCTTGCAGTGCGCACACCTTGCAGCAGATTCACCCCATACTTGTATTCGTGTTTTTGGTGATACAGCCATGATATTCCTTGTGGTGCTTAATGGGGGGGCGATAACCTGCGTGGCTTCGCGCACGGAAAATTTTAATTTTTCGGGTGTGAAACACGTCAGGTTGATTGCATTGTTAGCGCCGACCAAAATCATATAAAGACTTGAATATTTGGCTTTGATTCAGCTGGGAACCTTTAATCAATTTTTCTATCTCTGCTTGTTTATCTCTAGAGATAGGTTCAAAGTCAATAAAGCTAGACAGCTGATTTCTAACAGCCAAGGCCAGCTTCAGTGGCGCGGCAAGACTACAGTGATCTTTATCAAAACAATATACGTGAGCATCATCATTTAAATAAATTTCGATTTGTCTTTTAATTTTGTTTTTATCAAAGACACTATCAAAAAAGTATTTATTAACAGGCTCTGTAAATTCTCTTTCTCGATAATTTATCTGATTTCTTAGCTCCATTAGCCACTCGTATATATTTTTTCCATCTACAGTGTTGGATTGAAGTATATCGGAATCTCTGAAAAGGTTAATGTATGTCACAATGGTGGTTTTATGATCTCCACTGATTCTTTCTCCTTGATAATTTCCCAGATCTCTCCGCTCAGGGGACTCGTTATTAACAAGCTTGAGAGTGTATATACCTTTATTCTTGAGGAATGCATATTTATCGGTGGCAAGCGAACATCTTAAGAAGAAGAAAACGGCGTAATATAGTTTTATTGCCGACCAAGAATGGCGACCTTCACACAAACCATTGATTGCCTCTGCTAAACTTAAAATAGCTTTGAAATATATATCCGCAGAGTCCTTTCTTAGTTCCGATAATAAGATCTCTCGATTAGAATCAATTACTTTATAATCTTTAAATTTTTGTAGATAGGAATTCCATTTCGTTAAATCTGTGCATCCTATTTCTAGCTCAATTGCTGACTGCACTCGGAACCGCTTAAAATTCATACTGATCCTGTGCTGGCAAAGATTTCAACAGATTTGCTTCAAGTGCATCTTTCACTTTTTTCCGGCTTGTTTTTCCGTCCAACCCCTTCAAATCATCCCACGTCAAAATGTCTTCGGATTCAAACGAGATAACCTTGTTCATTGTATCCACCGAAAAAGAGCCTTTTTCTGCACAACGCTGAATCAAAGAGCCAGTTAAAAAGTCAATAGCGCCATTAAATCCGGCTGCTTTTAAGAAAGGGTTTTTCGTTTTAGATGTCCAAAGTTTCTGTTCGCTATAAAATGATTTAACGCTTTTAAAAAAGTTGGTAATAACGACACGTTGATGATCAAGAGTGGTTAGTTTATATACGCCGAACGTTCCTCCAGGCTTAAGATGCTCTTTAATCGAAGAAACAAATGTCGACAATTCAATGCTTCCTACACCACGAGGTGAGCCAGGAAACTTTATCAATTTATATAGAGGTGATTCAGGATCATCGTTTAGGTGCCGAGCAATATCGGTAGATCTATTAACAGCGTGGCTTTCATCATCTATGACCTCTCCGAATAGATCATACATAAGACTTTTAGGTACAGGCTTCTGTTCCGTGTTGATATTGAGAAAAATCTCAGCAGCTTTCTGAGTGCTTAGATTCATACAGAGAGTAATAATAATATCTCTTTCACCAACGGATTCATCATCTTCCATTGCCGCCTCAAACCCAGCAATACGATGTTGACCATCAATTACTTGCGCACTTGAATTCATAATCGGTAGCTCGATCAGGCCATCGTTAAACGTTGGCGCGTAGTTTTCGTCCGTCCAATTAAGAATAAATGAATTAAAAAAGGTATGACCGCCTAAAATAAACTCCTTAATATCGCTTATTCTTCTCTTATTGAGAACACGTTGTACCGCGCCATCAACTTTATCAATCCCTCGTACTGCTACGTAATATATAGACATCAAATCTTTTACCTTCATTGTGAACGTAAAAGTAGGAGTGTCACCAAACCTCGCTTCTAAATATTGGAATTTTTTCTTAGTTACTCCATCCATCGAATGGACTCCTTTAATTGTATGATGCAAAATAGCTCTAACGGGGTGGCGATAACCTGCGTGGTTTCGCGCACGGAAAATTTTAATTTTTCGGGAGTGAAACACGTCAGGTTGGTTGCATTGTTAGACTGCCGCAGGCGGTCTGACAAGGGAATCTATTAGCGCCACCCCGTTAGAGTCGACCGCCCTGCGGTCGGCTCTAACGCCCAGCTCAGCGGGCAATTGAAGCGCAGCGTTAATTGATCCGCTGCAGCTGCTTGTTAAATGCCGTTTGACTCATCTGCCAGTTGGTTTTTCTTCTTTAGCACACATTGCATTGGGACGATTTTGTGTTGGCCGTCGCTGTATGAAGAGAAGAACCCTTCAAGCACTTTCCCGTTATTAGTTAACATCAAAGAAAGTGCCCCTCGATCAATGTGATCTCTATTACATGTTTCATAACATCCAGACAAGATAAGATTTTTAAAACTACCACCAATATTGTATGTATGAACTTTACTGGCCCCACCAATTTCAATAATTCGCCCGCTTATCTTGTGGCCAACCCTAACGAGTTCTACACGAACAATAATCGGCACTGACCCAATGGCTATTTTTATATGCTTTTCTTTTTCATCAGCTTCAGGCTTACTATCTTGATCGTTATGTAAAATTAGCTCAGCACTAACCTCTTTTTCTCCACTTTGATCTGCTACGGAAGATGAGGGAATGGGTTCTCCACGATCAGCCTTTCTCTCAGTTCGCAACTTTTCTTGAAATCGACGCCAGGCTGCTCTTTTGGCTGCGCGATCCAAGTCTTCTAGACCTAAGTAAGGGATCAGTATTCCCGACCACTCACCTTCAATGCAAACATCTTGATATAAGAGATTTTCAAACCAAGGTTCGATGTTTTTACGCCACAAAATGGCAAATACAAATAATAGAAGGGCAGTTATTAAACCACTAACAATACCACCTGCCAAAGAGTCGACTATTTTAGATGAACTACTTGCCAGCCCATTCAGATACCACCAAAGAAAGACACCCGAAACAATCAGAATAAAGTGTGGGAATATTTTCCATAACATGGAAGCAAAAGCTTTCAGATATTGCACTATTTCTCCTTAGGCATTTAACATTTAGTATCAGGCACTTTTGCCTTGATACACTCTCTTGAATAGATAATCGGGCATCTTTTACCGATTTAGATGAAAAGGTAGTCAATTTGACAGTCTATACTCTATTACAAGAAAAACTGTTCTTAACGCTTAGCTTTTCACTGACCATTTTTTTCAAAAAAACTATAGTACCTAAAGACAAGAAACAAATCCAAAAAAGTTAACTATTCCAGCGATATAAAAGGTTATTTAATTATATAAATTAATGCATTGGCATATAGAGCAAAGGTAGATTTAAGAAGAACTCGACGCCCGAAGGGGTAAGTCGAGAAATTTGGCTAAGCGGTGTTGTCCGTTTTTGTCAGGTCTAAACATGACGGCAAACAACGTCTTGCTTAGCCTAAATTTTACTTTGCCTGAAGTCATTTGGACTTGTTCTGCTCTTCCTTAGAAAAAATAAGGAGGGAAAAGCAGTTTAAACTCTCGATTTCGCCGTTTTATAGACCTGATTACGGTCTCGTTTTCCAACCGCTATGACGGATACAACCAGCTCATTTTCGCGAACTTGATAAACTAGACGATAGCCGACGCTACGCAGTTTGATTTTATAACAATCCTGCAAACCGCTTAATTTTGCCGATTCAATGTGTGGGTTTTGAAGACTCTCTTTGAGCTTTTTGCGAAAGACTTCTTTGACCGTTTTATCGAGCTTTTTCCACTCTTTCAAAGCATCTTCTTTGAAGGTCAGTTTATATGGCATCAATATCAACTTCGACTTCAGCTTGATTCTCACGCTCTCTAACCAATGCGGCTAACTCTAAGTCCTCTAAACGCTCCATTAATTGTTCATAAGCGTCAGCAGGAACGGCATAAAAGACAGGTTGGTTTCGATTCAGGATTGCAACAGGAAAGCCCTCTCCTTGTTGCAGAACAGCCATCGGGTTTTTCTTTAACTCAGAAATCCCGGCACTGATATTACTGAGAATGGGGTGCGTGATTACAACAGACATTTAAAAGCCCTCTTAAAAATCTTTTAACAGGTTTATTCTAGCATTCTAATTTAGAAAGAATTGTAAAAACAAAAACTTAGGAACTCAAAATTTTCATTCGCTGGCTATCATGAATTTCGAGAGTGCGCCAGTGCTTCTAATAACGCAACTCCTAATTTTTTACCGCGCAACTAATTTAACGCTGACGAGGATGATAGAAACTGCTCTATAATCCCCTCTCAACTCAATCTAGAGAGCATCATGAAAAAGACTTTCCAACTCACACACGAAAAAATTCAACCGGCGCGTTTAACCGATGCCATTAAGCATGAAGTTAAAAAATACATCAAACGCGAGCGCCGTCTTGCCTTACCGGCAGATGCGGATTTCTGGGCGTTTAAATGTAAATACGGTGCCACAGCGGATGACTGCATAGAAATTCACGAAGCGGAAATCAATAAGTATATCGATAAGTCGTTAGCCGACAATCTGACGAGCTTTTATCTTGAAGTCATCGCTCAGCCAGCAACTCGCAGCAAGCGACCAGAAACGTATCAAGATGCTAACGATGACTTTGATGACGATTTCGACGACGAGTAAGCTCTCTATCATCTAAATGCCTATCCCCCATCTGAACGCTGAGCCTGATTGCTCAGTGGTTCAGGTTCAGCACTATGCTTTCACCTTACTTCGCTAAAAACTGCATCATTTGATTGCCACTTTGTTGCAGATAAACCTTGGCGTTCGGAGTTTCAGGATAATGCTGTTGCACCAGACTCCAAAAATCTCGTGAGTGGTTGGGGTGAACGAGATGGGCAAGTTCGTGGACTATCACATAATCGACCACCCATTCCGGTGCTTGCAGCAGTTTCCAGTTGAATTGCACCAGTCCGCGTTGGTGGTAGCAATTTCCCCAGCAGGATTTATAGTTTTTGACTTTGATTTGTTTCGGGCTAAGTTGCATCTGCTTGGCATAGAACCTGACTTTAGGAAGCAGATAGTCTTCCGCTTCTTTAATCAATTGCGGTTCCAATTGTTCCAACGCTCCATCAATCAGGCGTTTCTCACCGAGCCAAGAAAATTCCAAACCTTGTCGCTGCTTTGTTGCTTGCTGTTGCTTTGCCTGAATAGCTGGCGAATGCTGCTCGATAAAACGTTCAAAATCGGCTTGTGACTGCGTAAGCATCTGCTCGACCTTTTTCAAGGACGCTTTTTCCGGACAATACAGACACCAGCCTTCGACAAGATGTTTTAACGCAAGAGAACCTGTGCGGCGCGTGTATTTAATCGGAATCTTTTGTATTGAGCCATTTATCGACAACGGCCAACTCTGCGGTTTTGGGCGTCGCGATAGGCTTTGCTTAAGCTTTCTGGCAAAATGCGACATTGAACTCCTAAAAACCACGATGAAACGAATCAATAATTGGACATTATAGTAACCGATGAGCCTGCCAAAAGAAGAGTTAAACACGCAAAAGACCTCAGCTGGCGATAGCGTTCAGCAGGCGCAACAAAGCACTCAGCACTTTACTGTCCAAGCTACGGAAACTAATCGAAATGCCATGGACTTATTGGCTACCGAAAGCGGTTTTAGCAAAGCGAAATTAAAAGATTTAGCGCAAAAAGGCGCGGTTTGGCTGAGTCAACAGAACGGAAAAATCAACAAGGCGCAGCGATTACGTCGTTTAAAACGCGAGCTTGCGGACAATCAACAAGTCGACCTGTATTTTCATCCGCAGTTGGATGCCATGCCACTTCTCTATGCCGAAAACCCGGCACAGTTAATTGCAAATTTTGGCGATTATTCAGTGTGGCTTAAACCTCGAGGCATGATATCGCAAGGCAGTAAGTTTGCCGACTTCCAAAGCCTGCCGCGCTGGATTGAATTACGCTCGGAAACGATTTTTGGCAAGCCTCGCCAGTGTTGGCAAATCCACCGTTTAGACCGTGCTACCGAAGGCTTGATGTTGATTGCACACAGCAAGAAAGCCGCCGCGCAATTAACTAATCTTTTTGAACAAAAGCAGATTCACAAAACCTATTTAGCGGTGGTTTGGGGAGTTCCTGAACCGACTGAATGGACGAGCCAAGAGCCGATTGATGGCAAAACGGCAGTGAGTCATTTTAAGCTACTCGCCCATTCCGAGCTGAATCAGCACAATATCAGCTTGATTGAAGTGGATATTGAAACCGGCCGTAAACATCAAATCCGTAAACATCTGGCGGCGGCGAATTTACCGATTATCGGCGACCGTTTGCATGGTAACCAAGCTCTCAATGAATCGCTGAATCCACAGCCGGATTTACAGCTGTCAGCCTATAAATTACGCTGGATTTGTCCGCTTGAGAATATCGAAAAAACCATTCAATTAAGCGATGAACAGTTAACGCTTATCACCAAGGAAACGCACTAATGCAAGTCAAACTGCGCTTTCCGATTAAAGGGCTGTATTACTACAGTGCCGAGCAGTTATTTGATTTACAGTTGATTGAAGCGCACCGCCATCTGACGATTGAATTGGAACCGGATAACCGTTTTGATGCTAATGCGATTCAACTGTGGTTGCGATTACCTGAACAGAATTTTCTGGTCGGTTATGTACCGCGCCAGTTGGCGAAAATTATTCGTCACGCTTTAAACGAACAGCAAATCCTAAAACTGGAAAACCGCATCAGTTGCGCCAATCGTATCGGCAAGTGGATGGAGATTGAACTGGAATTAAATATTGACCTCGGCTGGCAAGACGCCATGAGCGCAATGCTGTTTGCACTTTGGTTACGACAGAAACATAACTGGCAGAAAATAAAGAAAAAGAAATGAGAAGTTTTTGCCAAGGCGCAGACAATCTGCCACAATTTTGACCATCACAATTTTAAAAATCTAAAGAACCACCATGAGCGAAACCAATCCTGCCCTAGCGCAATGTGCGCAGATGTTAAACCAATCCGACGATTATCAAGTTTTACGCAAACTCAAAGCGACCGAGCAATTCAATCCGGCGCAACCGCATGATGGTTTTCATCATGTCTGCGTGATTGATACCGAAACCACGGGGTTGAATACCGCCGAATGTGAAATCATCGAATTGGGTTATCAGATTATCGAATTTGATAGCCAAGGGCATTTTTATCGCGTAGTGAAAGCGAAAAACTTTTTAAACGAACCGGAAGGTGAAATCACACCAGAAGTGACCAAAGTAACTGGCTTAACCATGGACGATGTTAAGGGGCAGCAAATCCCATGGGATCAAGTGGTCGACGATATTCAAAACGTACAACTTTGTGTGGCGCACAATGCCGGTTTTGACCGCCCTGTTCTGGAACGCTACCAAGATGTCTTCGTTAATAAAATCTGGGGCTGTTCAGTGGTGCAGATTGACTGGGATAAACTGGCTGATGTCGGCTCGAAAAGCCAAGAGTTTTTGTGTTGGAAAGTCGGGCAATTCTTCTATGGCGCGCACCGCGCCTTGGATGATGTACAAGCGTTATCTGAATTATTGTCACAACCGGTCGGCGAAGCGAAAATGCCAGCCTTCCATTATTTACTAAAGAAAATCCGTATCGCCAAATCCTTGATTCAAGCGACCGGCGCGCCGTTTGAAATCAAAGACCAGCTACGCAGTCGCGGTTATCGTTGGGATGCGTCGCAACGTGTCTGGAAGAAACTGATTGATGATGACCAATTGTCGGCTGAACAGGCGTGGTTGAATGAAAACAATACCCCAAATCCAACGGTGATTAAATTGAAAGCGACCGATACTTTTTCTATACGCGCTCAATAAAACTTGTTTAAGATAAATGGCGCTTTTATCGCAAACGAAATAAATAAGAGGAATGTTGAATGGCAACAATTACACTGGAAGGTAACCCAATCGAAACAGCGGGTACGTTACCAACATCTGGCAAGGCACCGGATTTCACTTTGGTTGGGACAGACATGAGCGAAAAATCACTTGCGGATTTCGCCGGTAAAAACCTTGTTCTGAATATTTTTGTTAGTATCGACACAGGCATCTGTGCGGATTCAACCACTCGTTTCAATGCAGAACTAAATAATCTTGAAAATACCGAAGTGCTTTGTATCTCTAAAGACCTACCTTTTGCGCTAGGGCGTTTCTGTAGTGCAGAAGGTCTGGAACACGTTACACCGCTTTCTGCGTTCCGTTCAGATTTCGGTCAAGCCTACGGTAATGAAATCACTTCTGGCCCAATCCGTGGTTTGCTATCTCGCAGCATTGTGGTGATTAATCCTGAAGGTGAAGTCATCTACAGCGAACAAGTTCCTGAAATCGTTCAAGAACCAAATTTTGATGCCGCACTAGCTGCGCTTAAAGCGTAAACCACCATCAAACTCGACGCCATAATACCTGTTATGGCGTTCTAATCTTCGTTGCACTTCTCAGTTACTGCTCTTCACAAAACTGTCATTTATCAACCTAATGCATCACCAAAGTTTAAAACTCTGCGCATACCATTGCACAAAACCTCGACAGACAGATGTCTATTACCAAGATAAAAGCTCGGTTCCTCACTTTTAAACCACTTTTGCCCGATGTTATTTTTTGTCAGCAAGGTTTCAAATAGTCTTTAACCCTTAATCACAAGCAAATAAAGGATTTGTGGATGAAAGTATTAAATGATAAAAACAGTTTCGGCCTCGTCTCAATCAGTTTGCATTGGTTAATGGCCGTGTTGATTCTTCTCGCTTACATCAGCATAGAAATGCATGATTTTTTTGACAAAGGTACCGATGCGAGAGCGTTCGCAGATTACCTTCATCATGTCGTCGGCTTAAGCATTCTGGCTCTAGTCATAGTGCGCTTGGCATTCAAACTAATGCAAAAATCCCCAACGTATTTAAGCAACGACCCTATGCAGATTAAATTGGCGACTATCATGCATTGGGTGCTATACGGTTTTATGTTTATTATGCCTGTACTTGGTTGGCTGACACTTAGCGCAGAGGGCAAAGAGCTAATTATTCTGGGCGCCCAACTACCGCAGTTGGTGACGGCGAATCATGACCTCGCCGAGATTTTCGAGGAAAGCCATGAAATCATCGGTCAATTTGGTTACTTACTGATCGGTGTACATGCTCTAGCAGGACTTCTACACCACTATCTATTCCAAGACGCAACCTTATTAAGGATGCTTGGTAAAAAAGCCGATCAGCACAATACACCTGATAACAATCCAGAGTTGGTTAAAAACTAAGGTCTGTTGAAGTAAGTAAAACGCGGCTTGATGCCGCGTTTTTTGTGTGCCGTTTGGCTGTAAGAGAACCTACAAACCGCCCATTATTTTAGAGACAATAAATCCGATCCAAACCACCCCGGCAATGAAAAAAGAGAGAAAGACTGCAGCTGAAGCCTGATCTTTCGCCCTACCGGATAACTTGTGATAATCATCACCAATCCGGTCAACGGTCGATTCAATCGCGGTATTTAAAAGCTCGACCAATAAAACAATCATCAAGACCGCAATCAATATTGCACGCTCAAAAGCGCTTTCGCCAATCCAGAATGCAAAAGGGACAAGAAAGATAAATAAAATAACTTCTTGGCGAAAAGCCGCTTCATGCTTCCACGTTGATTTAAAGCCTTTCCAAGAATAACCTGCCGCATGAATAATACGCTTGACCCCTGTATGCGGTGATTTCATCTGATCCCCAATTCTATTTGTATTTAATTTGTACTTTTCGACAAAACTTTTGCGACGCCACGCCCGCGATTATCAGCTGCCGCCTGCCAACCGTCTGGCGAATGCCAAATTAACTGTACATCGCCAAGGTAATTATTGCGTTTCAATTGATAGCCCATTAACGCCAGCTCTTCTTTAACTTCCGCAGCAAGCTCGGGGTGATAGACAATCACATCTTTCGGCAGCAGTTGATGATGCACTCGCGGCGCATTAACTGCCTGCTGCGCGTCCATCTGCTCGCGATACAGATTAATTAAAGTCTGGAAAACCGAGCTGATAATCGTCGAACCGCCCGGAGACCCTAGAACAGTTTGCACCTGATTATCTTGCATCACGATGGTCGGCGACATCGACGACAACATACGTTTTTGCGGCGCAATCTTATTGGCTTCACCACCGACAACACCGAACAGATTAGCGACTCCGGGCTTGGTCGAAAAATCATCCATCTCATTATTCATCAGAAAACCGGCTCCTTCTATGACAACTCCGTTACCAAACGGCATATTTAGAGTGTAAGTATTAGAAACCGCATTACCGTAACGGTCGATAATCGAAAAATGCGTGGTTTCCGGCGATTCAAATTTGCCCGGTTTAATTTTCTCAGTCACGGAAATTTCGCGAAAATTGACCTGATTAGCTCTTTCACGCAGATATTTATCTGCAGTCAATTGTTGAATCGGCACCTGATAAAAATCACTGTCCCCCAAATGTTTGGCACGGTCGGCAAAGACACGCTTAGAAAGCTCGGCATAAAAATGTGCTTGAATCGCCCCCTTATGCACGCCAGCCAATTCGGCATCGGCAATGGCGTCTTTATATTGCGATTCCAACAATTGATACATTTTCAGTAATTGGGCAATAGCAATCCCACCGGAACTTGGCGGCGGAGCGGAGATAACCTGCTGATCGAACCAATCAATTTGAATCGGCTGACGCCATTTAGCTTGATAATTTTGTAAATCTTGTAGGGTAATTAAGCCGCCATTTTGCTGATATTGCTTAGCCAGCAACTGCGCGGTTTTACCTTGATAAAACCCTTGCGCGCCCTGGTTAGCAATGCGCTGTAAAGTTTTCGCTAATTCCGGCTGCACAAAATTCTTACCAACCTGCAACTTGCCGAAATAGGCTTTAAAATTCAGCGGCTGTGTAGATTTATCGGCAATCCAATTTTGATACCAATTAGCGGTCTTAACCAAGGATTCCGGCACAATAAAACCTTTTTCCGCCTTATCGATGGCCGGTTGCAAAAGTTCCTGCCAGCCTAGAGAACCGTATTTTTGATGCGCTTGCCACAGGCCCATCACCGTCCCCGGCACGCCGGACGCCGCATAACCGACCAGCGATTTATAAGGCACCACTTCGCCCTTGTCGTCTAGATATAAATCTTTAAAAGCCGCTTTTGGCGCCGTTTCCCGATAATCCAAAAATGCCGGTTGCTTGGCTTTCCCTTCGCCAAAAGCCAAGGACATAAAACCGCCGCCACCAAGATTACCGGCTTCTGGAAAAGTCACCGCCAACATAAATCCTGACGCCACGGCGGCATCGATCGCATTACCGCCTTTGGCAAAGACCTGTTCAACCACCTCGGCGCTGAATTTATCCGGCATCGCATAAGCACCTTTGAAGACTTGCTGCTGAATCGTTTCGACATTGCCGGCGTTTTGCAATTGGCTCGGCACTGCTTCCAAAATCTGCGCTTGCGCAGTCGTTACCACAAAAGTACTTAATAACAGAGAGCGAATTAACGGTCTACTGAAGGTAGTGCTGAAGAATTTTTTCGATAAAGACATGATATTTTTCTAAGTTAGCTAACGGACAAGGATTCGATAAATTACAAATAAAAGTGAGATTCATTATTCACAAAGCATTGCGCTTTGCAAAATCGGTCAGCAATTAAGCAAACTTATCCACTGAAAGCCAATATCAACCTGTGGATAAGTTGTGATTAAGTGGATAAGTTCATTTTTATCAAACTAGGTATCTAATTGAGCTTGCAGAGAAAATCGCGGTAAAGGCGCTTCCAGACTAAGAGCAATGACTAAAATCAACTCTTCCTCGCTGGCTGCCAAAATGCCATCGCGCTCAACCAAGTCGACCATCACTTGTAACAGTTTGCCTTTCTGTTGCCAGGCCAACCGTTTCAGACGATTTAGCGAACGTTCGACCGATTTTTCATCAAACCCTTCAGCATCCAACATAGGCAAATCCTGTAATTCCAACTGCTGTATGGCGGCTTGATAATCGCGTTCCGGCAAAATACTCTGCGCAACTTCTTGGCATAGATATGAAAACAGGATTTGTAGTTCCGGTTTAAAAGCGGAAAAACGACGAACACGGCCTTCTTGTTGCGGCTTCAATCCTAAATTGGCTGCAAGATAGTTTTCCAATAAACCGATGATTGCCGTTTCAAATAAACTCAGCTGATCGTCAAATTGCGCCACGCCTTGCATCAAGGTTTGTAACGTTTGATATTGCGCTTCGGAGAGTTGTTTTAACGAAGGCATTGCCAATTCAATTAATAGCAGACGATTGATATGCGAGAAACTCTGTAAGCGTTCCAACTGCTGCGCCAATAGCTTATCCAAGCCGTTAATCGTACCGAAAGTGTGCTGTTGCTCGGATGACATCGAATCCAAAAGCTGTTTGACCAAAACCTTACCGCTGTAATTTTCATGTGTGACTTGCAGCTGTTTTGCCATCAGTACAGCCAAGACCATTGCCATTGCATCCAGCGGATTATGCAACGATTCCAAAAGCGCCTGACCATGCATCTGCTGGCGCTGGCTCAACGACTGTCCGGCTTGAAGCACTGGTAACAATACCGCTAAATTCTGTAATTCTTCGACTTGGATACCGGCAATATCGACATTCGCTTGTTCGCTCTGTTCACCGGCTTTACTTTCTTCTTGCGGCAGATGGCTATTCACTTCCTGCAACGCCAAGCCTTTTAGCCCCATGCCGTCCCAATTTGGTTCGATACGGCGAATACGCTCTTCCAGCGTCGGATGGGTCGCATACCAGGAAAACATACGCGCTAAAGCTTGAGCAAAAAACAGATGCGCCACTTCATCAAGGTTGTCTTGCGATAAATAGGACCGGCCTTGCGTATAAGCCAGCACTTTCAAGGCTCCACCGATGGATTCGGGATTACGAGTAAATTGCACCGCGCTAGCATCTGCCAGATATTCACGTTCGCGAGAAATCTTGGCTTGCAGAATACGCGAAAAAATATGCCCAAGCCATCCAACCAAGCGTAACAGTAATCCGATTAGAACTGCTGCACCGCCGTTATTCTTTCGACGACTGGAACTGCGATAACGACGACGGCTGGACGAACTCATAAAACGCCCGACCGAACCAATGAACTCAATGCCGTGCAGCAACACAATCAAACGCAGATTAAGACGCATATCACCATTGAGGATATGACTGAATTCATGCGCCACCACTCCCTGTAGCTGCTCGCGAGTAAGCCTTTCCAGTGCACCACGGGTAATACAAACCACCGCATCGGAGGGATACATGCCGGCAGCAAAAGCGTTAATCGAAGTGTCTTCCGCCATTAGGTACAGTTGCGGCACAGGCATATTGGCCGCAATCGCCATCTCTTGCACCTGATTCAATGCTCGTTTTTGGAGTGGGTTGCGAGTATTCAACGGCACCAAACGCGCCCCGAGTTGCTCGGCTATCACCGCGCCCCCTTTTGAGAGTTCGCGCGACTTTAGCCACGAGTTAATCGCCGCACCGCCAAACACAAAGGCGCTGACACAGGCGAAGATATGCCAGTTCTCCCAAATATAAACTCTACGCAGCAAATAATCCGAACTGATGACCATATGTCCGGTGCTGAACATCGGTATCAGTAACATCAAAACCAAGGAGGCAATCACTGACACCGCAAACAGAATCAGCAGATACCAAAAGACCAACCACCGTGTATTACGGTGCGCTCGGTCTTGGGCTTCAAAAAAATCCATCAGCGAATAGTGCTAGGTTAAAAAGCGACTTTCGGTGCTTGTTGAATCTGCTCTTTATCGGCAAATTCCAGCAGAGCCGCATCGTCGGGATGCCCAAAGCTGGCGGCAAACAGAATTTGCGGGAAGCTTTGACGATATTGGTTATAGAACATCACCGCATCATTAAACGCTTGGCGCGCAAAAGCGATGCGGTTCTCGGTTGACGAAAGCTCTTCATTGAGTTCTATCATGGTCTGATTGGTTTTCAAATCGGGATAGGCTTCCACCAATAGATTGAAACTGCCCATGGCATTCTGCAACTGCGCTTCGGCCTGTTGCAGACTCTTCATTACCGAAGCATCACCCGGATGCGCCGCCGCTTTACTCAAAATAGCATGCGCTTGATTTCGCGCTTCAATCACTTCGGTCAGGGTTTGACGTTCGTGCTGCATCGCCTGCTTGGCGACTTCAATCAGATTCGGAATCAAGTCATAACGGCGTTTGAGTTGCACATCAATTTGCGCAAAGGCATTTTGATAGCGGTTTTTCAGTTTGACCAGCTGGTTATAAATCGCAATCAGATACAACACAATCGCAACCACTACAGCCAGAATAATTAAAAAGGTTGTCATGCTTAGCCCTCCAGAAATTCCGAAACAACTTTTCAGCTTTAAATTTACTCATTTGATAAAGGTTTGTCAGACTTTTTAGAGTAAGTCTTCATACAAATCATGAAAAATTCTCGACAACTTCGTATTAGAATGACCTTGTCATAAATGCATAGCCCGAAAGGAAAGAAAAAATGCTTAAAAAATGGATGTCCGGTGTTGCTCTTGCGGCACTTTGCTCTTTCGCAGTTACCCCTTCAGCCATGGCTTATGAAGATAACAATGCTTCAGCCGATTCTGAATCTCAGCTATTCAAACCGACCACTGACAAAGATTATGCCGAAACCATTCGTGCCTTCCGCAATGCACCGAAATCGGCGGCATTTTTTGACACGGCTTACGGTTATGCAATCTTCCCGATTGTTGGTAAAGCGGGATTTTTCATTGGTGGCGCTTATGGTGAAGGTCGTGTTTACCGTCAAGGCCAATTCACCGGCATGACCAGTTTGACGCAAGCAACAGTCGGCTTTCAATTTGGTGGACAAGCAATCAGCCAGATTGTGTTTTTCCAAGACCAACGCGCTTATGATGAATTCACCAGCGGCAGTTTTGAGTTTGGCGCACAAGCGTCGGCGGTCGTGATTAAAGCCGGCGCTTCGGCAGAGGCATCAACCAAAGGTACTTCAGCCACGGCTAATGCCGGTGACGATTATGTGGCTGCGGAAGGCCAATACTATAAAGGTATGGCCGTATTCTCATTGGTTAAAGCTGGTTTGATGTATGAAGCGGTCATCAGTGGCCAGAAATTTAGCTTTGATCCGGCACGTTAATTTCTACGATGTACCAAACCAAAATCAGTAGCGCTTTCTTTAAAATCTCTTTAGTCGTGATTTTGATTGCGCTCGGCTTAGGCAGTTATTACACCGCTACGGCAACCGATATTGATCCTAATTTGGTCGATGTCGGCATTCCGCTTATGGCGGTATTGGCCGCGGTGGTCGGTTTTATCTTTGGACAGCAGTTTCAGCAACCGGGTTGGAAATATCAACTCAAGGTAGATGAAAACGGCATCGCGTGGCGAACTGACTTTTCCGACGGTAACTGTGAACAGGTCACTCTGACTTATAATGAAGTTGAGAAAATATCTGAAAGCATTGATGCTAACCGCACCGTTTGGCTATACGTATTTGCTAATGGCGACCGCTATCAAGTTCCGCGTAAACAACTAAACAGTCTACGATTTATCCAAGCGGTTCAGCACTATGCGCCGCAGATTGAGATAGAGAAACACTTTATTGTGAAATAAGTTGCCTTCTCCAGATACGAAAAAGCCGCAATGTAAAAACTGCGGCTTTCTTGTTCAGAGACTTTCGTTCGGATTAAGAACGAGAAGTCACTTCCAGTAGGTGGTAACCAAACTGAGTTTTTACCGGCCCTTCTACAGAACCCACTTCAGCGCTGAATACAACCTTATCAAATTCAGGAACCATCATTCCAGGGCCGAACTGACCTAAATCACCGCCGTTAGCACCAGAAGGACATTGTGAGTTCGCTTTCGCTACGTCTGCAAAATCTGCTCCGTCTAAAATTTGTTGTTTAAGTTGATTACACTGTTCTTCGGTTGAAACCAGAATGTGACGAGCTGTTGCTAGAGCCATGCGCTTTTCCTTTGTATTTTCATCAGCTTAATTGCTTGCTTGTAATGTATAGGCAAATCGAAAAGTTTCAAGGCTGAGCAAGCGAAAAACTTTCACCTAAGTGCAAAGCCAGCTTTTATAATACGCTCTATGAAAAATGAGACTCCAAACCCTACCCAAGCGTTCGCCTCCATTCCAATGCAGGCGGTTGGCCCATTCAAACTGATCGGCGATGTTGAAGTCGATGATTTAATGGTGCCGATGGCAACCTACGAAACGCCACTGTGGCCTTCAGTAGCGCGTGGTGCGCGTGTTGCTAAACATTCCGGCGGCATCCGTGTCAGCTTGATTGATGAGCGCATGACTCGTTCGATTTTATTGCAAGCACCAAATGCCGGTGTCGCAGCCAAGCATCTTGCCAGTATTCAAGCGCGTCACGATGAAATTCAAGCGGTGGTCAGCCAAACCAGTCGTTTTGCCAAATTGATTGATACTCACCACCAAGTAGTCGGTAATCTGATTTATTTGCGTTTGGAATTCCATACCGGCGATGCATCCGGTCACAATATGGCAACCAATGCCGCTGACAAAATCATTCCATGGATTCTGTCCGAATATGACGATTTGCAATATGTCTCGATTTCCGCCAACTACTGCACCGACAAAAAAGTCTCGGCAGTAAACGGTATTCTTGGGCGCGGTAAATATGTGGTCTGTGAATGCACTATCCCAGAAAAATTCTGTAAACGCTTCCTGAAAACCACCCCGCAAGCGCTGGTCGATTTGCATATCAAAAAAGATTTAATCGGTTCAATTGTTTCCGGTGGTCTGCGTACTGCCAATGCGCACGTTGCCAATATGTTGCTTGGTTTCTACCTTGCCACCGGTCAGGATGCCGCCAATATTGTTGAAGGCTCGCAAGCCATTAACCATGCGGAAGTCACTCCGGAAGGTGACTTGTATTTCTCGACCACCCTGCCAAACTTGATTGTCGGCAGTGTCGGTAACGGTAAAGGTCTGGATTTTGTTTTGGAAAACCTTGAACTGCTAGGTTGCACCAACCCAGATGTTGAACCGGGCGCCAACTCGCGCCGCTTAGCCTGCATTGCCGCGGCGACCGCTTTCTGTGGCGAGTTATCTTTGCTGGCAGCACAAACTAATCCGGGCGAGTTGATGCAAGCACACATCAAACTTGAACGTAGCCATAAAAGTTAAGACAACTTATGAAGTCTAGCAAGCAAGATCAGCGGCAGATTACGCAACGAAAGCAGGATCACATTCAAGCCATTTTGCATGATCCGAAGATTGAACGTAAAAGCGATTTCGACCAGATTCGCTTAATGCATCGTGCTCTGCCGGAAATCGATTTTGCCAAAATCGACAGCTCCAGTGAATTTCTCGGCAAGAAACTTTCTTTTCCGTTTTTAATCTCTTCAATGACCGGTGGCGCGGCCGATAATTTGGCGAATATCAATCGCCGCCTTGCTGAAGCCGCCGAAGAATGCCAAGTGGCTATGGCGGTCGGTTCACAAAGAACCATGATTAATAATCCTGCTGCCGAACCCAGTTTCAAACTGCGTCAATATGCTCCGAATGTGCCATTGATTGCCAATATTGGTGCCGTACAACTGAATTATGGTTTCGGTGTTGAGCAAGTGCAACGGGCTATCGACACTTTACAAGCCGATGCAATTTATCTGCATCTCAATCCGCTGCAAGAGATTATCCAGCCGGAAGGCGATAGCAACTTTGCTCGGTTAGCAGAAAAAATCGCCGATTTGAAAAATCGCCTAGAAGTTCCCATTATCCTCAAAGAAGTGGGTTCGGGATTAAGCCCTGCCGATATTCGTTTAGGACTGGAAGCCGGCGTTGAATGGTTTGATCTAGCGGGTCAAGGCGGTACCTCTTGGAGCCGCATCGAAGCGCATCGTTCAGACAATGATCTTGGCATCACTTTGCAGGATTGGGGCTTGAGCACCACTGAAAGTTTAATGTTGGCACAACAATTTATCCCACAAGCCAATTTAATTGCCAGCGGTGGCATTCGCTCCGGGGTGGATATGGTCAAAGCATTAATTTTAGGTGCTAAACTGGTCGGAAGTGCAGCACCTTTACTGCAACCTGCGATGCAGTCAACTGAAGATTGCATACAAAAAATTCAACAATTTAAACAAGAGTTTCAAGCCGTGCAATTTCTGCTGGCTATTGAAAATTTAGATGATTTACACTTTAATAGCGACCTTATCTTGCAGTCCCCTTGGCACTCTTTTGAGCGTCATTGCCGGTAGCTAGATACAGTTTTTGATAAAAAACTTACATTTGTCGAAAAACAACAACAAGAAATAGGACAAAAAAACCGCTATAATTCTGCGTTTCTCTGGCGACGGTCAAAGAAAAATTGAGAACATTAATTTGATTTGGACATTATGAAAGTTGGTATTGATTTAATCCATTTTGCAACATCGGACTATTTTTTGGGCATGGATACCTTTGCTCAAGAAAAAGGCATTGATGTGAATAAATACTATGTCGGTATTGGCCAAGAAAAAATGTCCATTGCACCTCCGGACGAAGACATTGTCTCGCTCGCAGCGAAAGCGGTAGAGCCGATCCTTCAAGCAATCGACCGCAATGAAATTACCGCCGTATTGTTCGCCACCGAAACCGGTATCGATCAATCCAAGTCAGCGGGAGTATTTCTGCACAAACTATTAAATCTGCCAAGCCGCTGCCGCATGATTGAGCTGAAACATGCTTGTTATGCAGGTGCAGCAGGTTTGCAGATGGCGACTGCGATGGTCAAAGCAAATACCAAAGAGAAAATTCTGGTTATTGCTGCCGACATTGCTAAATACGATCAAAACTCTTCAGGTGAAGCAACCCAAGGTTGCGGTGCGGTCGGCATGTTGATTACCGAAAATCCTCGCATTCTTGAAATTGAAGCCGGCTCCGGTTATTTCACCGATGATGTCATGGATTTCTGGCGCCCGAATCACCGAAACACGGCTTTGGTAGATGGAAAATATTCAACTAAAGTGTATCTAAACAGTTTGAAACAGACTTGGGATCACTTCACCGAGCAGACAGGTCGCGTTTTCGACGATATCGATTATTTCTGCTACCACATTCCATTTACCAAAATGGCAGAAAAGGCACATCAAACCTTAATGCGTAAAGTCGGTAGCAAGTTAGAAAAAGCTCATGCTGACGCGAAGACATTGCCAAGCCAAATCTATAACCGCATTGTCGGTAATAGCTACAGTGCCTCACTATTTGTCGGCTTTATCTCATTATTAGATAATGTTAAAGATCAACTCGACAATAAACGAGTCAGCTTCTTTAGCTACGGTTCAGGCTGTGTCGCAGAATTCTTTACCGGCGTAATTCAACCCGGCTATGAAAAAGTCTTGATGACCGAAAGCCATCAACAGCAAATTGATGAACGTGAAGAGCTGGATTATCAGACCTATGTACAGTTCTATTATCAAACCGATTACGCGCAACCTAACTTAACTCTCGAGCATTTCAATAAAGGCGCCTTCCGTTTCTCAGGTATCGAAGATGACAAGCGTCAGTACAGCAAACAGGCGACCAACGCAGAGTAGCCTTTTTCACCGAGTTGCTCATACAGCTGCTGTTATTTGTACCGTAGAATAGGCAAAAGTTTCCAATATGAGCACTCTCAAATCGGCCAGTTGCCAAGTTCCGAGCAAACTTATTCTATGCGGTGAGCATTCAGTTTTATTCGGGACGCCGGCGCTCAGTATGGCAATTAATCTACCGACCACCTGCGACATTCAATTTACCCCGTTAGATCACACCAATAACAGCGAATTCTTTATTGAGCTGCCGGACTTGCGCATCTCATGTCGTTACAGCTATGAACAATGGCAGCAAGAGTTAATAAGTATTGAAGCGCGGTTCGAAGCTTTTAATAACCCGGCAGATGTAAACAAAACCGCAATACTGACTCATCCTGCGCAATTGATTTTGCTATGCATGGCGCGCATTAGCCGTTATCAAACGCTTGCCTCAGGGCAATGGCATATTCGCGTCACCTCGGAAAACTGGCTAGGGCGCGGCATGGGCAGTTCGGCGGCCGTTATCTTGGCAACGCTTAAAGCCGCTGCAAAAATTCTCCCCCTGCATTTAAAACCGGAACAGCTGCTAAAACAGGCTACCGAAATCGAAAGCTATCAACATGGTCGTTCCAGCGGTCTTGACCCAGCGACTTTATTGGCAAAAACCGTAATTGAATTTTCCATCCCCGGACACATCCATCCACTCGGTTTAAATACCCTGCCACTGTCGGCTTGGTTAATCGATACCGGTAAGCCGAAGACCTCGACTGGCGCTTGTGTCAGCCATGTTCGAGATAATTTTGGCGCCGACAAAAAACGGTGGCAAAACTTTGCCGAAGTGGTTAAACAAATTAAGCACGCTTGGCAAGCGCATTCTACTGAACAGTTTGTCGACGGAATTAGACGAAATCAAGAACTACTCAATCAAATCGGCGTGGTGCCGAAAAACGTGCAACAATTCATAAAGCAATTAAATCAATTGGAATTAAATGCCTGTGCAAAAGTCTGTGGTGCCGGTGCAGTCGCTGGCGATTCTGCTGGCGTGGTCATCTATTTCGGCACGAAAGCACCAAACGACTTGTGTGACCGGATGGGCTATAAGTTTCAGCCTCTGACACTTTATAAATCGAGCGGTGAGTAGACTAATGCAAAACTTTATATCCAAAGCCCCTGCTAATACCATGCTGCTCGGCGAGCATAGCGTAGTGTATGGACATCCTGCTTTAGCCTGCGCACTAGACCAGTGGATTAGCATAGAATGGCAAGCGCGTGAAGATGATTCGATTGTCATTATTTCCGATTTAGCACAATATAGTGCCAACTTGCATGACTTAGGATGCCATCCAAAACTGCAATTTATTTGTTTAGCATTTGCTCGTTTTCAGAATGCCCTTTTAGAAAAAGGCTTTGGTTGGGATCTTCGAGTTAACAGTGAATTTTCTTCGACTATCGGTTTAGGCAGCTCTGCTGCGGTATTGGCCGCAACCCTGTTCGGTTTAAACCATATCACTGGCAATAAGCTTTCCAAATACGAACTCTGGGATATTGGTAAGGAAATTATTGTCGAAATCCAAGGCAGAGGCTCTGCAACGGATTTAGCCGCTAGCTTGTTTGGCGGCGTAGTGTATTTTCAACCACCATGCGACAACAAGCCTCTCAAAATAGAATCCTTGTCGGTCAATATGGATATATTGCTGATTTACAGCGGTTATAAAACCCCTACTGGCGAAGTACTCGCACGCGTCGCTGAAGAGTGGCAAGACAGACCAAATGCCTTACATAAACTGTATCAAAGCATGGGCGACATCACTCAAAACGCCCGCAATGCGCTAATTGAAAATAACCTACCGATTTTTTACCGTAGCTTCGACCAATACCAAAACCTATTGGAACAGCTCGGCGTCAGCGACATCACTTTGGACTTCTTAGTTTCACAACTGCGCGCCTGCCCGTTAGTCTGGGCCAGCAAAATTTCCGGTTCTGGTTTGGGCGACTGTGTACTGGCAATCGGCGAAGTCTATAGCAAACACCGACCAAATCACTATCTCAAGCCGTTACTGGAAAACTGTTCGGACCCAGAAGCCATTTCCAATTATCTACAAGTACAACTACCGATTAGCCCAGTCGGTAGTCATATCGTCACGCAAACAACCAATACTGAATCATGAACAACGACCGACAAAGACAAACCCAATTTATCCAACAACTTTTACAAGCCAGTAAAAACCCACAGCCGTTAACGCCAAATAGTCCTCAAGGGCTGGGGTCAGCACCGGTGAACATCGCACTGAGCAAATACTGGGGAAAACGCGACAAAGTACTTAATTTGCCGATTAACGGCAGTGTTTCCATTAGCTTGCCAGGACTCGGCACAGAAACCGTTCTAAAACCGCTACAAACAGGGCAGGACAAGATTGTTTTGAATGGCGAACAACTTGGCGCGGATGTTACCTTTGCCAAGCGTTTAAGCCTGTTTCTGGACTATTTCCGCAGTGACGCTTGCCCTGCTTTTACCGTGGAAACGGTGAATAGCGTACCGACTGCCGCTGGCTTGGCTTCTTCAGCATCAGGCTATGCCGCTTTGGTTCTAGCACTGGATGACCTATTCGGATGGCAGTTGCCGAAAACCGACTTATCCTTGCTAGCACGTTTCGGTAGCGGTAGTGCCAGCCGTTCCTTATTTGATGGCTTTGCACTATGGCATCGTGGTGAACAAGAAGACGGCATGGACAGTTTTGCTGAAGCGCTCGACAGTCACTGGCCGGAATTTTGCATCGGTCTAGTGAAAGTCGATACCAAAGAGAAAGCGGTCGGTTCAACCGTCGGCATGCAGCAAACAGTGGAAACCTGTGATCTGTATAAAAGTTGGCCAGAGCAAGCGGAACGCAATTTACAAACCATTAGCCAAGCGATTATCGAACAGAATTTCGGCACACTAGGCAAAACCGCCGAACACAATGCCTTAAGCATGCACGCCACCATGATCGCTACTTGGCCGCCAATTGTCTATTGGCAGCCGGAATCCGTCGCAGCTATGCAAATTGTCTGGCAGTTGCGCGAACAGGGAACCGAAGTTTATTTCACCATGGACGCTGGCCCAAATTTGAAATTGATTATGCAAGCCAAAGACCAAGACAAAGTGCGAAATGCCTTTGCCGAGCATGGAACACAAGTGGATTTTATCCTGCCCTTTGCCGAATAAATTGAAAGTGTTCAGGCAATAAAAAACCCGAAACTTAATCGCTAAGTTTCGGGTTTTCGTTTTAAAAGAGAGTGTTAACCCTATTTAACAACCGAAAGTGTCGGACGTTTTTTTGCGGTTTTACTCCCCTTCTTGACTGTCGATGCTGAAGCCGGTTTTTTAGCTGATTTCTGGTCATCCACCGCTTTCAGCGTTGATTGGCTCTCTGCTTGTTCATCAACTTCGGCACCTTCCGGATAAGGCTCCGGCGGAAAAGGCATACCTTGCCCGTTTTCTCGCGCGAATACGGCTAGCACCGCTTCTGGCGGGAAATACAAACCTTGCTCTTCACCTTGAAAACGCGCCGAGAAACTAATCTCCTCATTGCCTATTTCCAAACCAACCACTGCGGTCGGGCTGGCATTTAAGACAATCATGCCTTCTTGAACATACTGAGTCGGCACAACAACCCCTGGATAATTCGCATCGACTTGCAGATGCGGCGTCCAACCATTATCGACCACCCAGTCGTAAATCGCGCGAATTAAATAAGGACGATTAGAAATCATCAACTTAGTCTCGCATATCCAATTCGTCGTCAGACAGGCTTTCCGCGAACATCTCACGCTCTAACACTTTTTCCGCGTAATCGATAATTGGTTTAGCACTCTTCGGCAAGTCGATACCTAAGAATGGCAAACGCCATAACAACACCGACATTGAAATATCAACCAACGAGTAATCGTCACTCATAAAGAAATCTTTGTGCGAGAAGGCAGGAATCATTTGGATCAGGCGCTCTTGCAAGTCACGACGCGCTGTTTTCACTTCCGCTTCGTCTTCCGAATAAGTAATGGTTTCAACCAATGGATACCACTCGGTTTCGATTTGGCGTAGCATTTGGCGAGCACGCGCTTTAGAAATCGGATCAACTGACATTAATGGCGGATGCGGAAAACGCTCGTCAAGATACTCGATGATGACCTGAGGATCATAAAGCACAAGATCACGGTCTACCAAAGTCGGTAAGGTACCGTAAGGATTCAACTCAACCAAGTCTTCAGGCAGGTTATCAATTTCAACTTCGATAACATCCATCGGAATATCTTTTTCTTTAGCAACTAGACGCACACGATGGCAGCTTGGGCTTTTTGAATCAGAAAACAATACCATTTGCGAACGCTTGGTTACTGGTACATCACTCATTATCTACTCCTTATTCCAATTCAATTTACCTGATTATTCAATTTTACAGGCAAGGTATGGGGGTTGAGCCTATGGCAAATCTTCGAGCATAAAGCGCTAGACGCGCCCGCTAAATATTAGCGACGGCAAATCAGGATATTATACAACACCTTGTCAAGCCCCTTAGCAAGCTTCTGTTGAAAAACAAACCACTTGCGCGATGTCTTTAACGCCTAAAGATAGCATCAATAGACGGTCTACACCCAGAGCAACACCACTACATTCAGGTAAAGGTTTCGCTTTTAGGGTACTTAACAAATTTTCATCCAGAGGAACTTGCGGCAAACCGTACTCTAGCCTATGCGCAAGACTCTCTTCGAAACGCTGCCGATAAGAATCGGCATCTGCCAACTCGTTATAACCGTTCGCCAATTCCATCGCATCGACAAATACTTCAAAACGTTTCGCAATCCAAGGATTAGCATCATCGATTTTCGCCAACGCTGCATCACGCGCCGGAAAGTCATGGATAACCGTAATCTCGCATTGCCCAAGTTGCGGTTCGATGACTTCAGTCAAAATAAGCTGTTCCCAAAGAACCTTGTCGTCTTTATCAACCCCGACAATTTCAGGCACATTATGTCGATTCAGGCAATCGATACATTCTTGCGCCGAAGCTTGGAAAATATCGGCAATACCGGCAAATTGCTGAAAGGCTTGCTGATAGCTCAATTTTTGTATTTGACGTTGCTCTGGCAAAACGGAATTGACCAGTTCACAGACTTCGTCAATGAGCTGCGGCAAGGAAAAGCCAAGACGATACCATTCCAACATGGTGAATTCGATCTGATGGCGAGGACTAATATCGCCATCACGAAACACTTTTCCGAGATAAAAAATATCCCCGGAACCTTCACACAATAGTCGCTTCATCGGGTATTCAGGAGAAGTATGCCAAAAATAGTTTTGCTTATTCGCTTGCCCAGGAATTTGCAGCTCACTGCTGAGGGAACGCAAATGTAAATCCGGCGTCGCCCCCTGTGACAACATCGGCGTATCCACTTCTAAAACATCGCGAGCATAAAAAAACGCCCGCAGTTGTTGCAGAAACTGCGAGCGTTGTTTCAGCTGTTGACGACGGTTAATAATCGTCTGCTGCATCGATTATTTCGCGCGAGAAACGTATTCACCTTTTTCGGTGTTTACAATAACTTTCTCGCCGATTTGCACAAATAGCGGAACCTGAACGACTGCACCGGTTGTTAGCGTCGCCGGCTTACCACCTGTTCCGGCTGTATCGCCTTTTAGACCCGGGTCGGTTTCAACGATTTCCAAAGTAACTTGCTTTGGCGGTGTTACCGAAATAGGATCGCCGTTGAATAGGGTTACTACGCACATATCTTGTTCAACTAACCATTTCGCAACGTCAGCAACCGCAGCCTCTGCCGCTTGGAACTGTTCAAAAGATTCTGCGTCCATAAAGTGCCAGAACTCGCCGTCGTTATATAGATACTGCAATTCAGTATCCATAACATCAGCCGCTTCAACTTTTTCACCAGACTTAAAGGTTTTTTCCAAAACACGACCTGTCATCAAGTTACGGTATTTAACACGATTGAACGCTTGTCCTTTCCCAGGTTGCACGATGGTGTTGTCAACAATGGTACAAGGCTGTCCGTCCATTAAGAACTTAAGACCATTTTTAAATTCGTTAGTGCTTACCGTTGCCATAATTTTTTAATCCATTTTTCAATAAAAAGTTGCCGCGCATTTTACCGCAAAACCTTGAAGGTTTAAAATAATGCGTTTTACCTACCCCGATTTGAGAGCTCATGTCAGATTCCGTTCGTTCCAGCGCCGCCCTTTTGCAACAGCTTAAACTTGATCAAACATTGAACGACAAGCTTATTGACAGTGAATTCCCTTATAAAGCGCCTAAGCATTTCATCTCGCAGATTCAGCTTGCTGACAGTAAGGACCCACTTTTAAAACAGATTCTACCGGTTGAAGAAGAACTTCGACAAACAGAAGGCTTTTCTCAAGACCCGGTCGGCGATTTTAAAAAAAACCCGCAGCCATCCTTACTGCATAAGTATCATGGACGCGTTTTATTAATCGCCAGTCCAAAATGCGATATTCACTGCCGTTACTGTTTCCGTCGCCACTTTCCGTATGAAGAGCATACCAACCAACGGCACTGGCAAGAAGCACTCAACACGATTGCTGAAGATAACAGTCTACATGAAGTGATTTTAAGTGGCGGTGATCCGATGAGTTTAAGTGAAGCGGCAGTGTTAAAGCTCAGCCAACAAATTGAAGCCATTGCGCATATTACCACGCTACGAATTCATTCCCGAACCCCAGTAGTGGCGCCGGATAAAGCCATACAAAATAAATGGTTAGATTGGGCGCAACAAAGTCGTTTGAATATCGTTATTGTCGTGCATTGCAATCACGCTAATGAATTGAGCGAGCAAACTAAAGAGCTGTTTGCGAAGTACCGCCAAGCGGGCATTACCCTTCTGAATCAGAGCGTGCTGTTAAAAGGCATCAATGACTCGGTAGAAACGCTAAAAAATCTTAGCCACAAACTATTTGCACAAGGCATTCTTCCCTACTATCTACACCAACTGGACAAGGTGCAAGGCGCTAGCCATTTTGAGGTTAGCGACCAACAAGCCTTAGCCCTGCATGAAAAGTTGAGGACAAAATTACCGGGTTATTTGGTGCCGAAGCTGGTACGGGAAATCTCTGGCGAACCTTACAAAACACCGCTTTAAGACTTTTTAATATATGGAAAAACCGCTTCTTGAAAGCAGATAAACGCTTGATTTAGCTTTTCTGTGATCTCTGGTTGATTTTCCACTTCTGTTAAAAGCTGTCCAACGGCTTCGATAGTCGACAAACTGCCTTCGTCTTTTTGTTTGCGAATGCTGTATTGTGATACCTGTTGCGCTCGAATACTAATTCGAGGCAGTCGCTGTAATACAGGATTAAGTTGCAACATCTTAAAGGTCTTACGCCAAGTGCCGTCTAAAACCAACACCTGTAACTGCTGTGCAGGCTCTTGCAACTGCTTCGCCTCTACTACGGTAATATTTTCATCTTCAGTGGCAGGATAAAGCAGATAAGTCTTTTTTGGGTTATCGAGCCATTCCTGTAAAGAAATGTCTGTTTCGGCTAATAGCTGGGTATTTTCGATTTGCTCGCCGACCCACGCGAACTGTTTTTGTAAGCACGACAATAGTAGCGGAACGGTCGATTTGACCTGTTTTTGCTCGGTTGGGTGTTGCAGAATCCCAACCTCGACTTGGTTATCAATCAATAATCGGCAATGACACCAGCATGCGCTAAGCGGTCGATTGCATTGTGCACAAAGCTCTCTAGCCATAAGATAGAATCAGTTTACGTTAATAGAAGAAAATAAGACCGTGAGTGACCCACTTTGCTATATCGCTTTATGCGAGACAAATGATGTCGCATTGAACTTTCAAATAAGGCACTTTCTCAAGCTTGCACAACAAAAAAACTGGCAGCAAGATGATAAGGTTTTTATCGCTAAAATAGACAATAAAGTCATTGGCTTTGCGCGGTTTGTCACCGTCAGCTCAAACCATTTCTGGCTGCGCGGTTTGTTTGTACTTGACGAATATCGCCGCCAAGGCATCGCCGCTAGGCTGATAAAGTTTTCACATCAGAAACTAGCTCACGAAAGCTCTAATGAGGTACAGATCAGCTGCTTTCCACTTGATTACCTGCATGATTTTTATCATCGGCTCGGTTATCAAACAACGCTGGCAGAGAATCTTCCAGAAACTTTAGGATTGCGCTACAAGCAAGCTCAAAAAGATGGAAAAACTTGGTTATTAATGCAAACCACCTTGTGAATCAGCGTTCGTCTTCAGTTAGTAATTTAGAACCTTGTGCCTCATTAAGCAGATGCTCCGGCAGCTCTTTCTTAGTCTTGCCGGCAAGTTCCTTGAGCATCTCTGCCTGACGAACCAAATTACCATTGCCTTGTATCAGACGTGTTCTCGCTTGCTGATAACTGCCTTGCACCGTTTCTAACTGCTTGCCTATCTTCTCAAAGCTATCGATAAAACCAACAAATTTGTCATGCACTTCTGCGGCACGCTTAACCAGTTTTACCGTGTTTTCACTCTGACGCTCATAGCGCCACAACTGCTCAATGGTTTTCAAGCTAGTAAACAAGGTGGTCGGGGTAACAACAGCAACACGCTTATCAAAAGCATCTTCAAAAATTCCAGGCTCTGCTTCAATTGCCATCAGATAAGCCCCTTCTACGGGAATAAACATTAACACAAAATCCGGGGCGTTCAGCAATTCCAAGTGCTCGTATCGTTTGCTGGCCAAAGCATCGATGTGTTTGCGTAAGCTCTGCAAATGACTCTTCAGTGCTTTGCCTTGAGCATTTGCCTCGTCACTATTTAACGCTGCTTCATAATCTTTTAAGGAAACTTTCGAGTCGATAATAATGTGTTTATTATCTGGCAAATTCAGAACCACATCAGGACGTAGACGAGAGCCATCTGCTTGCTGGAAGCTCTTCTCACGGTCAAACTCAATGCCTTCGCGCAATCCGGAACGTTCCAATAAACGCTCAAGAACCAATTCCCCCCAATTCCCTTGAGTTTTACTGTCTCCTTTCAAAGCCTGAGTAAGATTTTTGGCTTCCTCGGTCATTTGCGAATTGAGTTCCTGCAACTGCTTTAACTGCTGTTGCAAGGTCGCGCGCCCCTCAATCGATTCTTTATGCGTCGTTTCTATACGCTGTTTAAATTGCTCTAAAGATGACTGCATAGGCTGTAACAAGGACTGCACCGAATCTTTATTTAACTGCGAAAACTCTTGCTTTTTCTGGTCAAAAATCTGACCCGCTAAGTTTTTAAAAGCAAGTTCGAGCTGTTGTTTCGCTTCTTGCTGAAAAGCTAACTTCTCTTCGGAGTTCTGTTGACTCAACCTCAATGAAGTTTCTGCTGTCGCTAGTTTGGCCTGAGCATCACTTAACTGAACTTGAAGTTGCTCCACTTTTTGTTCGTGCAATGCAAATTGTTGGCGAGACTCCTGCAACTGTTTTTCAAGCTGCAACACTTGCCCCTTAGCATCGGATAAGAGTCCTAACTTCTCATTAAGCAAGCGCCCTTCTTCTTGCCATTCAGCCTGCTGCAGTAATAGATTATCAAGCTGTAACTGAACCGCCTGACGGTCTAACTCGCGTTGCTGGTTTAACGATTGCTCTTGGCGCCACTGCCTGTAGAAATGGTAAGAGGTATAAATGAAAAAGCCCGCGAAAAATAATGCGGGCCAAAAATAAATAGGGATTGTATTCATTACGGCTTAGGTTTCTTTGTCAAAATCTGTACTTGTTCAAGGGTGTCTTTTGCCACGGTTTCTTTCGTTTTCGGAACTGCGCGACGTTTAGCCCGTGCTTTTTCCTGCTGTACCATTTGGTAAGTAGGAATCACCTTGGACTTTCTTGGCATCAGAGTACTTCCAACCGGAACAATCTGTTCTTTATCGATCACTTCCAAAGCCACACCTTTAGGAGAAGTATGCTCTTTATTAATTGTAATGTGCTTAGACGATGTATTGTTGTACTTACCATTGATACGAACCAGTGAGTCGCCATTTGGCTTCATTACGACAGCAGAAACTGCCAATTTGCCCGGTAAATAAATCGGTTTTTTCTTTGGCTTATAGTTTTTGGATCCTGTGCCCTTTCCCGGAGGAGGTGGCGGGGGAATCTTTTCAATCTCTTTCGTTACCGGCGGGTTAATATAAGCAGCACGTTGACGATCAATCTTTTCACGGGTCGGCTTATCCAAGAGAATTGTCTGAAGATTTAGGGGTTTATTCAGCACGTCATTATCAGGATTTGTAACAACAGGAGTCTTTGCTTTCGTAGACTTATCTACAGCATCTTCTTGCAACGCCGTCAAGTTTTTTGACTCAACTTCATCAACCACTTTAAGCTTGCCATCCGCCCCTCGTTCTAAAATGATTGTCGTTTCATTCACTTCCCGGGCAGAATCTATCATTGCATTTGTCGTATCCGTTGGTCCAGAAAATGCCAAAGAATTGATGGTTAGCAATGCCAAACCGACTACAAATATATATTTATTTCTTTTCATAACAAGTTCCCCTTTTCAGGGTTATGCGAAGCTTAAGCTGTTAATAACTGAAATTATCCATTACTTGTTGGTAACAACTATTTTGTCTCCGGTTTTTTCTTTCCCAGATTAATATGAGTATGGAATACCACTATGGTACAACTGGTAATTACATTACCTTGAGTCAGATTAAAATTTGCGTTAACTTCATAGTCATTATCTCGCAATTTATTATCACAAGATTCGATTAGATATAAAGGAGAAACGCGTTCATTGACGGACTCAAAAAAGCGCAACAAGTCTTCTTCATGTTGCAATTCCATATTCAACTTTATGCGACTGAAAAAAAACATTTTCTGGGGTACTTTAACCTTTTGAAATTGCGCCGAACTCAGAGGCTTTTCAGGCAAAAACTCAAAACTAAATTTAGGCATTAAATACCCTTGTTTTAGGCGAATTAAGCTATCTGCCCAAAATACACGGTCTTGTTTTTTTACCAAACCTTTTTTCATTAATTCAGCATATTTATCCCCGTATTGTTGGTACAGTTCAACCTGTCTTTCTAAAAAATCAACTTCACTTTTCAACCGATTTAACTGCGCCTGTTTCGGCTTCGCCTGGGCATTAAGTTCCTTACTTAACTCTTGAAAGCCATACCATGCACCACCAATTGTTGCTGACATCAATACGGTAAAAATCAGGAGGTTTTGAAAGAAACGTTTAAAAAACGGATCTTGGACAATCTTACTTAAACTGGCCATCTTTTAACCTCATACTAATACTAAATGGTAAGGCATAAACCTCACCTTGATCGGTATTAACCCTTACTGCTTGTTTCAATTCTCGGTTCAAAGGTTCTTTAACTAGAGTGACTGTTTCAACTTTATCAAGTTGCTCTAAATCATTTACAAGTGCATCAACCCAAGCAACAGGGTCTTTATAAGTGTCATAAAAAGGGAAAACCCATCCATCCATCACCAATTCATGTTGGAGACTATCTAGAGGTCCTGCATTACGCCAATCCAGCGTACTTAGCTGGATGTTCGGATGACGCTTAACCGTTTCACTAAACCCTTGAATATTAAAACCAATCAAGCGATCTACACGAAGATTAAGCACCGCTTCAGAAAATTCAACCGATGCCTTAATTTGTTGCGCATCATCCTGCAACTTAACTAATTCTGTTAAACGCTGCTTTTCTTTTTGATGTGAGGCAATGTTTTGATCTAATAATCCGATTCTCTGCCAACTTAAAAAATTATCAACACCATTAATAAGAATGAAAGCCAAACCTCCTGCTAAAAGCGCTAGATTGAAGCTATATAGAAACTTGCGACCTATTTGAAAATTTTGTATCTGCGTGACATATTCAGTCGAATAAAATCCTTTTATGTCATTCTGAAAAAGAAAATCAATAATTGCCTGTTCTGAGTAGCAGGTTCGACTGTCAAGACAATACTGCATTCCGGCATTAAATTCCGCAAAAGTCTTGGAAACAAAATAATAATCTTGAGGATCCCAACTTGGCCGAATAATTCCTGAGCTTAGACAATCCTCTTCAATATGGTTTAAAACTAATTCATCTTCTTCTAGGAAAACCAGGCCTATTGGCGCATTAAACGGAATAATTTTTTGGTTATAAACATAGGTAAGAGCTAACTTAGTCTCTTCTAGTAAAGCATTATGGATTGACTGCGGATCTTTATCCTGAGCCTCAATTTCAACTGGACGACTGAGACGCATTTCCCCTTGATAGAAGAAGGTTTGTCTATAGTTGAGTTCAGACTGTCGCGATATTATTAGAAAAGGTAAAGCTTCCTGCTCTTTGGTTAAACCTAAACTTGGACGAATTGCTTGTCGAAAATAATAAGTAAGAAGGAAAGGTTTCGAATAAATACCTTTAATCACTACTTGTGCAGCTTCAAGATTTGTAAGAAACCGAGTTAACTTAAATGAATCGCTTATTGTCGCCGATAAGATCAATTCTTCTTTTCGCCCTTCATCAGATTTGCGCAGCTGATTAGTCGAATGAACTTCACTCAAAGCGATTTTTTCCGACATTAGTCGTTCTTTACGACGTTTAAGCAAAGCCGTTCTTTCCCAAGGCATCACCTTAGGCACCCACTCGAAGAATAAATCCTCATCGATTAGGTCTAGAACCAACATAACTTCTACTTTGGAAGATAGTTGGCTGATAAACAATTCAATTTGAGCAATATCATCCCAAGAAAACTCTTCAACACCTGCATCCGATAAAACACTCGAATAGGCGCGAAAGCCAGATTCTGTTACATAAAATACATATTGCATATCATTGTACCTGGGCAATAGTGTCGTAAATCGGGCCAAGCACAGCAATCATGACCCACCCAACGATAAAGCCCATAATAACTGTCAATACAGGTTCTATTGCCGGCTCAATCTTTTCAATCAATTCTTTCGCTTCACGGTCATAAAAGTAACTAACATTCTTTAAAGCCACATCCATTTTCCCAGTTAGCTCACCAGATTTGATCATGCGCACTGCCATCATAGGAAAAGCATTTGAATCTCTAAAAGAGATCCAAATTTCCTTACCATCTTCAATCATACCTACAGCCGTCATAATATTCGCTTCTAGGTGTTTATTACCTGCCGTTAGTGATGCCATACGAAGGCTATCTGGAAAACTAACCCCCGCTCCGTACATGACAGATAAAGAATTTGCAACCCTAGCTAACTTCAACTTATGTATCACCTCGCCGATAATAGGAGTTTTTAAGCTCCACTCGTCTGATTTAAGTTTAAAATCAGGGGATTGCTTTCGCCACCATCTATAAATTGCAACCCCTACAATAGGAGCAATGATTAATTGAAGTATATAATTCTGAATAAAATTCGATGTCGCAATCAATGCAACCGTAGCAAAACCAATCTCTCCACCCATAGAAGTAATGAAACCAAGCAGTTCAGGAACAACAAAAAGCATCATTAAAATCACTACTGCAACGACGACGGTTGCAACAATCGCAGGATAAATCATGACCTTTTTGGCTTTTGATGCGAGCTCATCTTCCCACTTCATCATATTCCCAAGATCACGTAAGATCTCTTCGAGTTTACCGGTTTTCTCACCAACCGATACAAGAGAAATATATACTCGGCCAAACTCTTTTTCAAAACCCTCTAGAGATTCTGAAAAAGTATTTCCTCCCTCCATAGATTCATAAATATTAGCGAGCATTTCTCTAACGGCATCATTTTCAAAGGTATCTTTCATATCTTCGATAATTTCCATTAACGGAACGCCCGCTTCCAACATCTGTTCGAGCTGAAAAGTAATGGTGATAATGTCACGTTTTTTTATTTTTGTTCCGAAGGATAGAGATAAGCCTTTGCTCTGCTCTTTAGAACTCAGTAGATCAATTTGCGTTTTTTTTAATTTCTGTTCAAGTTCATGGACATTATTAGCAGGCATGACGCCATTAACTCGTTTTCCGAACTGATTGATTCCTATGTAATTGTAATTCTGCATCTTAGAATTCCTACAGTAATTCGGTTAAGTCAACTACACGACTCACTTCATCAAGAGTTGTCTGTCCTTTAACAACCCAGTTAATTCCAGCGTGCGCCATATCAATAAAACCCTTCTCTTTTGCTTTACTAAGAATCGTATGCTGTGATGCGCCTTCTAATAATAAATCATCCATTTCACCATTGAAACGCATCGTTTCAAGCAGAGCTAAGCGTCCTTTATAGCCAACGTTATTGCATTTAGGACAGCCTTTTGACCGATACAAGGTTACTTCCTCATCCAAAGGAATACTCAATAATTTTTTTTCAAATGCTTCAGGTTGATAGGCCTCTTTGCAATGAGGACAGAGCTTACGAACCAAACGCTGCGCAACAATTCCAATAATATTCCCCGACAAAATCGAACGTGACACGCCAATATCCAGCAGCCGAGGAATCGCTCCAATTGCTGAGTTAGTATGTAATGTAGCAAACACTTGGTGACCGGTCATTGCCGCTCGCAACGCCATCTCAGCGGTTTCGCCATCACGAATCTCCCCAATCAAAATAATGTCCGGGTCTTGGCGTAATAAAGATCGAATCCCCGCTGCGAAATCCATGCCGATTTCCTCATTAACAGGTGTCTGTCTAATCAAAGACATTGGATACTCAACTGGATCTTCCAACGTCATAATATTTACACCCATATCATTCAATTCATTCAAGATTGAATACAGTGTTGTCGTCTTCCCTGAACCCGTAGGCCCTGTCACCAAAAAAATCCCAGTCGGCCTCGCAATCATCAATTTCAAGTCGTGATAAGCTTCTTCAGCTAGGCCGAGTTTATCTAGAGGGACGATTCCTTTTTCTCTATCGAGAATACGTAAAACAAAGTTTTCACCATGCGTACAAGGTAACGAAGATACACGAAAATCTATTCTTCTTCCCTGTACAACAAGAGTCATACGACCATCTTGCGGCAAACGCTGTTCAGTTAAATCTAAATTCGACATAACTTTTAAACGAACCACCAAGCCTGACCAAAACATTTTATGCAAAAGGCGAATTTCTTGTAATACACCATCGATACGGTAACGAATTCGAATATAGTCTTCTTCAGGTTCAAAGTGGATATCCGATGCATTTCTTTTTACAGCATCCGTTAAAAGATTATCTACTAGCCGAACCATTGGCTGAGAATATTCACTTTCATTTCCGGACGCAGTAAAATCGATTTGCCCTGTTTCGAGTTCTTTTAAAATCCCTTCAATTGAAAGTTCATAGCCATAATAATTGTCAATTGCATGCTGTATTTCCGCTTCAACAACCAGAACGGGTTCTATTCGAATATCACTACGATGCAGATGACGGCGCAACTTATCCAACACCATAATATCCCCGGGGTTGGACATTCCCACTTTGAGGACATTTTCCGAAAGACTAATTGGCATCAAAATATAGTTATGTGCAAACGTTTCAGAAACCAAGGATATTGCTCGAGGATCAGGAACAACGTCCTTTAAACTCATTGCGCTGAAACCGCCATAGGAACCGACAACTTCACGAAGCACGTCAACACTTATGAAACCCATTCCAACTAAGGTTTCACCAAGTTTCTGACCATTTCTTTTATGCTCGGTCAATGCAATATTGAGTTGGTCACGCGTTATGTAGCCATCACGAATTAAGCGCTCACCAAGCCTTTCTGGATATTGCATTAGGGCTCCATATTTCTAAACTGTCGCAATACAAGTAATCTCTGTTTTATTACATCTTGATCTACTGCCGTTCCATTTTTTTGATAAATCAAGGCTTTTTTATAATAGTCTTCAGCTAGCAAATATTTGCCTAAATGATCTAGACTGACTGCTAAATTCATTAAATATGTAGGCTCTGAATCCTTAATCGCCACTGCACTAAAATACTGTTGCTGAGCTTTAAACCAATTCTCTTGTTTAGCATAAACATTACCAAGCGCATTCTGTAATACGGCAGATTTCGGATATTTCTGAGCTAATTCCAACAACTGCTGCATCCATTCAGAATTCAGCTCTAAAACAGTATTAGCAATTTCGGCAACCGCCTCTAAAGCATAACTATTCCCTGGATTTTCTTTTAAAATATCTTGATATACCGCTAGCGCGTCTTCAGGATTACCTAAGTAATTTTGGGTTGCAGCAAAGCCTAACTTTGCTTTTAAATTTTTTGGTTCACTTTCTAAAACTTTAGCAAATACATCGCGTGCCGACTTCCAGTCACCTTCTTGATAAAAACCATAACCTTCTGCAAGTGCATTCTGTTCTTGAGTCAAGGCTTTGGACTTAGTTATTTGCGCTTTAACTGCCTGTGGTTTAGGCTGAATAATCGTTGATATTGCTGTATCCATCACTAAAACCTTATCCGATGTTTTCAATGAATTGATTTTAGGTTTTTCGGTTACCGCAGCTTTCTTGCTAGCGCTAACTTGCGACACGGTTTTCAACTTTGCCATTTCAGGTTCAGATTCAATTTTGGCAAGAGGCACTTCCACAGTATTCTGGTCATCTATCTCAACATTAGCTACTGCATTTTTGCTTTCATCACCTAAAGTCTTTACATTCTGAGAGTCCGCATCGACTGGCTTTACTTCGGGCTCAATTACTGTGTTTTCAGGCAAATTGATTTTTATTGGATCAATTTTGTAGCGATCAAAACTTGCTTCTAAACGTTCATTTTCCTGTTGATAATAATAAGCCGTGTAGATGCCAACCAGCATAAATACCGTTATTGATATAAGAGATAATATGATTTTTGGGTTAGTTAGAATTGATTTACGGAAACCATAAGGCGTAGCATGAGCATTCTTAGTCAATATACTATTGTTAGCTAACTTTTCGCTCCCCTGCTCAGAATTAATTTTGTCCCTTTCTTCAACAGAAGAACTTTGCTCAACGTCAACATGTTCTGGTCTTGTCTTTAATTGACCCGGAACCGGCACATACGCAGGAATTTGATCAAGACTCCATTGATAACTACCTTCATCACCTTCGTTTCTCTTCTCAACCGTTTGTTCTACAGCGTTATCACTTGGATTCGAAGAAGGGTCACCTTTTTGCAAATCACTTTCTTCATTATTTTCAGCAGTAACTTTGAGCACACCTCTTTCAAGTTCTGCAAATTGCTCAGGAACATCCGGAACTTCAACTTCAACATCAGATCTATCTATGGACGTCACTTCTGGCGCCGAAAACTTTAGCTTAATTGCAGATGACTGCTGCTCTCGACTTTCAAGCATTTCGTCATTTTGATTCAATACACTTGGTTTGAGTGTCGATATTGGAACAACAGTCTCTTCAGAAAAATCGTCGACAATTTCATCTAAATCTAAATTTGATGCCTTAGGCAGACTCTCATCAAGAGTTTTCAACGTTTTATCTGAAGAAACTTTCATGTCTTGCGAATCTTCAGAACTGGTCAACAATGATGGTTCTTTAGAATCTTCTGCAGACAATTTTAAAGCCTGACTTTTTTCAGACTCTAAAGTATGTTTATTCTTCTCTTCGGCTGCTTTTTTTAAGGCATCTAATAAAACACTCACTGCTGCACCTCAACCCAGTTACATCGTTTGAGTTTTTAAGAACTGTCCAACTGACTGTAAATCACCGTTGTATACATCAGGGTTATCGATTATGACTGGACGGATAAAAATCACCAACTCACTCTTCGATTTATCATCATCTCTAACAGAAAATAAATTCCCCAAAACAGGTACATCCCCTAATGCAGGAACACTCGATTTGTTTTTACTATTACCATCCTCAATAAGCCCGCCTATAACCGCAACTTGTCTATTTTGCAGTCTTAAAACAGAGGACATTTCTTTTTCTTGAATAATCGGAATCAAACTTGTTACCCCTGCCTCACTCAAAGCTGGGTTAGGATCTGCTGCATCACCAATTTTACGAGATAGAGTTGGACGCACATTCAAAGTCACAGAGCCATTATCGCTAACAAAAGGCGTCACACTCATAGTAAAACCAACCGGAACCGTTTGTACCTCTGTTTCGTAAGTTACCTGCCCAGCAGTTGTAGTTGTAGATGCAGTTGCATTAACCTCAACAGTGAAATACACCAAATTGTTAACAACTTTGAGCAATGCTGTCTGATTATTGATTGCCATAATTTTCGGACTTGAAAGAACCTTGGAGTCACCGAACTGCTTCAAAAGCTGTAAATTAGCAAGAATATTCCATTTCCCAGATGCAATCGAACCTGCAACACCCGATGGATTTAATGTACCAACCGCGAAAGCATCACTTGGGTTTGTAACAGATGGAGCATTAAAGCTAACTCCACCAACTTGATCTTTTACCGCAGACCAGTCAATACCAGCCTGATATTTATCATTAAGAGTAACTTCAACAACAGTTGCTTCAATTAACACTTGTTTTTCAGCACGGCTAGCGACCTGGCTTATATATTCTTTGATTGCTCTGTGCTTTTTATCAGTCGTAAACACTGAAATCATCCCTGCTTCAGGATTTACTACTGTGTTTTGCGATGCTCCTTTTGAAACTTGTTTATTTTTGCCTTGCTCAGTTTTAGCGACTTCATCAGAGACTGAATAAGGATCAAGTTGCGCTAGGCGTTGAATATTATTCTCCAACTGTAGCCAGAAATTATGCTCGGAAGAAACTTTTACCTGAGAAGAACTTCCTTTACCTATTTGAGATGATGAACCCTCAACAGTAGAAGAAACATTCATTTTCATATCAATAGTATCAGTAGAACTCTTAGATATATTCACATAATCAACAGTATAATTACGCCACTCAGGAAGATCTGGACGAATTTTAATAATATTATCACGCATTTCAAATACAAAATTTGCCTGTTCAGCCATGCGATCCAATATCACCTCTAGAGGTTGATTGATTGCATTAATAGTTACCGTACCTTCAACACCATTAAAGATGTCTATTTCCTTACCGGAATCTTGTGAAACCTGAAATAAGAGTTCAGTAATTGGTACTTTTATGGCAGTTATTGAATAAAGTTCTTTCTGAATCAAGTCAAGAGGTGGGAGTTCTGTGGAAGGAGCCATAGAAATTTTAGGAATACTAGATTCTCTTAAATTTTTACTTTCCAACGCTTCTGGAGAAGCAATATGACCCTTTGGAACAAAAGTTTCAGAAAGCGCTGGAGATGAATCTTTTTTTACAGAAGAACTTTCGCAACCTTGCAATGAGAGTACGGCCAAAATTGAGCTACTTAAGATTAGCATTTTAAATTTTCTAGGACTCATTGACATAGGATCCACCATTTGTATTAGTTACGAACTGAAGCGCTTGGCTAAATTCTTTTTTTATTATGCGCGAAGACACAATAAAAGGCTTTGATCGTTGCAAGCTAACAGGCAAACCCTGCAACATCTGCTTTGCTAGAGAATAGGAAGCCGCCTTTCCTAAATATACTTTTAGACGAAGAAAACCACTCTTTTCTTTATCTTCAACTTCTTTTAAATCAAGAATATAAAAAATTTCTCTGGTATCAACGCCAGTTCTTTTAAATTCTCTTTGCATTCGAGGGTAACTGTCAAGCGTGATTGTAGCGAGCTGGATGCTGTAACTATTAGGAGATAAATTATCTACAATTCCCTGAGAATCAATAAGAAAAGGTTTTATACTGGATGCTAATTTGGCCTGTACAGATGAATATTCTAACTCTTGATTCACTCTTGATGTAGTTAGCGACTCACTTTCCACATCGGCATTAGACGATTGCTCTTCAACGAAATTAGTATTATCGTTACTTAACACTTCCTCTGCATCATGCGAATTAGTATACGTCTTTACACCATCAGTATCTTTATCTATATCATCTTTTGTTACTACTGAATCATACGAAGTAGGTTTATTTTTAAAAGACACTACATCAACCACTCCAGTAGTGTTATTTGCATAGAGCCAATATGAACCTGCGAACAACAAAATGACCAATAATACAGATGCCTGACGCAACCACTGAACATTTTGCCGATTCGGCTCGATTGCGGAAAAATGTTTACTTCTAACGAATTTATCCTGCTTACTAAAAACCGACATCAATAATTTATCAGCTACTACATTAATATCTCGAGGATATCCTCCTGTAAGTTTGGTTATCTTTTTGGCAGCTGAAAGACTAAAAACATCAACTCCAGAATAACCACTTTTACGCATCCTGAAGTTCAAATAAGAATGTACATCTTGAATAGAAAAAGGAGGGATATAAATACTATAGGTAATACGACTTTTCAATTGCCTGATATTTGGATGCTCCAAAGCTCGATCCAACTCGGGCTGGCCAAATAATACAACTTGTAATAATTTATCACTATCAGTTTCTAAATTACTTAACAACCGAATTTCTTCCAATCCATCCAAGGTCATGGATTGCGCCTCATCGATTAGCATTACAACTTTTTTACCTTGAGAATACAATTGCAGAAGGCGCTTCTGCAATAAGCTTATAAGTGAAAACTTCTGTTCACTAGCATTAACCTCTACCCCAAGCTCAGAGCAGATAAACAACAGCATATCTTTAGCAGATAAGTTAGGCGAATTAACATAGATAAGCTTAAAACTATCATCTAACTCGTTAGCCAAAAGTCGCAGAATCATGGTCTTACCACATCCCACCTCACCAACAACTTTAAGAATCCCATCGCCACGCACAACAGTATATTCAAGAGCCTGAAGAATTTCTTCGCGAGAGCCATCTCTATAAAACATCGCCAACTCAGGCGTAGTCTTAAAGGGCAGTTGATTCAAACCAAAATAAGGTCGATACATAAACAAATTAATCCAAAATCTACCTATGAGCTATCCTAATACCTTTTTTAATCAAATTCTCAATTAAATAAAAACCAAAAAATAAATTTGAGGCAAAGCATCACTTTATACGAGGAATTTTCATTGATGAAAGGCAATCTTAAGCTCAATAACAACCTAATAGGAATATGACATATATAAACCCGAACACACCAATAGATCTCCCCTTCTTCTTAAAACTCAGCGAGAAGAAGCTTACCAAGGTCAATATGGATGTATTTCAGGCAAAAAAAACCGCCGTTCCTTCTGGAATCAGCGGTTTTTAGGATATATACCCATTCGGGTACAAGACCTTGGCGATGACCCAGCCTAAGCGCAGAGGCCTGGTCGCTTTTATACCCGTATGGGTGCGCTTGCTAAAATTCATCCATTAGGATGAATTTCTTGACGCGTGTCGCCCTACTTGATGAACAGGAGTTCGAATGGCGTGAGCACAGGGATCTGCTGGAACGGCCTCCCGTAGTTTTTATACCCTTGGGTGCATTTTGTAAAGACATAAAAAAACCCCGTCAGGTTCAAAAGAACCTAACAGGGTTTTAGGATATAAGCTTGGCGATGACCTACTCTCACATGGGACCTCCC
>NZ_JAGETV010000082.1 GCF_017571465.1 Thiomicrorhabdus marina | reverse complement strand
TCCCACACTACCATCGGCGCAGAGACGTTTCACTTCTGAGTTCGGGAAGGGATCAGGTGGTTCCATCTCGCTATTGTCACCAAGCAATTCGGTGTTGAGGTGTCGGTTCGTTCAGTTACGTTCCAACACTTCAAAATAGGTTTGAAATAATGATTGTTATTGCTGTTTTTAGGTTTCGCTTTTTTTCTTAACTTGAGTTACTCAAGGTATTTGTGCCATCTCTCGATGAACCTCAATCTTCACTTCGCTTTCGCAAAGTTACTTTTGAGTTGTATAGTTAAGCCTCACGGGTAATTAGTACAAGTTAG
>NZ_JAGETV010000081.1 GCF_017571465.1 Thiomicrorhabdus marina | reverse complement strand
AAACATCCCAATCTCCTCAAGGAGCAGGGACAAGAAAAACTCGCACAAACGCCGGAACAGCTCTGGGTCGCCGATATCACCTATCTTCCCGTGCAAACGGGGCAAGCGTACCTGAGTCTGATAACGGATGCCTGTTCACGAAAGATAGTTGGCTATCATGTGCATGACAGCCTGCATACATCCGATGTGTTACAAGCGTTATCTAAAGCGGTTAAGACGAGAGTAAGAAAAGGAAAGCTGATACATCACTCGGATAGAGGGATTCAATACTGTTCAAAGTCTTATCAGGACTTCCATCAAAAGCATGGTATTACCTGTTCC
>NZ_JAGETV010000080.1 GCF_017571465.1 Thiomicrorhabdus marina | reverse complement strand
GGAACAGGTAATACCATGCTTTTGATGGAAGTCCTGATAAGACTTTGAACAGTATTGAATCCCTCTATCCGAGTGATGTATCAGCTTTCCTTTTCCTACTCGCTTTTTAACCGCTTTAGATAACGCTTGTAACACACCGGATGTATGCAGGCTGTCATGCACATGATAGCCAACTATCTTTCGTGAACAGGCATCCGTTATCAGACTCAGGTACGCTTGCCCCGTCTGCACGGGAAGATAGGTGATATCGGCGACCCAGAGCTGTTCCGGCGTTTGTGCGAGTTTTTCTTGTCCCTGCTCCTTGAGGAGATTGGGATGTTT
>NZ_JAGETV010000007.1 GCF_017571465.1 Thiomicrorhabdus marina | reverse complement strand
TTTGAAGAGATAAATTCTAGGCAGCGTTTGATAAGCATAGCCTTAGCTATGGTTGAGAGCGCTAACAACGAAGTTACTCTTCAAAACCTCGCCCACAGGGGCTTTGTGAAATTTGTCTAAGCGGTGTTATCTGTTTTTGCTAGGTCTAGACATGACCGCAAACAGATGCCTTGCTTAGCCTAAATTTTACTTTGCCTGAGGTCATGTGGACTTGTTCTGCGTTTCCTTAACCGGCAATGTACGAGTTAATAAAATACTACCGAGGATTATCGGCATTGCTCCTAGCCATTGATACCAAGCAGGGGGTTGCTCTAAAAACCAATCACTCCATAGCATGGTCAATAAAGGCGTAAAAGCAAAAAACGCACTAACCGTCGTAATTGGCAGCAGGTGAATCGCTTCAATCCATAACACTTTCGACAACACTAAGATCAACACACCGACAAACAATAACGGCCAGAATTGCTCGATAACTTGCTGAAAGCTCGGCGACGGTTCAAGTAGCCACGCTAGCAATAACACAAACGGCAGAGCGATCACGGAACGCACCATCAAAATACTCTGACTAGAAAGATGCAATCGTGCCTGCTTCTGATACAGGTTTGCCAAAGGTGCCAACATCGCTGCCAGTAACGCTAAGCCATCGCCGATATTAATTTTCACTTCACCGGGAAAGACCACAACCATCGCGCCAACCATCATCAACAGTGCGCCCAGCAAGGAATACTTACCAAGCTGTTCCTCTTTTTTATGGCCTAAAAAAAGGAAACCGAATAGCACCTGCAAAAACAAAATCAGCGCGACATTAGCGGCACTGGTGTAGTGCAAGGCAAGAAACAGACAAATATATAAACCGGTGATAAAAAGACTGGTCATCAGCAAGGGTTTATAGGCTGCTCGCTTCTTTAACTCAACCCAACGCCCTTGCCCGCCCCACCAAATCAGTAAAGCAATGCTAGCAAACAGTAAACTATAGAAATAAGCATATAAAGAACCCAGTGCAGCAACGCTCACCGCTGCAAAAATCGGAAAACCGGATTCTAACAGCGTCAGCGTCATCGCATAGGTTTCGCCTTTACGATTAGCCAGTAATTTAGGACAACATAGAGATAGCAAAGCACACTTCCAACAGGAGATTTTCAGGCTATTGTAGTCAAGAGTACGCTAGTTTGTAACCAAAGCCTGTTGGTGCACCCGTTTGAAGTCCGCATAGGAATCGCGAATGTCATATTGCTGCATATGTCGTGGCGCATTTTTCTGCCATGTTTCGCGTAGCTCGGAATTTTGTAATAGCTCTTGCAATGCCGACAACCAATAGTCGTTTCGGTTGGCAGGCAACACCCGACCGGTTTGCTCAGGCACAATCAAGCTCTGTGGCCCACCGACATCACTCACCAAACAACCTAAACCGCTGGCTTGCGCTTCCATTATTACCTGACCAAGCGTATCGGTTACCGACGGGAACACAAACAAATCCGATGATGCATAGAGCTGCGAGAGCTTTTCACCGACTACCGGCCCGAGAAAATAACCGTGATGCGGACGCATTTTATCAGTCCATTTGCGATAGCGACCTTCACCCACCATCACCAAATCCGCCTCAAGCTGCGGATACTCGGCTTGCAATTGCTGCCAAAGCTCACACAAGAATGGGATATTCTTTTCAATGTTAATCCGCCCGACATACAACACCTTCAAGCGATTTGGATTGAGACCAAAGGCCTGCCAAATTTGCGGATTACGATGGTCGTGATTGAATTTCTGTTGATTGGTACCCGGATAAATCACCGCCATCTTATCAGCCGGCAACTGCAAATCATTCGCCATCACTTCGGTATAGGTCAATGAGCGTGACAGAACCTTGCGAAAAGGTCGATAGAATTTTGCCATCACCTTGTCGGTTCGGCGCTTAAAGAAATGACTGCCGGTTAAGTCATAAATATACGCTGGAAAATCGGTGTGGTAAGTGCCAATCAGAGGAAAACCCAGTTTTTCAGCCTCCAACTTCGCCAACCAACCGACCGGTCCCGGAGTGGAAATATGCACAAGATCCGGCTGTAACTCTTGCAAGGTTGCACGAATCGCTTTTCGTGACGGCCAAACCAAATCTAACTCTTGATAAAACGGCATCGCTATTCGGGTTCTGTATGGTAAATTGCGAAGATTATCCAACGACGGTAACGGCTTTTTAGTCGAGGTAATCAAGGTCAATTGCCAACCCTCGCCTATCGCCAATTCCCCCATATCCTGAATAAAGCGTGACACCCCGTTTAAATCACCCAAAGTATCGGTAAAAAGACAAACTCGCACGACCCACTCCTGCAAAAACTTTGCAAAAAGTTTAGTCAAATCCGTCCCTTAAATAGTTACAGGCTTTTGACTCTAATTGGTAAAAATGATTACAACTCTAAACCGTAATTATTGCCAAGCTTCCAAGTCCAATAAAATTGGTAGTTAGATTCACAAAACCATCTTATTTCCGTCATAAAAATTTCAGTACTACCAGTTAACTTATTGCACGAATTATTCATTTATTTAAAAGGAATTAAGATGTTTAAACGCTCGTTAATCATCGCCTCCATCTTTTCTACTAGCCTGTTAAGCGGTTGTGAAGATGACAATACCACCCTTATCGAATCCTTCCCTGCTGAAGGATCTGCACTGCCTTACAAAGTGCTGCGTAGTGATTTAATCGACCAAAACACTCAGCAAACATTTGAAGTTCGCAATGGCGGCTTTGGCTCAGCAATGACTGCTCACCCGACCGATTCAAGCATGTTCTACGCCATGACTGACCGCGGACCTAATGCTTCATTTACTGGCAATTACGGTACCGGCAAAAAATTCCCAACTCCTGACTACACTTCTCGTATTGGCCTCTTCAAACTTGGGCAGGGCGGCAGTATCAGCCTAGTTAAAGAAATTCTAATGAAACGTCCAGACGGAACGTTGATTACCGGACTTCCAAATACTTCTGACTTAGGCGGAACCGGCGAAACCCCATACAATGCAGATGGTTCGCCAATTCTGGTCGACCCAACTCAACCTTACGACGAGGCTAGCAATCCGTTGAAACTGGATGATTATGGTCTAGATGGAGAAGGCCTAGTCGCGTTAAGCGATGGAACTTTCTGGGTGTCGGATGAATATGGCCCACATATGGTGCACTTTGATGCCGACGGTGTTGAAATTGGTCGCATCAACCCTTTTGCTGACGCACGCAACACCTTCCAACTTCCAGCCGAATACGCAAATCGTCGAGCTAACCGTGGCATGGAAGGCTTAGCGATTACGCCAGATGAAACCACTCTGGTCGGGATTATGCAATCTACTATGTACAACCCAAGTAGCGCAGTGAAAAATTTGGATATCACCCGTATTGTGACGGTAAACCTTACAGACGGAACCATTGGACAATATCTCTATAAACAAGATCAAGCGCAAAACTCAAATTCAGAAATCGTTGCACTGAGCAATAACGAATTCCTTATTATCGAACGCGACGGCGCCTTCCTATTTGGTGGACCTAGCGGAGAAGCCGCAGCAGCACCGGATGCACAGAAAAACGTCTATCGCATTGACCTAAGCACCGCGACCAACCTTGAAGAAATAGCAAATTCGGCAGAATTTACCCAAGACTCTGATTTTGGTTTACTGCTCAACGGCAGCACCTTAGAAGAAGTCGTACTGAATTCAGGGTGGACCACACTAGCTGATGCCGGAATCGAACCAGCTCGTAAATCATTGGTTGTCGATATGGTTGCCGAAGTGCAATACCCACACGACAAAATGGAAGGGCTATGGGTCATTGACAATAACACCCTTGGCGTAATCAATGACGATGACTTTGCAACTTGGTCTACCGGTGGCGAACTTGAACAGAAGATGCTAGACAGTAATACCGTCGATTATAACCATCTTTATATCATCAAAGATCTGAATCTATCAGGCGAATAATTCAGACGCTCCTCTCTCAACCTATCTGATTTAATTCCCGCGCTCCGCGGGAATTTTTGTTCTATTTCAACAAACTGACAATACGTTGAAAAATCTCGCTGTCTGAATCAAAAATCAACTTACGCATATCTGCATGCGACAGATCGCCGCCCAAAGCTCTGACTTGCGCTTGATAACCATTGCGACGTAGTTTTTCGGCCAACTGAAAATTAGCTTGCACCGCATCTTGTCGTTCCGCGGTTGCATATAGATAAAAAGGTGCGACAGCACTATTAGCTTGGACTTGATAAAGCGGCGACGCTTCTCTTAGAACCTGCGGCGAATCACCAAAAGCTTTAGATTTCATTCGCTCGACTAAGCGCGCGCCGGCTCCCTCTTGCTTTTTTATTAAATCAAAGCTGGCAGTATCGACCGGCACGACGGCCTGCCACATAGCCAAAGAGAGATTTTGTGCCTGTAGATATTTTGGAGCTATGCCAACCAAGGCAACCATGTGTGCACCGGCAGAATGCCCAGACAGCAACATAGCGTTTTGATTTCCACCATAACGACCAATATTTCGATGAATCCAAGCCGAAGCGAGCGCAATATCTTCGACAAAATCTGGGAACTTATTATCCGGTGCTAAACGGTAATTGACCGATAGCAGAATAATATTCTGCTTGTTATAAGCAGTTGCATGGCGGAGTTTGACCGTACTTTTATCGCCAATATTCCATGCCCCGCCATGCACAAACACATGCACCGGAAAACCGTCGACAGGAGGATTAACATCAGGAACATAAATATCCAGTGTTTGCTTATCATCCGTACCGTAAGCAATGTCTTTAAATGTCTGAGCCGAAACCTGAACCGAAAAAAACAAAAACAACAAAATTAAGTAACGATTAAACAACACCATGTAACGCTCTCTAAGAAGCTAAAGAACCCAATATGGCCCGGAAGCGCCGATAACCGCTTCAAGAATACCAAGCGCAAGGTTAATCACGATAACAGGACGCATTTTGTCATTCAAGACTGCCCCAGCGACAGGAAACTCTTTGTTTTGCACGGCAGTTTTAAACTGTTTGTAAGCGACAAAATACAGCCACGCGAACAACACAATCATTATCCAGCCAATAATATGCATCAGGTGCATATACAGACTCGCATCCGCGATGCCACCTAAACGGCTGTACCAATCCCAATAACCGGACACCACTAAGGCCGCGATAAAAACCCAAACCCAAGGGAAGAAACGGTCAAAAACACCAAGGAACATCTGCAGTCGTTGCGGCGGCTCAAGTTGCTCGATGGCAGTCGGACGGAAGACTTTATAAACCAGAAAAATACCGCCAACCCAAAGGACAGCGGCAATCGTATGCAATGAAGTGAAAAGAACCGATTCAATCATCTATAAACCTTTTTACGGAACTAAAAACTCGGCTAAGAAGCCGAGTCATACAAAGAACAAAGACGGATTACGCCTTCGATTTAAGCAGGGAATCCTTCTTCAATTGGCAATTCAGGGTCGCGCGACCATTCATTCCAAGAGCCGAAGTACATTTTGACATTTTCAATGCCGGCTTCTTTCAATGCTACCAGAGTATTTGAAGCACGCGCACCTTTAAAGCAATATAGATAAACCGGCGTGTCTTTTTTGATACCGGCGGTCAGACACTCGGCCAAAATTTCTTCAGTTGATTTAAACAGCGGCACAATGCCTGGTTTCATCATTCGATACCACTCAATCCACACCGCACCTGGCAAACGGCCTTTACGTGGACAGAAGTCCTTACCGTATGGCGAAGAGCTTTCCGCAATCCATTCATCGACATCACGAACATCAAGTAGAACCGTATCGGTACCAAGAGCGGCCAGCACAGCATCTTTATCAATCATTAATTCGGAACCGGTATCTTTCAGAGGGAATTCCACCGCTGTCGGCGTAACGGTTTCGAGACTGACCTTATACCCTTCCGCTTTCCATGCTTGAAAACCACCATGCAGGATTTTCACCTTGTCATAACCCAGATAACTCAATAGAAAATAACCACGACAAGACTGCCCAAAACCGGTATCCATCGCATCTTCATACAACACAGCGGTTTCCGCGCCGGACAATCCGACAGCACCAAACACTTCGGCAAACTTGCCTTTCAACTCATCCAAGCCCTCTGGTGTCGAGGTCGCCAAGAAAGTAAAAATATCATGAATATTGACTGCCCCCGGAATATGCCCTTGTTCATAGGCTTCCGGTGAACGCGTATCGACAATAACGACTGGCTCACTGGCGATAAGCGATTCCAGATGCGCCGTATTGACTAAGATTGAATCAGACATAATGTCACTCCTTTTATTCAAAATAACGTTAGCACCAATAATTAACTGGCTAAATCGACTTCCACCGGCGTAGCGCTCTCTTGAGAATGCAACGGTACAGTATTTTCTTCATTGGAACGGTTGACTAAGAAATCGACCAAGTGGTTACGGATTTTGTAGTAATCCGGATGGTGGACAATATCGCTACGTTTGCGAGGACGGTCGATAGAAACCTTAACCGACTCGGCAACGCGCGCATGTGGACCGTTGGTCATCAGCAGAATACGGTCGGAAAGCAGAATCGCTTCGTCAACATCATGGGTAATCATAAAAACGGTCTGTTTGGTCTCGCCCCAGATTTTGATGAGTTCTTCTTGAATGACACCGCGCGTTAGAGCATCCAAAGCACCGAACGGTTCATCCATCAACAACAACTGTGGCTGGGTAGCGAAAGCACGCGCAATACTCACCCTTTGGCGCATACCGCCGGAAAGTTGTGACGGTTTGCGATGTTCGGCATCTTTCAAACCAACCAATTCCAAGTACTTCAAACTGTGATCGGTGACTTGCTCTTTACTCCATTTCGGCCAACGCGCCTTGACACCAAACGCTACATTCTGCAAGGCAGTACGCCATGGTAAAAGACTGTAGTTTTGGAAAACCACACCACGCTCCAAACTCGGTCCGGAAATATCCTTGCCGTGCATAAACACAAAGCCGTCCGAGGCTTCATCTAAGCCGGCAAGAATATTAAGGATGGTCGATTTCCCACAACCCGAGTGACCGATAACACAAACAAACTCACCCTTGTCGATGGTGAAATTAGCGCCTTCAAAGACCACAAACTCTTGGCCTTTTTCCTTGCCCGGATAGCTTTTCTTTAAATTTTCAATTTCGAGAAACGGATGACTCATCATCACTCCTTTATTCTTGGTACTCGACCCAACGCGCCGCATAAGCCAGCAATAAATCCAAAATCATGCCGATAACGCCAATCATAAAGATTGAGAAAATCACGCTCGACAGGTCAAGGTTATTCCACTCATTCCAGACGTAGTAACCGATACCGGTGCCACCAACCAGCATTTCCGCCGCAACGATAACCAACCAAGCAATCCCGATAGAGATGCGCATACCAGTTAAAATAGTCGGGGCTGCTGCAGGAAGAATCACTTGCAATGCGGTTTGAATCGGCGTTAGCTGATGTGTTCGAGCAACGTTAATCCAGTCCTTACGAACATTGGCGACACCAAAAGCGGTGTTAATCAACATCGGCCAGATGGAACAGATAAAGATGACGAAAATCGCCGAGACTTCGGAATCTTTAATGATAAACAGTGCCAACGGCATCCACGCTAACGGAGAAATTGGACGCAACACCTGAATGAACGGGTTCAGAGCGTTGTACATCAATGGCGACATACCAATCAAAAAACCGATGGGAATGGCAATCAAAGCGGCCAGAAAGAAGCCGACCAAAACCCGATAAATCGAGTAACCAAGCTGAATACCAATTCCTTTGTCATTTGGCCCAGCATCATAAAACGGGTCACTTAACTCTTTCCACCCCAAAGCAATTACATCCGAAGGCGGCGGCACACGTGCTTCCTGAGAAGCGCCCCCCATCAACAATTCATATTCCGTTAGCGGCTTGCTATCGGCAGGCGCTTGATTTGCGCCTTCCCAGATACCCAGTAACAGAACCAGAAGAATGATGGAAAGCAGCGTTGATTTAACTCTAAGCGAATTCAACATAGTGCTTTCCTTTTACGATTAAGAACGTTTGATGGCAAAGCTATCGATATAAGCTTCCGGCTGGGTGTAATCGAACTCTTTGCCCATAATGGTGTAATTCTCGTAGGTTTTCGCCGGTGGCTCATAACCCAACTCTTTCATAACGCGACCGGTTTCGGCTGCGGTATACACCTCTTCGGCAATCTTCTGATAATCAATATCGCCTTTGATATAACCCCAGCGCTTCATCTGCGTCAGAATCCATACACCCATCGAATGCCATGGGAACGGGTCGAAATCGATACGATCCGGCACATCCATCACACTACCCAGCCCATCCGCATAACGTCCTGTTAAGACTTGTTGCACCACCGGCACCGGCTGGTTAAGGTAGTTTTTCGGCGAAATCGCCTCGGCAATCTCTTTACGATTTTCCTGCTTAGCGGAATATTCAGTGGCATCGATAATCGAACGCAACAGTGCACCGTAAGTATTTGGATTCTGCACCGCGAACTCTTTCGAACAGGCGAAAGCACAGCATGGATGGCCTTCCCAAATGTCTTTGGTCAAGGTGTGAATAAAGCCGACTTTTTCCCAAACTGCACGCTGGTTGAATGGGTCAGGAGACAGATAACCGTCCAAGTTACCGGCACGCAGGTTAGCGACCATTTCCGGTGGCGGCACCACACGAATTTGAATATCTTTATCAGGATCAAGACCGTGCTCGGCAACATAATAGCGAAGCAGGAAGTTATGCATGGAATACTCGAACGGCACCCCGAACTTAAAACCTTTCCAATCTTTTGGATCACGCTTGTCTTTATGGTCGTTGTGCAGAACAATCGCCTGACCATTAATGTTTTCAACCGTCGGCATAATAAACGGTTTCGCAGTTGAACCCGCGCCCATCGACATCGCCAATGGCATCGGCGTCAACATATGAGAAGCATCATATTCTTTGGCGAGCGACTTATCACGTGCCACCGCCCAGCCGGCTGTTTTGATAACATCAACATCCAGACCGTTCTTCTCATAGAAACCCATCGGGTGCGCCATAATAATCGGCGTTGCGCAGGTAATCGGCACAAAACCGATATTGAGTTTTTTCTTTTCTAGCGGCCCAAGCCCCATGGTTTCTTTAATCGCCGCTTTGGCCTCTTCCATCGGGAAAACCGAGCCAAGCACCGCTGCGGTCGTACCTGCACCAATCATGCTCAAAAACGAACGTCGACTCATATCGTTGTGACCGAATACCGAACGTACAACCGCACTTTCCACCGCTCGATCAATAATCTCTTCTTGGCTCTGCAAAGCCGCTTCCGCCGGTGAAATGATTTTTTTGTGTTGCGAATAGCTTTGTTGGTCTAGTTTTTGTTGGAGTGAATGCTCTATGGATTCTTGTTTATCACGCGCACTCAAATGCGGCTGGCTTTTTTCAAGCTGGCACATCGGGCAGTCGCAATCGGATTTATGGAGCAAACTTTTGCTGGCATCGAATGGATCACTAAGGCTTTTAAACGACATTGGCATTCCCTCTTTTTTCAGGATCAAATTTTCAGGTGCTATAAGTTTTAGGAGAACTTAACAGTATGAGTAACTTCCCTAAGAGCAGAGCCCGTGCCAAACACAAACCAAATAGATAACCAAATGATTTACAAAGATTTTTCAGGTTAAACAAAACTCACTCTAAACCATGAAAACTCATAGTTTTATGATTTTTCGTTTAGCCAACTATGAAATTTAGTAGTTAATAAAAACACCAGTGAATTGAAAAACTTCGACCTATACCGGCCTAATAAAATCGGACTTTATAATGGATAATTCGGAACCTTTATTTTTCGCCAACAGCCCAGAAGCAATGTTGGTTATCGACACAAATAACGGACACATCCTGCTCGCCAATCAAAAAGCGCGCGAACTCCTGCAAGAAAACAAAAAACTACACTCAATCACAAACACCGACATAAAGCGCTTTCTAGGGAAAAATTGGTCAAACTTTGTCGTGTTCACTGAAGAAGTTCAGCACAAAGGCGAAGCTTGGAGCAACGAACTGCATCTACAGATTCAAGACCAAGAAATTCAGGTTCGCACGACCGGTAAACTAATCCAACAGCAACCACATTTGCTTATTCTCGGACTGATTCCACTACAACAGCTTAAACAACAACAAACCATTAGCGAAGCCGATTATCTGCAACGCCAAGGTCTAGCACACTGGCAAACCATCCAAACTTTTTTCCGCGAATTCGAGCAGACTAACAGCTTGATATTGAATGCGGTCGGCGAAGGGGTTTACGGCTTAGACAGCAAAGGCCTGACCACCTTCGTTAACCCAACAGCAGAAACCCTTCTCGGCTGGCGAGCCAGCGAAATGCTCGGCCAAAGCATGCATGATTTAATCCACCACAGTCACTGTGACGGCAGCCATTATCACAGTACCGAATGCCACATCTATTCAGCCCTGCACGACGGGGTTACCAAACGTGTCACCAATGAATACTTCTGGCGTAAAGACGGCTCGGCAATTCCGGTCGAATACACCAGCACACCGCTTATCGAAAACGGTGAAATTCTCGGTGCAGTTATCGTATTTCGTGACATCAGCGAGCGCAAAAAATCCGAACAGAAAGTGCAAGACGCACTTGAAGAAGTCAAACAACTCAAACAGAAACTGGAACAAGAAAATCAATATCTGATTGAAAACTACAAGCAAGAACACCACTTCAGCCAAATTATCGGTCGCAGCCACAAGGTTCACAAAATCACTCAGAAAATCGCCATGGTCAGCCATACAAACGCCAATGTACTCATTACCGGCGAATCCGGCACAGGTAAAGAACTGATTGCACAAGCTATTCACGACCACAGCGAACGCAAAGACCGCCCGATGATTCGAGTTAACTGCGCATCCATCCCTAAAGACCTTTTCGAGAGCGAATTTTTCGGACATACCAAAGGCGCCTTTACCGGCGCCATCAATGACCGCATTGGTCGTTTTGAACTGGCGGATGGCGGTACCCTTTTTTTAGACGAAGTCGGCGAGATTCCAATAGAACTTCAGAGCAAACTACTGCGTGTTTTACAGGAACAGCAATTCGAACGAATCGGAGACACCAAAACCCGCAAGGTAAATGTGCGCATAATCGCTGCTACCAACCGTGATTTACTGCATGAGATTCAACAAAAACGCTTTCGAGAAGACCTGTACTTTCGCTTAAATGTCTTCCCGATTGAATCACCACCTCTACGCGAACGCCTTGAAGATGTGCCGATACTGGCCGAACATTTCTTAACTCGCATGTGTCAAAAGCATCATAAGCCGCAACTGCAACTCAAGGTCAAACACATCCAAGCACTGCAGGCTTATCAATGGCCCGGCAATATTCGAGAATTAGTACATGTCATCGAGCGAGCGGTCATTATTTCTCAACAACAACTCAGCTTTGAACTAAACGATCTTGAACTTCAAGCCCCTCCGATTGATAGCAAACAAAATCAAGAATTTAATGAAGTACTAAGCTACCCAAAACTAAAGCAACTTGAACATGAAAACCTGCTGAAAGCTTTAAAGCTTAGTCAGGGCAAGGTGTTCGGCACAGGCAGCGCCAGTGAATCTTTACAAATCAACCCAACCACCCTGAACTCGAAATTAAAGAAATTTAAAATCAATAAATATGAATTTAAAAACTCGCTTGAAAATTAAGTAATTTTACCAAACCCACTGAAAACAAAAAACGGACTTGCAAGACCATGACGGCCAGCTAACTTAAAGCCCCTGAGAGTAGCTTCTCAATAACAAGGTTTAATGGCGGCAAATTTTCACCTGCAACATGATGGCGCTGCTTAAGGTATTCGACATCGTTATAACTTAGCCAGACTTGACCACTTTCACTCTCCCAAGCCAAAAGTTTCAACGGCAGGTCTAAACCAATCGTTTGCTCCATTTGCATATAGGGTGTTCCACCCTGCGGGCTGCCGAATAAAATCAATTCCGTCGGCCGCAATGGCATATCGATTTTAGCGGCTCCGACAGAATGATTAATACGTGCAAAAACATTCAAACCCATTCCGATAATTGTCTTCTCGATGCGATTCATCGACTCGGCAACCGAGTAATTACTTGGCACCGAGACCACGCCATTTTTAACAACTGGTTCACGACTCATATTTACCTTCTGCATAACGTAAAATGCCTGCAAATCAGCAGGCATTTTCTTGTTCAAAAACTTGTATCGATTTCTCTAAGCTTACCAAGCCTTATAAGGCAGGAACTTACCGTTCAGAGTAATCACCACACGATCACCGGCTGGATTTTCTTCTTTATCAATATCCATCGAGAAATCAATCGCACTCATAATCCCGTCACCGAATTTTTCATGGATTACTTCTTTCATTGTCGGACCATAAACGCCTACCAATTCATACAGACGGTAAATCAGTGGATCAGTTGGTACAATTTGATCCCAACTCTTATGCGGGAATGCCTGTAGCGCTGTCACCACTTCCGCGCCCAACCCTAAAAATTCAGCAACCTTTTCCGCCGGCTCTTTATCCAGGTGATTCATACCTAAACACGCTGAGGTAGTGTAAACCTCGCTCAAACCTGAAGCCACGGCGATATCCGCCCAGCCCACACTTTTTTCTGATTTAGCCAATACAATCGCTTCAGTCATTTCTACTTTAGTCATCATTAGGGACTCTCCTTAGATAAATTTTTGGATAAATTTAAACAATTTGTTAAAAGCTTTTAGTTACTTGCATAAGTTATGCCAATTTTTAACGAATTTTATAACCCATTGATTTTATTAACCTTTAAATAACACCGTCCTAACAAAACAATATCCCCCATAAAACATTGTCATACATTGTTTAACAATTTAAAAAACCATTCTTACATTTGCAAACAATTGTACGACTTTGTAACCAGGAAAAGCCCATAAAAACAACTAACACTTTGATTTTAAATGACTTTTAAAAAACTGGTATCTCTGAAGCTATATACCCAGCATATTTCAACAACGAAATATCTTCGTGATTAAAAATTTATTTAAGTAAACAGATTGTTTTAGGAGAAATAACATGTCTGAAGCTCAAGAAGTATATGTACCATCATGCCTACGTCCTATCGATAGCGACGGCCTAACGAAACTAGGTGAAGCGGGTAAAGCAGATCCAAATCAAATCAAGACGCTTAAATCGAAAACCGTGCTTGAAGGTCAGTTCAAAAACCTTAACTACATCCGTGGTCTTGACCCAATCGTTGTTGACGAACCACCAGGACTACTAGGTGAAGACACTGCGCCAAACCCTTCAGAAATGGCGCTACTTTCTTTAGGTTCATGCCTTTCAGTAGGTATCCAAGCAAACGCAACTGCGCGTGGCATCACCCTTACTAAACTAGAAGTAAACCTAGAAGCAGACATCAACATTACTGCAGTTTGGGGTACAGGCGACGTTGATCCTGAGAAAGTTCTAGGTGTGCGTGAAGTACGTGCTTTCTACGACGTTGAATCACCAGACGCAACTCGCGAACAACTAGACGATCTAGTAAAACACGCGACTAAATGGTCTCCGGTTGCTAACACTTACATCAACCCAGTACCAGTTAAAGCTGAACTAATGTAATCAGCCTCACTTGCTTGTGCCGTCAAATTGGCGGCACGGCAATTTAAGGAAGTGCCGAATACGCCTTTAATGAGCTCTGGCACAGCACATTCAGGACTTATTCGACACTTTGCTTTAGGAGAATAAAATGCTATCTCAAGTTATCGAAAAAACACTTAAACCTTTAACCCTATCAATCGACCATGGTGAATACACCACTGAAGTGCTTGCCGAATTAGGTAAAGCCGGTGCTTACACGGAAATTGCACCATCAGTCAGCGGTACAGAATTAGACCTATTCAAAACCATTCAAAATATGGCACAGGTTTCCGAAGAGTGTATGTCGACCGGCTTTATGATGTGGGCACATGTCGTGTGCTGTTGGTATATCGAAAATTCGGACAACCCTTGGTTAAAAGAGAATATTCTGCCAAAAATGATTAACGGCGAAGCTTTCGGTGCGACCAGCCTATCGAACCCGATGAAATATTTTGCCGGTATCGAACCGCTAAAACTGAGCGCTGTAGAAACCGAAGACGGTTATATCATCAATGGCTCACTGCCTTGGGTATCAAACCTAGCACCTGACTCATCCGAGCATTTTTTCGGTTCGGTTTTCCATGTGGTTGATGAAGAAGGCAATACGCTGCGCGATGTCATGGCGATTATTCCTTGTGACCTGGAAGGCTTCACTCTAAAACAACAAGTGGAATTTGTCGGCATGGAAGGTACTGGTACTTATGCCATGTTCTTTAAAGACGCCTTCTTGCCGAAAAAATATCTACTGGCCGATCCGGTTAAACCTTATCTACAGAAAATCAAAGCCGGATTTGTTCTGCTACAAACCGGTATGGCGGCCGGCGTTATTCAAGGCATGATTAATGATATGCACAAATCGAACTTATCGCTGAGTGCCATCAACCAATATCTGGATAACAAACCGGAAGAGTTACAAGAAGAACTCGACGATGCACTGGAACTGATTGAACAGCTTGCTGGCCAGATTTACACACCGGGCGATGACTTCTTCCGCACAATTTTGGAAGCCCGTCTACTAGGTGCGGAAATCACCAAACGCTCAGCAGACTCGGTAATGCAACATGCCGGCGCCAAAGGTTATATCGTCGATGCCACCGCACAACGCAAATGGCGCGAAGCTTATTTTGTGATTCTGGTTACGCCATCAATCAAACATTTACGCAAAGAAATTCAACGCCTAGAAGTTGGGCTCGAAGCGGCTTAAGCCGATTGAGAAATAACGCCGTTTCGAAAGGAGAAAGAACATGAGCCAACAAGAATATCGCAAATATATCTGTAAAGTCTGCGGACTAATCTACGACGAAGAAGAAGGTGACCCGGATTCAGGGCTAGCTCCGGGAACGCGTTTTGATGACATTCCAGACGATTGGTACTGCCCGCTATGCTTGGTCAGTAAAGCCGATTTCATCCCGCTGGAAGAGATGGCGCATGCAACTCCTGACGACGGCACTCAACCTTCGCACAAAGTCAGCAACCATGCCGACGTGATGATTATCGGTTCAGGCTACGCTGGTTGGCAAGTTGCCGAAGCCGTTCGTAAAGAACTGCCGGATGCTGAAATTACACTGATTACCGCCGACGATGGTATCGTCTATCCAAAACCTTCTTTGTCGATGGCTTTGCGTCAAGAACGCTCGGCGGAAGATTTAAAAGAATACAGCGCGGCGCAAAAATCGACTGAATTAAATATCGGTGTAAAAACCTTAACTCGCGTTATGGCGGTCAGTGAGAAGTACAAAAAGGTGCTAACTACCCGTGGCAACTTCTACTATGACAAATTGATTATCGCCACCGGTGCTAAAGCACTGAAACCGCAAATCGCCGGTTCAGTTGCGCATGAAATGGTGACCTTGAATGACTTACCAAGCTATCGAAAATTCCGCAAAACCATTGAAGAAGTCGACCACATCACCATTATCGGCGGCGGCTTGATTGGTACGGAAATGGCCGAAGATTTGGTTGCCGCAGGAAAATCCATCACCCTAATGGTTCGCGAAGAACAGTTAATGCCGGGCATGCTGCCGGAAGCAATTGCCAAAGACCTTGCCGATAAACTGATCAGCAAGGGCGTTGATATTCGCTTTGGGCAGACAGTGAACGAAATGAACGGCGCGAGCAGCGCTTATGAACTGAACTTGGACACCGGTGAACAAATCACCACTGGCTTAGTGCTGTCGGCAATCGGTATTGCACCAAATGTCGGACTGGCGAAAAAGTTAAATCTGGAAGTAAATCGCGGCATTAAAATCAACCAATACTGCCAAACGTCAAATCCAGATGTGTATGCAATCGGTGACTGTGCCGAGTCGGAAGCCGGTGTTCAAGCTTTTCTAGAGCCGATTCGCCGTCAAGCAAACACCATCGCTGCACACCTGAAAGGCAATATGGACGTAACCTTCGATGCGGTGTCGCCTTTGATTAAAACCAAAACCTCAACCCTCTCGATTATGCTCAGCTTGCCGCTTGGCGCCAACGATCAAGACGGCTGGGAATCAGAAACCGATATCGGCGAAAACCATAAACTGGTCTATAGAGATCAAGAAGACCACCTTAAAGGCTTCGCTCTCAGTGGCGAATTGGTTAACCAAGCCAATAATCTCTATAAACAGATTACCGACGCGGCTTAAAAGCAAGTTTACGCTTCACACCATTTAAAAAGGCTCAAAAGAGCCTTTTTTATTGCGCAAATTATTGTAAAGACTGCTTTTGAAATTGCCTCGAGCTAATGCCTTTCTTACTTTTAAACAGCCCCGAGAAATATTGCGGGTATTCATACCCTAGCTGATATGCCACTTAGGCGACGGTAATATTTGGTTCAAGTAACAAATCCTCAGCCTTATCCTGGACAAACAGATTAGTGGCGATTCACTTTGGCCGATTTACCGGTTTCGTTTCTGAAGGCATCGGTTAAGTATCTTGGCGAAACGCCAAATTGCTGCACAATCGTTTCAATACTAAGCAAACTGACATTGAAAAGCACACCGCATAAGAAAGAAACCCATACTATGCAATCTATTCAGCCAACGGATGATGGCGCAAATAGCTCTCATGAATATAGATCGAAAAATCGCTGTGCACATCCTCAAATAGAATCACAGAATTTGTATAGTTTTTTACGAAATGCCGTTTATTCAGTATCCATGTAATATTCCTGTCCCCCCTTTCTTCATAACAAAAAAGCCCGGTTAAACGAATTAACCGGGCAAACTCAATTAGTCTTTTAAAAGTGTAGTCGTTAGAACTTCAACTCACCCCAAACCCATAATTTATCGGTATCTACCGCATAGCTATCCGCAGAATACGAAGCGTATTTAATTCCAACGGTGTAGTTTTTCCCAAGCTTCTTAGCTGCCAAAAGGTCAATCTCAGAACCGTAATCAATACTACCGATATCAGAGCCAAAATCATGATAAGCCGCAGCTAGCTTCATACCCAATGCCTTACCGGACACTTTCAGATAGTTATCAATCAAGCCATTAGCCGGTGTACCACCGACTGGCCCGATAAACATATCCGCCCAACCGTTATATAAATGAACCGTGCCGAGAGGCGTTTGAAATGCGCTACTGCCGTCTCCGCCAAGCCTCTCTTGACCAGCTAGTATTTTAATACCATTAAACGTCAGACCCAGCTCCGCACGGTGGTAATCTCCACCAATATTATTACTGTCTTTATAGTCGCTCTGATCGGCATATTCTAGGTGGTAACTTAGCTTGATACTTTCGCTCAATCCGGTTTTACCTGCCAAACGCAAACCAACCGTCTGGCTGTCAGTACCAACTTCGTAATCCAACAAATAACCATAGGCGGTCAGCTTGCCAAAAGGAATTTTGGCGATTTCTAACTTACCGGCATGGCTAGTCATATCAATATCAACACCGACCGGATTCAGAACATTATTGATATAGGCGTAATCGAATTTAAATCCTTTCAGAGCCGCATTCAGACTAAGGCCGCTATAAATCTGTTCTTGCTGACGCCAACCGACATTTCCTAAAAAGCGAGTATCCATAATGATGCGCTGATGACCATATTTGAGTTTTAAACCTTCAGTCTGATAAGCAATCCATGCTTGATTCAAGGTCGTCAACTCTGGGTCAAGAACCACGGCTTTAGTGCTTGGCGTATTGGCATCTGGCCCGGCAGGAACCAGGTAATCATTGCGCTCATATGCGGTATTGTTCGACATCTCAACAAAACCGCTAAAACCGTTGTAATCACCAGTCAAATATCCCAAACGGGTACGTAAAGTCAAAGCAGAAGCATCATCGCGCCCTTCTTGCTCAACGCCTTCATAACGTAAACGAAAATCTAATTTTGCGGTACCGCCGGTAAGCGCTTCGGTAAAGCTAGACGCATAGGCAAAGCTTGGCGTTATTGCCATAGAAGCACCTAAAGCCGACAAGCCCAAAATAGAATAAATATGACGAGTCATGACATGTTTTTTCATTGCTATCTCCTTGTTAAAATCCAAGTTTCAATAGCCCTAAAAATGCCACTATTAACATTTACTTATATTTCAACAACTTAACTTATTTCCAATAAAAAACAATAACTTATCAAAAATACAAACTAAACAAATCTGTAACAAAGCGATAGTTCATTTGATTAACTATGTTTATCAATGTATATAAAAAACCCCAAAACACTTAAGCATTTCGGGGTCTTTTCTCAGTAACTGTACAGCTTTTAAAGCCGGCTAACTCAGTCCTAATTTTTTAAAACGATAGTTGTATTGTCTTGGTGTCATATTGAGCATTCGTGCGGCGTGACTTTTATTACCGTGCGCGCGCTCTAAAGCTTGTAACAAGACATCTTTTTCTGATTCACTAACTTTCCAGTAACTGCGTTTCATCTCAACATTTTCACGCACTGACATAGGTGGATTATGCATAGGCACTTCATATTGAGGCTCGACAACGCGCACTTCTTCATGCACGGTGACCGGTGGCAGAGCTGCCGGCTCACGCGCTTGCGGCGGTGCACCATTGAAAACGATACCGCTCTCTTCCCGAATAATGCGCTGAATTAAAGCATCGGTAATCATCTGCGCATCTTCAGCCAGTAGCACCGCGCGTTTAATCACGTTCTCTAACTGACGAATATTCCCCGGCCATTCGTAGCGCTCCAGAAACTCCAGCGCACCACGATCGAAAATCACGTTTTGGTGATACTCTTGGTTGGCTTGGTTAAGGAAATGACGTGCCAGCAGACGAATATCGCCATCGCGATCACGCAACGCCGGCAACTCAATCGGGAAAACATTCAGACGATAGAACAAATCCAATCGAAAGTTACCATGATTAACCGACTCTTGCAGATTTTTATGCGACGCGACAATAATTCTGACATCGACCGGCGTCGCTTTATTGGAACCGATACGAGTAATGCTTCGATCTTCCAAAACACGCAGCAGCTTCGCCTGCAACCCCAAATCCAAATCACCGATTTCATCGAGGAACAAGGTACCGCGGTGCGCCATTTCAATCTTCCCAGGCTTGGTCGAAGTCGCGCCGGTAAAAGCGCCTTTCTCATGCCCGAATAGCTCCGATTCCAACAACTCTAACGGAATCGCTGCACAGTTAATGGCGATAAAAGGCCCGTCCTGACGACTCGACGCCATATGCAACATGCGCGAGAATTTCTCTTTACCTGTACCCGATTCCCCCTTCAGCAACACCGTTACCGAAACATTCGCCGCACGCGCGGCCTTACTTAGGGCACCCATTACCGCAGGACTTTCACCGATAATACCGTACTGACTACCTTGACTGACCGCCATGGCGCGAAGCTGTTCGTTCTCTTCTTTAAGCACCTGCGTCTGCTTTTCGATAATGGCATTTACCGCCAGAATTTCACCAATAAACAGAGCAATAAGTTTAAGAATCCCTAAATCTCTATCCAAAGATCGTGAACGGTTTTTCAGACGGTTAACTGCCAGTACGCCAACAGTACGGCCTTTTCGCAAAATCGGCGTGGCAATAAAAGCGACCGTTTCTTGCGGTAGCGTCGCGCGGTCGACGGTTCGACAAAGGTAATCATCTTCCAAATCGATATTGGGAATAATCACCGGCATGCCCATTTTCATTACCTTGCCGCTAATCCCTTCATTATCGGCAAAGCGACTGCGCGAGATTTCCAAATCGGTCAGACCAAATGAATAGACCGCTTTGAGGACATGCTCACCCTTCTCGCGCAACAAGACACGACCACGGTTCAACCCCATCTGTCGCGAAATCAAACTTAAGATATTGGTGATCGCCTCTTCCGGCTGATGCGCCTCTTCAATCTGTTCCGCAGCTTGTCTGATTACGATATATTCGGAATGATCTGCTATATCCAATGAATCTGGCATATCGCCCTCGCTGTTCTTTATCTGTGTTGTGGTGCTTGACTAAGGAATCACCTTTATCTACTCACCACGCCTTGAGCCTACCTACTTAAATATCCCACAAAATGTTAAACGGGTTATTCAGTGTCGACTGTTTATTATATGATTGGCTTTTTCGCAAAGGAGTTTCACCATGCCGCTTGCCTGTCAGTATTACAGCGAACTTGAAGTCGCTGCCATGCATCAAAAAGATGTCACCCTCATTGAAAAGGGTGAGGTGATTTACCAAGGAAAAGTAAAAACCTTAACCACCAAGGATGGCAAAGAATTTCTGGTCACACCGGAAGATAAAAACATTCCTCTCGACAATGTCGAGCAAGTCATTACCTAACCCAAAAAACACTCGTTTAATACTTTATTTTACAGACAAAAAAGGGTCTGCCAATGCAGACCCTTCCGGTTTAATCATTCATGTAAGATTAAATTCTCTCTATCCATTAGCTTGCATGCCATGAATAACGTTTGATTAGGAAGACGGCAATCGCATCCAGTAGGTAACCGATTACACCAATCACCACAACCATCGCTGCCAAGGTTGCATAATCCAAGGTATCACGAGCGTCATTGATTGCGTAACCAAGACCTGAAGTCACCCCTAGATATTCCGCCGGAACCAATACCACCCATGCAACACCTACCGCTAGTCGAATCCCAGCGAAAACATCTTGTGCGATGGCCGGCATAATTACGCGACGTAGCATCTGGAAACCATCTGCACCTAGATTACGTGCAACTCGGAACCAGTTCGGGTCGATACGTTGCACACCGTGCGCAGTACCGAAAACAATCGGCCAAACCGTTGCCATCACAATCAGGAAGATAATCGCACCGTCCCAAGTTTCAAATGCTAGTACCGCAATCGGCATCCATGCTAGCGGACTAATCATTCGCAAAAACTGGAATGGCATATTAGCAATCTGACGTACTGCTAGGAAGTAACCCATCATTACCCCAAGCGGTACACCGATAACAATCCCCCAGAATAGACCGACTAAGATACGCTCCAAACTGGAAATAATGGTTTCATTCAAGAACTCTGTGCCGATTAGCGACCAAAGTGCAGCCAGTGCCGGGCCCGGTGCAAAATCTGCAAACGCTTCGGTATCAGGGTTACTAGCAATAAGAATACCGCCTATCCACCACATAAGTAGCAGAATAGACATACCGATAACCGAATTAATGGTTGATTGCACCCAAAGCGGCATCTTTTTGAAATCTGCTGAAAGCTGAGAGAAAAACTCAGCTCGCAGCGCTACTTGTGCAGTGCTCATAGTTCAAATACCTCCTGACGGACGGTTGGGTTCGCAGGATCAACACCTTTGACCTTATCCCAAACTTGGTACTTGTCCATCGCATTTTTAACATACTCATAGTTCACCAAATCTTCGGTAACAAAGTCAGTATCCAACTCTTTTAGGAAAGTGGTATCACCGGTTACTAAAGTCTCTTTCAGCTGATCAACAATGAACTTGGTCGCTGAAGGATATGGGTATGGGTTGAAATCGATACGACCTACATCCCAATCTTCATGTTTGATTGCATCAGGATCTGCATAGTTTGCAGGGCTATAGTCAGTCATCGCTTTCAACACCGCTTTCGCTGGCATTGGCAGATAACGCTTACCGTCACGAGACAGCAACTTGGCGACTTCTTCTTTATTCTCTTGCGCATAAACCGCACCGCGAACCACGGCATTCATGACTTTTTGCGACCAAACTTTACGTTTTTCCGTGTGCTCGTCATGCATACAGACTACGCAGCAAGGGTGGTTTTTCCAAATATCGCCAGTAAAGCGCAACATCTTGGCACCGGCTTTCATTTCACCGAACGCATTAAATGGTTCTGCAACGATATACGCATCGATTTTCTTCGCTGCAAGTGCCGGCGGCATATCTGGCGGAGGCATAATTTGTAAGTTAACTTGGTTTGGTTTTAGCGGGTCGGTTTGATCCTGAATCACCGGTTCTAGACCTGCATTTTTCAAGGCCATCTGTAATACGATATTGTGCATTGAGTACCAGTACGGTACAGCGATTTGCTTCCCGCCCAATTCCTCAAACTTTTCAACGCCAGTATGCTTACCAACCACAAGACCAGAACCGTTCGTGTGCGCCCAACCGGTAATTTTGACTGGGAAGTTATTGTTATAACGCATCCAAACAGGAATCGGCTTCAGGAAGTGAACCAAGTTGAATTTATGTGCCGCAAAACCTTCAATCAAAGGCGACCAACCGCGAATCAATGTTGGCTTCTCGACTTTAAGACCTTCGTCTTCAAAGAAACCTTTAGCATGCGCAACCAAAAGCGCACTGGCATCAGTAATCGGTAGGTAACCAATGCGAACCACTTCGTCAAATGGCTCATCCGCAGCCATCGCTTGATTTGAAAAACTTAAACCGCTCATCGCAGCGGCTAAACCACCACCGGCGGCCATTGAATCGAGAATGAATTCACGACGTCCTTTCTTTGGGTTGAACACATAATCTTCGTGAGACATCGGGTTTTCTGGGCTGCAATACTGACACATAAAAATTCTCCTGAAAGCAAAAAACGATTTAACTACTGGTTATAAAAACTAAAAAATGGGGATTAAGACGCCTGTTGAAGCATTTTTTCAACTGACGGAGCTGTGGACTTTGGGCGCACCACCTCCAAACGCTCAAACGGCTTATCTTGCTTGGCCTTATCAATGGTTTCGAACTCGGCGAAAAGCTCATCTTTAAGCTCGGCGAATTCCGCACTATTGCGGTCACGAGGGTAAGCAAGAGGAATCGATTTTTCGCCGACAATCTGGCCTGGGTTGTGGCTCATAATGACCACTTGGTCTGCCATAGCTACGGCTTCTTCGATATCGTGCGTTACCAAAACCATGGTGATATTTTGATCATGACAAATCTGCGCAACTTCAGTTTGCAGCGCAGTACGAGTGAAAGCATCCAATGCCGAGAAAGGCTCGTCTAAAAGTAATACTTCCGGCTCGGTCGCCAATGAACGTGCTAAGGCAACACGCTGCTGCTGACCACCGGATAAAGCTTGCACGTTCTTATCTTTGTGCTCGCTGAGTCCAACCATGTCCAATAACTCTTCAACACGATCTTTCTTCTGGTTATAAGTTCCTGCGAACACCAACCCTAAAGCGGCATTTTCGCGAACCGTCATCCACGGATAAAGAGAAGGCTTCTGGAACATCATGTTCCATTTCGCGCTCGGCTTGGTCACCGTATGTGCACGAATACGAATCGCACCTTCAGTCGGAATCAATAATCCGGCAACCATCTGTAGCAACGTTGACTTACCGCAACCACTGCGCCCAATTAATGCTGTCAACTGGCCTTGCGGAATAGAAAGGTTAATATCATCCAACGTCGGCATACTTTGTTGACGATTGTAGTAATGGGTTAAGTCTGAAATCCAGATTGGTGACGCGTTTGACATGAGGCACTCCTAAAATTAATTACGAAATGCTTATACCATCTTGTTGACCAAAAATTATTTTAACCTTACATATCAATAACTTAATCAAATAAACCCTAATAAATAAAATGAATTAATACCAATTTAGCGCACAAATTGCACCAAATTATCAAACATTGTCACTGATTGTCACAATAAAGATAACTTTGCAAATATTTGTCGAAAAAGGGCAAGGGAAAAGCCTTTATACAAAAAGGAAAATCCATTAAACAAATACAAATAGAAATAAAAAGATAAGAACCGTCATTAAAGACGGAAAAAGACGAGCAAAAAATTATCTGGAACAGCAAACTGCTACAAAGAAAATACAGAGGTCAACTCTCAGCCCTGCTTGACACCACCTTCAAGAATATCGACAAACGCTGCAGGATTACAGGCATTCAAAGACTGCATCGCCATTCCCATCAAGCGGTGCAAAGACGTATTACTGATATGAACAGCCATGTCCTTTGAGATCACCTTTTCGGTTTTCACAACCTCCAAGGTCGGGCAAGTACAATCCACAACAAAATAATACCCCTGTTCTCCCCACTGAAAAACAGCGTCCTCAACATTTAAGGTAATACAGACTTCTTGCCACTGTCGCTCACACTCTTCTTTTGACTCAAACAAAGTCAAACTCGCCAATGCAACAGAGTGACGCAATGACACGGAAACAAGCCGCAACGATAAACCAGGTAACATATCTCTCCAAAAATACGTATTAATACATACTGATATTAAAACATAGCTTTAACTGCAAAATGCGATATTTGTTAAATTAAATTTACAATAAAGCCTTCTACAGCAACATTTATTACCTGTAACTGCGACATCTTGTACTCAGTCACTTTTGCACCAATAGCTAACAACCCTTCACCAAAAAAGGTCTTTACAAGACAACTTCAGCTAGCTAAAAAGCACTCCATCCCTCATGAAAAGGGAATTTTACATTTCTGGTACGACTACTGCTTCCACTTTATTACCAAATATAGTTTTCGTAATAATTATTGGAGTTCTAGCATGAAGTCGACTTTTCTTTCTAAATCTAAAAATATCCTTGCCGGTCTGGCACTTTCAGCGATGGGCTGGACAGCAAACGCGGCAGAACCATTAAAAATCGGTTACAGCGACTGGCCTGGCTGGGTAGCCTGGGAAGTCGCCGTCGAAAAAGATTGGTTCGCTAAAGAAGGCGTCGATGTGCAATTCGAATGGTTTGACTACGTGGCTTCAATGGATGCTTTTGCGGCCGGTCAATTGGATGCCGTTGGCATGACCAATGGCGATGCACTGGTAACCGGATCAACCGGCGCACCGAGCGTAATGATTGCAATCAACGACTATTCAAACGGTAACGATATGGTGGTTGCACAACCGGGTATTTCTTCAATCAAGGACTTAAAAGGCAAAAAAATCGGTGTTGAAGTCGGTTTCGTGGGTCATCTACTGCTGTTAACCGCGCTTGAAGAAAACGGTATGCAAGAGTCGGACGTCACTTTAGTTAACGTTCCTACTAACGAAACCCCACAAGTATTGGCTTCTGGCGAAGTTGACGCAATTGTTGCGTGGCAACCAAGTTCGGGACAAGCTCTAAAAATGGTACCGGGGTCAACCGCGGTATTCACCTCTGCCGACAAGAAAGGGATTATCTACGATGGCCTTTCTGTTAACCCTGCAAGCCTAGCGGCTCGTCATGCAGACTGGGAAAAAGTGGTGAAAGTTTGGTATCAAGCAGTGGGCTATATCCAAGACCCGAAAACTCGCGACGACGCTCTAAAAATCATGTCTTCTCGCGTTGGTCTAACGCCTGAAGAATATGCTCCCTTCCTAGAAGGCACCAAACTATTAACTCTTGAAGAAGCAAAGGCGGCTTACAAAAAAGGCACTGGGCTTGACTCAATCTTCGGTTCGTCAAAGGTTTCTGATGACTTTAATGTCAACAATAAAGTTTATGACACACCACAAGATGTAAATAGCTATTTTGACGGCAGCATTACCGAAGGTATGTAACCGTTCGATAACGGAAATAAACAAGAAAGCGGCCTCTTTGGCCGCTTTCTTTAACCGTTATTTAAAAATATTAAGTGAGTAAACCACAATGCCTAGTTCAGCAAAAACCTTTCGACATGATGATGCGTTGCTGCCAACCTTACTGGCAAGCAGCTACGTTTTAGCTGGCTACCTTCTTGGCGGCTTAAGCATGTTAACCGATGTTTGGTATTTGAATCTGTTCGGGGTCTTATGGTTTGCCCATTCCATGGTCATCGGTGCGTACCTTATCCACGAAGCGGCGCATCTCAGTATATTTAGAGAACGCAAACACAATCGCTGGTTTAGCGAACTCATGCTTTGGATAACCGGCTGTAGCTATTCAAATTTCGACGATATTTCTCACAAACATGCCCGTCATCACTCTGATCGAGCAGACATTGTCAGCTTTGATTTTCGTCCGATATTACAGCGTCATCCAGTTGCACTGAAAACATTACAAATTCTGGAATGGGCATATATTCCGGCTCTGGAAATTCTTATGCATGCCTTGGTGATTATCTTGCCGTTTATCAAACCAAACCGCCATAAGCGCCGTGCCCGAGTCTTATCGGTACTGGTTATCCGGCTGGCGCTATTCAGCTATCTGGCTTCGATTTCTTTGGATTTTCTCTGGCTATATGCCATCGCTTATCTGCTGTTTTTAACCTTTATGCGCTTTATGGATGTTCATCAACACACCTATGAAGTGTTTGAGACTCTCGACCAGAAACGCGGACCGGAAGCCAAACTTCGCGATAAGCATTTTGAGGAACACAATACCTATTCCAACCTCTTTTCGGTTAAACATCCTTGGCTGAATCTAATTGCCTTGAACTTTTCTTACCACAATGTGCATCATCGCCAACAACTACAACCTTGGTATCGACTACCAAAGATACATAAAGAATTATACGGCGCAGATCAGACACAAGTACTGACCTTCCGTCATCTAATGAAAAGCTTCCACAAGTACCGTGTGCCGCGAATTCTCAACGGCGATCCAATTAACCTGCCCGTAAAACACGATGAAGGCGAAAGCTTTATTGGTGTCGACGGTGTTTCATTTTTAACCGCCCACTAAGGAAGCCAGCGATGACTCAGGTAAGCAAATTCTGGTCGATTCTCACAGGTGAACACACCTACGAAAAGACACTTTCTACCCGCAATCACGGGCATGGTGAAATTATTAAAGCGCCGATCATGGCTTATCTGATTGAAACCAAAAACGGCAGAATCTTGTTTGATGTTGGCTGTGATTACCAAAAAATCAATCAACCGGAACTAAAAGCCCAATACTACGAGCACGAAGGCTTTCCTTTCGGGCCACCGGAAATGACCGAAGAACAACGACTACCAAACAAGCTGGAAATCCTCGGCCTAAAACCGCAAGACATTGACATGGTATTTTGCAGCCACCTGCATTTTGATCACGCCGGAGGGCTCTGCGAATTCTGTGGTGCAGAAGTTCATGTTCATCAACGAGAGATGCAGGCCGCTAAAGAACCCGCTGACGATGCTTATTTCGCCAGCGATTTTGACCTGCCGCTAAATTGGAAAATCCAAACCGGCGAATACGAATTGGTGCCGGGAGTGCATGCCATCGAAACCCCGGGACATACTGCCGGTCACATGTCGATGATGATTGAGATGCCGAAAGGCCCACCGATTATTCTGGCTGGTGATGCCGCCGATCTCCAAGAAAATATTGAGCAAGAAATCGCCCCCGGCTTGTGCTGGCAGGATAACGAAGCACTGGCTATAGACAGTATCCGCAAACTGAAAACGCTCAGCGAAAAAGAAAAAGCCAATCTTTGGCCGAACCACGACTGGCAGTTTTATCTGCAACATAATCGCTTTCCGAAGCACTTTGAATAACCACGCATAAGTGAAAGCCGCGCCATGAAACTGAAAACCTTTAAAACCCTATGGGGCAATAGCTTGCCGATTGCTCAAGCCTGTCGAAGTGCGACAGCAGCGGGATTCGACGGTATTGAAGCACGCGCCCCAAATCGCGAAAAACTTCCGGTTTGGATTTCGGCAATACAAGCCGAACAGTGCGATTACATTGCTGAAATTGTTTCTGGCGGAGACTATGTTCCTGACCGTTCTTGGACACCACAACAACATTTGGACGATATCGAACAACAAATCACGCAAGCTCTACCGCTCAACCCTCTTTTTGCAAACTGCATAGTCGGTTGCGATGCATGGTCAGAAACCGAATCTATCGAGTTTTTCAGCAAAGCGATGGCGCTTCAAGAGCAATACGGTTTAACGCTTAGTTTTGAAACCCATCGCAGTCGCCCAACTTATAACCCTTGGTCAACCTTGCGTATTGCACAAGCTCTGCCAGATTTAAAACTCACCGCCGATATCAGTCACTGGTGTGTGGTATGCGAACGCTTAATGGATTCGGAAAACGAAACCTTGGAACGCCTAATTCCGCAGATTCATCACCTACACGCTCGCGTCGGTTATGATCAAGGGCCACAAGTTCCCGATCCGCGTGCCCCGGAATATCGAACCGCATTGCAGTCACATCTTCGTTTCTGGCAAAAAATCATACAGTACAGAGCCTTCAATAAATCCTCGCAAACCACGATGACACCGGAATTTGGTCCAGACGGTTATTGCCATCTACAACCTTATACGCAAATGCCGGTGGTCGATATTTGGGAAGTCAATCAGTGGGTAAACCAACGCCTTAAACAAGAATTTTCTGAATATAACTCGATTGAAAATCGCTAACACTCTATAAAACGGAAATAACTTAACCATGCCCTCTTTCGCTGTCATTATTTTATTAACCACCGCTGTTATCTGGGGAATGACTTGGCTGCCCTTAAAAATTCTGCACGACTACGGCTTTAACGGCATAGCGATTTCGTTTTGGGTCTATGCCTTGATGTTTATCGCCATCTCCGCTTTTCTGTGGCGTTATCCAACGCAAATCAAACAAAACTGGTTGGCTTTACTTGGAATACTGTTGTTCGGTGGCGGCGCCCTATTAGCCTTTAATACCTCTATGATTTTCGGCGATGTCATCCGCGCTATGGTGCTGTTCTATCTCTTGCCGTTATGGGGACTTATCGGAGGCAGGCTGTTTTTGGGTGAAAAAATCACCCCGATTCGCAGTATCGGTATGGGCTTATCGATCATCGGTGCTTTTCTTGTGGTCGGCGGCTTTAATGCGTTTAACTCAGCACCGAGCTGGATTGATTTACTGGCAATCAGCGCCGGATTCCTGTTTGCAATGAATAATGTCATTTTTCGCGCCACCCCTGAATTACCGACGGTACTCAAACTGAATTTCATGTTTTTGGGTACAACCCTTTTGGCCTTATTAGCACTTCTGCAAATGGATCTCTCAATCGTACCGGAGGTCTCTAGCCATGCTTGGCTGACATTAATCGGTTTTGCCATGATTTGGATGCTACTGGCAAATTACGGAACTCAATGGGCAGTAACACAAATGGAATCCGGCAAATCCTCGATCATCCTTATTTTGGAACTGGTCACGGCCGTTGTCTCCGCCAGTCTGATTCTTGGTGAAACCATGAAGCCAATCGAAATGTTCGGTGGCTTACTAATCTTTATCGCCGCGTTATTGGAAACCCTCTCGGCCCGCAACAAACAACAAAGCAATAAAAAGCCTGTCTCACAAAACGTAGCAGCGATTCCCAAGTCTTATTTAGCAGATCAAAAGCTCAAAGATTAACAACCGAAAAGGTAAGACATTCGGAATTTTTTTACCCAAAAGGTATTACCTTTTCTAAAAAAGATAATAAAAAAAGGAAAGAAGCATGCAATGGCATAACATGACTTGGCCTGAAATCGCCAAATACGCACAAGCTGACAACTGCGCCGCTTTATTACCGGTCGGCGCGACCGAACAGCATGGCCCGCATTTAGGCTGCGGCATGGATTCGGAAATTGCCGACCAACTTGCTAAAGCCGTCGGTGATTTAACCGACATCGCTATACTGCCAACCTTACCTTACGGCTGCTCAATCGGCCACTCCAAACGTTGGCCGGGAACGATAGCCCTGCAACCGAAAACCCTAATCGATGTCGTCAAAGAAGTTGGCGACTGGGTCGCTTACAGCGGTTTTAAGCGTCTGTTTATCCTTAATAGTCACGTTTCCAACTTTGCTCCTTTGCGCTGCGCACTGGAAATGCTGCGAGCCGAACACGACGACTTAATGGTCGCTCTGATTAATTCAGCCACCGTCAGCGAGCGAGTCAAACAGCGCCATTTTGAGGATGCCGAAGACTGGCATGCCAATGAAGCGGAAACCTCGCTAATGATGGCGTTGGCGCCACAAATCGTGCGCCAAGACAAACTTACCGACAGCGACGACCCTGATCGCACCGAAAATTGCGTTTTCTCGCATCCGGTCAATCGAACCAGCGCCAATGGCGTCACCGGTAAACCAAGCCTCGCAACCGTTAATAAAGGCGAAGAGCTATTTGAATGGATGCGGGAAGACTTAGCCGAAACTATTCGCGCAGGGCTGAAAGAGCAACCGCCGCTACCGCATTCTTATCACCAAACATTAACCGATGACGAATAACGTCAGCGGTAATTGATTACTGAATCGCATCTTTAAATAGGAGAATGCAAATGAACCACGAAGTAGATGTCAAACAACTCAAAGAAGAATGGAAAGCGAAAGGCGTGAAATACTGCCTTGGCGCTTATGTCGATATTCACGGTATCCCGAAAGGTAAAGTGGTGCCGATTAATCACTTGGAACATATGGTTGAAGGTTCGGAACTTTACACCGGTTACGCGCTGGACGGTCTTGGACAAAAACCGAATGAAGATGAAATCGCTTCGGTTCCAGATTTAAACAGCGCCATCCAACTGCCGTGGCAACCGGAAATGATGTGGATGGCCGCCGACAACACACTGCATGGCGAACCATACGAAATCAATACTCGTGTCGCACTAAAAAAAGTACTGGCCGAAGCCGAAGAGATGGGCTTTGGTTTCAACTTAGGTATCGAATGCGAACTGTTCGTGCTGAAAGAAGAAGAGGACGGCAGCTTATCGGTGCCTGATCCGGACGACCGTCTGGTCAAGCCTTGTTATGACGTGCGTAGTTTTATGAACCGTTTCACTTGGTTGGATAAAATGGCGACCACCATTAACGACCTTGGTTGGGATTTGTACTCTTTCGACCATGAAGACGCGAATGGTCAGTATGAATTCGACTTCCAGTACAGCGATGCCCTAACCATGTGCGACCGCTTTATCTTCTTCCGCTATATGGCAAAACACTATGCACAAGAAGAGGGTCTCTTGGCAACCTTTATGCCGAAACCTTACGCCGACAAAACCGGGAATGGCGCGCACTTTAATATGTCGCTATTCGATAAAGAGACCGGCGAGAACGTCTTTAAATGCAAACCGGAAGACGATCCTCGCGGCTTAGGACTAACCGAACTCGGTTATCAATTTATCGCCGGCGTGATTAAACACGGCCCGGCGCTGTGCGCGGTCTTCTCGCCAACGGTAAACAGCTACAAACGTCTGGTTCGTCAAGGCGACATGAAAACCTTCTCATGGGCACCGGTATTTAACTCGTTTGGCTCTAACAACCGAACCAACTCGGTTCGTGTTCCGATGGGCGGCGGCCGTTTTGAATCGCGTAATGCCGACGGTGCGGTTAACCCTTATCTAGCGGCTACTTTGGTACTGGCAGCAGGTCTGCAAGGGATTCGTGAAAAACTCGATCCAGGTCACCCACAAGAAGACAACTTGTACGAATTGAGTGATGAAGAACGTTCTGCTCGCGGTATCGACTTCCTACCGCAAAACCTATTGGAAGCGGTTGAAGCTTTTGAGGCCGATCCGTTTGTTGAAGAAGTGCTTGGTAAAGAACTGAGCGATGAATTCATCACTTACAAGCGTCGAGAATGGCGTGAGTATCACGAAACGATTTCTGCTTGGGAAATTAAACGCTATAGCCACTTGTTCTAATCTCTTTCCTGTAAATGCAGTTCAATCTTGCATTTACAGGGATTAGTTTAAGACATAAAAAACGCCCTTAAAATTGAATCTTAAGGGCGTTTTTATTTACGGCTTATTTTTATGTGATTAATCTGCTTCGCGTTGATTCATCCAATTGCGCCAGCCGCCGGTTGCAGTAATATTTTTCGCACCGTCGATGCCATAAGGTTCGCAGATAAACCCAACCACTTCTCGACCGTCGATGAGTTCAACTTTACCTAACCCTAGCGGTGATGGAATCAGTGCTTGAAAGCTACCGAGATGTTCTTTCGGCATCGCCCAAATTTCCAACTCAATTGAACTGCCACCCTGTTGCTGCTTAACTAAACCGGGTTTCAGAATCGGGCGACTGGCTAACTCATAGAATTGGTATTTTTCAGCCGTTTTAGTGGTTTCCAATAACTTGGCACCACGCTCTAAAAGCTGACTATTCAATGGAAAACCACTGAGATGCGCACCAACCACTGCCAAAGGAATCACCGCTGGATTGGCAAACATTTCCGGATTGCTCTGTGGCACCGGCGTCTGTTTTGAACCAGAAAATTCAACAAACTGCGGATGTAATTCATCGCATAGTTTCAATAACTGGCGATCGCTACCGGCAGGCGAAAAGAAGGTTACGCCAGTCGGTAGCTCATCAGCACGGAAACCGGTCGGCATGGCGACTGCCGCATAATCCAGCAAATTCATAAAATTGGTATAAGTCCCCAAAATCGAATTCAGCCCAACCGGATTTTCGGCCACTTCAGTAAGCGAATAAATCGTCGGCGTGGTTGGTGTCATCATGCAATCAACACCCGCTGCTTGCCAAAGCATTTCGGTTTCGCGAATCGCTTTCTGCAGAGCGTAACTGCCTTTGTAGGCATCCGCAGCGGAAAGATTACGAGCCGAAGCGATAATACCGGCAACGGTCGGGTCCATAATCGCTTCATGTTGTTCTATGAAATCTTCAATCGCTGCATAACGTTCCGCTACCCAAGCGCCGCCATACAGTAGTTTGGCGGTTTCCAACCAAGCACTGAAAGGCACTTCTTTTAATTCAAAACCCAACGACTGCAACTGGCTACAAGTGTCGTGGAAATTAGTCTCAGCCATAGCATCATCAGAGAAGATAAGACTGGCTTTATCAGGAATGCCGATAACCGGCTTAGTCGGCCAAGGCGGTGGCGTTAAATCGACTTCCTTTCGACTAAACTCATCTTTCGTATCAAAGCTCGCCGCCACTTCAAAAACACTGTAGGCATCTTGTGAATTCAGGGCAAAAATACTGACCACATCTTGTGAGCGCACCGCCGGAACCACACCTTTGGTACTTAATAAACCTTTAGACGGTTTAAGGCCAATCAGGTTGTTAAACGCCGCCGGAACTCGACCGGAACCAGCGGTATCGGTTCCCAAAGAAAAACTACACAAGTTCAACGCCAAAGCAACTGCCGACCCCGAACTGGAGCCGCCGGAAATCTTCTCGAAATCAAACGCATTATGACAAACCCCATACGGCGAACGCGTGCCGACCAAGCCGGTCGCGAACTGATCCAGATTGGATTTACCAATTGGAATCGCCCCCGCATCAATCAGTTCTTGCACTACGCTCGCCGATTCTTCTGGAGTATATGCATATTCCGCACAACCGGCAGTTGTCGGAATACCGGCTAAATCAATATTGTCTTTAATGACAAATGGAATCCCCCACAGCGGCAGACTATTAATTTCGGTACTCTGCAAACCTTGTAAATAAGGCGCAACCTGCGAGTTATCAAACAAGGTAATAAACAGGTTATAGTCGGCATATTCGGCCGCTTTGCTTAGAATTTCAGTCACCACTTGTTGCGGCGTAGTCTCACCGGCCGCATAGGATTGTTTCAGCAAAGCGATGCGCAAATCCGTTAAGTTATTGCTCATGCTTCTTCCTCCACTTGCATAATCATTAAGGTCTGACCGGTCTGAATCAGATCACCTTCATTGACCAGAATTTCGGTGATGGTTCCACCCATTTCCGCACCAATCGGCACCTCGATTTTCATCGCTTCCAGAATGGCAATCGTCTGATCTTCTTCGATTTTGTCGCCCGGTTTGGCTTCGATTTTCCAGATACTGCCGGTAATCGGCGAAGTGACCGCTTCATAACCTTCCGGAATTTCAATCATGCCTTCACTTTGTACTTCATCCTGTGCGGTTTCGGTTTCAAAATTCGCCAAACCGGATTCTTCCCAGTATTGGCGTTCGGCATCAAAGGCATTTTGCTGTTTGGTTTTAAATTCGCTAATACTACTCTGGTTCTCTTCAATAAACGCTTGATAGGCATTTAGCGATAATTCGGTCTCTTCGATTTCAATATCAAAACGCCCTAGCGGGAAATCGACGCGAGCCTGCTTCAGCTCTTCTTCACTAACTGGATAGAACTGAATCTGGTCGAAGAAATCCAATAACCAAGGCTTCTCTTCGGTGAAACGGTTAGTACGGTGATAGGCGTTCCACATCTGAATAGTACGACCGACGAACTGATAACCACCCGGCCCTTCCATCCCGTAAACACACATATATGCACCGCCGATGCCGACTGCATTTTCCGGTGTCCACGTTCGCGCTGGATTGTATTTAGTGGTTACCAAACGATGTCTTGGATCCATCGGCGTTGCCACCGGCGCGCCAAGATAAACATCGCCAAGTCCCATCACCAGATATTTAGCATCAAAAACAATGCGTTTAACATCTTCGATACTATCCAAGCCGTTAATGCGGCGGATAAACTCGATATTACTCGGACACCACGGCGCATTCGGGCGCACTGTGGTCATGTATTTTTCAATCGCCAAACGCGTGCTCGGGTCATCCCAAGACAATGGCAAACGAACAATACGACTCTTAACGGTTAAATCCTTACCGGAGGAGATTTCCGCTTCCAGTGCATACAGTTTTTCGATGATTTGGTTTTGCGAAATTTGACGTGGGTCGTAATGCACCTGCATGGAACGAATTCCCGGCGTCAACTCTTTGATAAACGCCCAAGAACCGTCTGCTTTATTGGCTTTTAAACGCTCCAATAACACCTGAATTCGGAAACGTAATGCCAAATCCAATTCCATCTTGCCGTATTCAATCAGCACTCGGCTGTCACCGGAACGACGATATTTAACGCCGAATTCATGTTCGGAGTCGTCAACTTCCAACGCTAAGCAATCTTGTTCGGTTGCTTCATTTAAGAAAGTCAGTTCAGGACAAACCGGCGCATTCAATTCGGCAATCGCCGCACCCTGCGCTTGCAAAGCCGCTTCGGCGGTTTCAATCGATACCGCCTTAAAGCGAATTTTATCGCCGGAACGCAGTTGCCCCATCTTCCACTGCTCAGCTTCGATAATGGTGACCGGACAGACAAAGCCCCCTAGGCTTGGCCCGTCTTGCGCCAGAATGACCGGCATATCACCGGTAAAATCGACCGCGCCAATAGCATAGGCATTATCGTGAATATTGGAAGGATGCAGACCGGCTTCGCCCCCGTCGGAACGGGCCCAATCCGGTTTCGGACCGACCAGACGAATACCGGTACGGCTGGAGTTGTAATGCACTTCCCAGTCGGCATTAAAGAATTTTTCAATATCACTTTCGGTAAAGAAATCCGGCGCACCTTGCGGACCATAAACCACCGCGATTTCATAGTGATTGGTTAGTTCCGGAATCTGTTGCTCGCTCAGGCTTGGCAACTCTTCTGGGATCTCCAGATTATGCAGTCGTAACACATCACCGGTGCGCAACAAACGACCGCCATGGCCGCCAAAACCGCCTAGCGAGAAAGTGGTTTTACTGCCCATATAATCCGGCACATCAAAACCGCCAAGTACCGCTAGATAAGCGCGTTGCCCCAACGCTTTTATGACTTTGGTTTTCAATTGCTGACCGGCTTTAACCTTGACCGGCTGATACATCGGAATCGCTTTTTTATCTAGCTTCGGCTGCACATCGGCACCGGTCAAACAGATAACCGTATCGGTATCGAATTTCAGACTGATACCGGAGACTGTCATCTCGATGGTCGCGACTTCCTTATCATTATTCAGACAGCGGTTCGCCAACTGGTGCGACAAAGCATCCATTGGCCCGGACGGCGGCACACCAATATCCCAAAAACCGACACGCCCCGGATAACTCACCAGCATTGAGTGCGTTCCCGGGTTGGTGACTTCAATGGTATTCGGCGTATGGCTAAAGCCGTTCAAGAAACGGGTAAACAGACCTGCGCCCTGAACAAAATTATTGTTCTTACTCAAAGCAGCAAGGTAAGCAAGGTTAGTTTCAAAGCCGTGGATTCGCGATTCATGCAAAACTTGTTGTAGCTTTTGTACCGCTTCTTCACGGTCTTTGCCTTTAACAATCAGCTTGCCCAACATCGGGTCATAGAAAGAACTGACCTCGATGCCGCTTTTACACCACGTTTCGATTCGACAGCCATCAGCAATTGACCACTGAGTAATCTTGCCGGTGCTCGGCTGGAAATTCTTAAACGGGTCTTCGGCGTAGATACGCACTTCAATCGAATGGCCGTCTGCGGCAGGAATCTGTGCGGCACTAAGCGGTAAGGTATTGTCATAGGCGACGCGAATCATCCATTCGACCAAATCGACACCGCGCACTTCTTCGGTAATACCGTGCTCTACTTGCAAGCGAGTATTCACTTCCAAGAAATAGAAATCATTGGTATCACTATCATAGACATATTCGACCGTACCGGCCGATTGGTAGTTAACCAATTTACACAATTCAACCGCATAGACCTCCATCTCGGCAACCTGTTGCGGATTAATGCCGACAGCCGGAGTTTCTTCAACCACTTTCTGGTTACGGCGCTGCAAAGAACAATCACGCTCACCAAGTGATACCACTTCACCACGGCCGTCACCAAACACTTGAATTTCAATATGGCGTGCATTGACGACGAATTTCTCCAAGAACAACCCAGCCTGACCGAAAGAGTTTTGGCTTAAACGCTGAACTTGTGCAAAGGCTTCACTTAATTCCGTTTCGCTATCGCATTTCTGCATACCGATACCGCCACCACCAGCGGTGCTCTTCAGCATTACCGGATAACCGATTCGAGCCGCTTCAGTAAGCGCTTCTTCTGGGCTTTCCAATAAAGACGAACCCGGTAGCAACGGAACACCGGCTTTGGTCGCGAGTTCACGCGCGGTGTGTTTCAAACCGAAATCGCGAATATGTTCAGGCGTCGGACCGATAAAACGAATTCCAGCCGCTTCGCAGTCATCGGCAAAACCGGTGTTTTCACTTAAAAAACCATAGCCCGGATGAACCGCTTCGACACCGAGTTTGACCGCTTCAGAAATAATTAAAGGCACATTTAAATAGGTTTCGCTGGCCGCATTGCCCGGCAGGAAGATCACTTCATCCGCCATTTGAACATGCAGTGAAGCGCGGTCCGCTTCCGATGCCAGAACAACCGAACCCATTCCCATTTTTTTGAGGGTGCGGATGACACGAGTGGCAATCGCCCCACGGTTTGCAATGAGCACTTTATTAAACATTTACTTTCCTTTAATTCCGAGCTAAAACAGTCTTTTTATTGTTTGAGTTAGTCGCAACGACATGAGTACGTCGTAATCGTTTTTATTCCCAAACGATTAATTCGACCGGCGTCGGGTTATAACCATTACAAGGGTTATTCAACTGAGGGCAGTTGGAAATCAGCACTAATACATCCATATCCGCCTGCATTTCGACATAACGTCCCGGAGCAGAGATACCGTCGTCAAAATCCAAATGACCGTCCGGCGATACCGGTACATTCATAAAGAAGTTGATATTGGAGGAAAGCTCATCTTTGGTCATGGCTTTGCCGTGATTGCATTCACATTTGCTCAACGCCTTTAAAAAGGAGTCGCGGCAAGAATGCATATGACGTTTATCAATCGAATAACGCACGGTGTTACTTTCCGCCGAACAAGCACCACCAATGGTGTCGTGACGACCGCAGGTATCGTCAACAATCGTCAGCATCGGATTCCCCAGATTAGAGCGCAAAACACTGCCAGTGGTCAGATAAATATTGCCCTGCTCGCGAATGGTATCGGTCGCCGAATAGCGCTCAGCTTGGTCATCGGCTTTATAGAACAAGGTATCCACGGCTTGGTTGCCTTCCAAATCAACAATGCGAAAATATTGACCGGCTTTTACCTCATGCATCCAAGGATCGCCTGCCTTGACCACTTCACGATACACAATGCGGTTTTCATCAAATTCAGGCTTAGTCATTTGGGTTTTCTCCGTAGTAAACTTTGGTGTTGTAGTAAGCGCGTTCATTTTCGCCACGGTGCAAACGACATGGGTCGTCTTGTGCCACCGGATTGGCTTTGAATACTGACAACTCGATTGGTTGCGGCGCATATTCCGGGTTCGGGTCCATCGGATGCTGAGCAAAACTCAGGCTGACAATCGAGTCCATTTCAAAACGCAAATCGACATAATCACCAGCTTTCGAATTGCCTTCAATAAATTCCATTGTGCCTTCATCGCTGACACGAACCTTGCTGAACCAGTTAACGGTCGGCATGATGTCGTTAGTGCCTAGCCCCCATTTTTCGAGCTCGTTTAACAGGTTTTCAAAACCGTTTTTGTAGTAGTCGTTATGCGCTTGCTGATAATCTTTTTCGCCGTACTTTTTCTTCACCGAAGCCGCATTGGAAATACCGCCGATGGTATCGTGCCAACCGCAAGTGTCGGCAATCACCGAACACATCACTCGTCCCATATCGCTAAAACACATATTCGGCACAGTCAAAAATGCAGTTTTCTGCGCTTTCAGAGTATCCGGCATGTTGTAACGTTCGTTCTTCACTTCAAGGTTATTGATAAGCATCGAAACATTCGCAGCACCGTTAATGTCAGTAATACGCAAAACCGTACCGCGGCGAATCACGCCGGACCAGTGCGCCCCACCAGGAAAGGACTCTGTCCAAATATGCCCTTGATAAGTTTCGCTTGCTGCGGCTTGTGTCATGTGATCTCTCCTGTCTTAATTTTGCTTGGTGTAGATTGGCGGAAGTGCTGAATGGGTCAAATACAGATTGCCGTTCTTTACCCCACGATTCGCTTTTAACTCGGCACTGATTTTCTTTAAATCCTGCGCCTTGCCTTGCATTAAATTGACTTCCAGAGTGTGTTGATCCATCAGTTGAATCTGAAGACTGGAAATAATCTCCGCCACATATTTATGTTTCAGTGCGTTTAACTTCTGCTGCAAATCCGGCACCGAATGGTCGTACACCATGGTGAAAGTTCCGGCCATGATCTCATTGGTATGATCCTGACGGAAAGCCGCCGCCTCTTTACGAATTAAATCGGCAATCAAAGCCGAACGGTTGTTGTAACCATTGGCCTTGACTAAAAATTCCAACTCTTCCGCGACACTTCCCGGTAGGGAGACGCTGGTTCTAATTAATTCACTACTCATATCTAAAAAATATCCGGTACATCTGATTTAACGGAAACCATGCGAACCATGCTCAGTTTCTCTTCCATATCGACTTCCTCTTCTTCCGAATGCACCAAGCTTTCTAAATACGCTTTGGTGGCAAGGAACTCTTCCGATAGAAAAGTATCTTCTTTACGAGGTCTTGGCAAGGGCACATTCAGGGTTTCCACCACCTCGCCCGGATGCGCCTTCAACACCAAAATACGGTCTGCTAGGTAAATCGCCTCTTCTAAATCGTGCGTGATAAAGAAGATGGTGATATCGATGTTTTTCCAAATCTCCAACAGATACTTTTGCATCTTCAAACGGTTCTTTGGATCCAGCGCCGAGAAGGGTTCATCCATCAACAATACCTTTGGCTTATTAGCCAAAGCACGGATAATCGCCACACGCTGTTTCATGCCACCCGACAACTGATGCGGATAAGAGTTGGCAAAACGCTCTAGCCCAACCAAATCAATCCACTGCAAGGCTTCTGCTTCAGCAGAGATTTCCGACATACCGTTTTCCACCAAACCAAACATGACATTCTTCTTAACCGTCAGCCACGGGAATAGCGAGTAACTTTGAAAAACCATTCCGCGATCCGGACCAGGACCTGAAACCACTTCATCATTGATACTAATCACGCCTTCTTCATAGGTTTCTAATCCGGCAATCAAACGTGCCAAGGTCGATTTACCGCAGCCAGATGGTCCAACCACGCAGACAAATTCACGTTTGTAGGCGGTAAAATCAATATCGTTTAAAACTTTGACCATCTTGCCGTCATGCCCAAAACTCTTATGCATGCCGGAAATCTTCAAACTTGGTGGACGTTGTAGAATCCTCTGGTTTCGATCTTCAATTTCCGGCGTATTCCACTTAGCTAACGGATGCTCTGTTGTCACAAGATTCCCCTCGATTATTTGTTTTGGTGCCATGGGAACAGGCGTTTACCGAAGTGCGCTAAAATCATGTCGGTAATCAGACCGATTAAACCAATCATCAAAATAGCTGCGAACACATTGTCGAAATTCTTATAGCGCGCCTGCTGAGTAATAAACCATGTAATCCCTGAACTGGTTCCGATTAATTCAGCAACAATTAGATAAGTCCAAGCCCACCCGAGCAAGATACGCATGTCGCGGTATAAATCTGGCAACACGCCCGGCAGAATCACTTTGCCAATCATTCTGCGACCTTTACAGCCAAGTGTTAACGACGCTTCAATCAGCGCGATATTCAATTTTCGAGTGGTTGCCGCGACAATCAGTACCATCTGGAAGAAAGTTCCAATAAAGATAATGGCGATTTTCGGCGCGTCATAGATCCCTAAGACCGCAACCGCCAAAGCTCCAAAGGCCGGAGCCGGTAGATAACGGAAAAATTCGGTAAAGGGTTCAATTAGGTAAGATGCTGAACTGTAAGTACCGGCTAAAATCCCCAGCGGCACACCGAACAGCATCGCCCAGAAAAAGCCCCATGCAATGACCTGAATTGAGTGCAATAAGCTCTCGTGCAACCAAGGTTCATTACTGCGTTTTGGAGGCGTGGTAAAGGCGGTGTACATCGCCGTCATCACTTCATGCGGTGCCGGCAAATAAACGGGGTTCGACGGAATCCCTTGCGGCAGTTGCTCCACAGTTGCTTCAGGTGTTTTTTCCAGAATCTTGTTACGCTCGATTTCAAAGACTTCTCTATCGACCAAAGAACCTTCACGGAAATAACTGACCTGCCCAGGGCTGGTGATTTCCATCTGCGGATGCCAAATATATGGACTGTAGCTCACCAAACACCACAAAAGAATCGGCAGCAGAAAACTGGCGGCGGTGAGAAGACGTTTTGAAGTTTTGTCTAATTCAGTTCTGGGACTCGCCCAACTGGAAAAACGCTCATTCATGTGCTCATTACCATTCGGTTTAGGCCTTTCGCAGCTAAGAATACACCGCAAACGCCAATTTATTACTAATTACTAAAAACGTAATAAGCAATGGGCATACCAAATGTAAAAAACGCTTAATACAAAGGTTTACTGGCTCCTTTCCTGAAAACAATCAAAAAAATTGCACCAAAAAATTACATTAGACGAACCAATAAGGAAGGAAATTTAAAGAATAAATAGAAAGTAGAGCATTGATCAACCGTGTATCCAAGCCAAATAATAACCAACTTAAAATCAATCACTCAGCACCAAATTTAGCGCTCTTAGAAACGAAAAAACCCGGTATAAAACCGGGTTTTAAAATATGGTGGCTACACCGGAGTGCAAAAAGCGATGATAATAACTTGATATTTAACACATTTTTAAAATTAAAAAACCAAAATACCGTCACTAACACCGTCAACAACACAATCCAAATACCACCAATCTAACCCAACTCTCTTCATATTTTGATTAAACTATTTTCCGTTCACAAATTTTGGATATAGAAATGACAAACGAAGAATACCTTGAGCTTGTAAAACTAAAAGCTAAACAGAATGACCCTGCTGCTTTACATCTATTAGCAATGATGTACAAGGATGGCAAATCCAATAAACAAGGTGATCCATTTGAGCAAAATCTCTCAAAATTTCTTGAATGTGAAAAGAAAGCTGCAGAATTAGGCAATATTGATGCCTTAATGACTCTAGCAAAAACTTACAAAGATGGACTCGAACCAGACATACAAACAGATAATGATTTATATATTCACTACTTATCAGGAGCAGCAAAAAAAGAAAACATAGAAGCTCTAAACCTACTCGCAAATGAATATTTAAATGGAAAAGTTATTGAAAAAAATTTAAATAAGTTTTATGAATTAACTCAAACTGCAGCTTCTACAGGAGATTTAACAAGCTTATTTAATTACGCGATCGCTCAGAGAGACGGGCTTGGCACTGAAAAAAACCTCAATGCTTATACATCAATTCTTAGGGAGCTTGCTGAGCAAGATTACGCTGATGCAATCTACAATTTAAGCCTATGCTATCAATCAGGAGATGGAGTTCCGCAAAGTGATGAATCTTTTGTAAGCTGGACAATAAAAGGAGCTAATTTAAATCATCCAGAAGCGGTATTAAATTTAGGACTGATACACAAAAAAGGGCTATTAACACCTGTAGACATTAATAGCTACAAATACTGGCTGAATAAAGCTATTGATCTAAACAGTGGTCGGGCTCACTTCCAACTGGGTATGGAATACTATTCGAATGGAATTTTTCCACAAAACAATGAACGGTTTGTTCGCTTACTAGAAGCAGCAGCAAAACTCGGCTTTGTTGATGCTTCAGTCAACCTAGCTTTTTACTTCAAAGACTCTGGTAACTCTGAAGAAGCATTAAAGTGGACTAGGTTTGGAGCTGAAAATAATATTCCTCAATCTCAGCATAACCTTGCAATAATGCACAAAGAAGGCTATCACGAGACCGTTAATCTCAGCAACTATATATATTGGTTAGAAAAAGCAGCAGAATCCAACTATGCGCCATCTTTAGCAAATCTTGCACATGCATATTTATCTGGTATTGGAGTGAATGTCGATTACGACAAACATATCGAACTACTAGAAAAAGCAGCTGAGATAGGGGATCCTAATTCAATTCATTTCCTAGCTGAATATTACTACTTCGGTTCAATTGCACAAGAAAAACGGGCATTCCCAGAAGACTTAGATAAAGCTGAAGAGCTTTTCAGAATAGTTGAAAAGTTTAAAGCGAATGGACTAAGAGGTTTTATTTATGCTAACTCAATCGAAGCATCAAAGAATAGCTCTGTGATGACAAAAGAATCTTTGACAATAATAATTTATAACCTTTTAGAGCTTCACAAAAAAATAATTGAGATAAAAGAAAATAAACACAAAGTTAATGCCAGTGAATTTGGAGAAATATCACATTTCACATCATATTCGGCATTACAGAGCATGTTGCAAAATAACTCTACCAATGTGCTAAGACTCTACAACGCTGCTTATATGAATGATCCACTTGAAGGCAGAACTCTTACAAGAGAAACTTCTCTTCTTGAATGGATTTTCGACAGAGAAAATAAACATGAATTGCATTCTTATGACTTTGGAAAACAAAAGTATTCAATCTATTTAGCATCATTTACTTTAGAAAAAGCAGATCGACTGGATTTATGGAGAGCTTATGGAAATGACGGGGATGGTTTCAGCATATCAGTACCATCTTCAATTTTTATAAATAATAATAACTCTCATTTAATTCAATCTAGTTACAGCAGTGATAATACCGTTCAAAATAACGATGAAGACGGGCTTAACTTTAACTTGTACAAAGTTATTTACGACAATCGTTCAACCCAAGAAACTATTGATCTAATTAGTCCATACATCAAGAATATCAAAGCAATACTCGAATCCATCGAAGATAAGCCAAGAAGAATGATTAAAAACACCTTAAAAGTCGTTTTAAGTGATCTTTTGTATTTGTATAAAAATGAAGAGTACTCCAGTGAAAAAGAGGCTCGGATAATTACATCTCAGAAAATGTCATCAAACCTTCTTAAAATTGACGAGTATCGTACACCTGGAAGACTATTTATGACTACCAAACCATTTCTATTCTCCTGGCCAAAATCAAAAATCACCATTGGCCCTAAAGTAAAAGACAAAGAACATTATTTCCTTAAATTACAATACGATTTAACAAATTTAGGCTTCGATAACACAACTGAAATTCTTTTCTCCTCAATAGAATACAGAGATTAATGATCTATTTGGGCAGATGGGGCAAGCAGGGCAGGTCAGTGTTTATAAGGGTTTCGGCTGCCCAAACATTTGGGGCAGAGTTGGGGCAGTTGGGGCAGCTGCCCCACTTGCCCCAAGCCTGCCCCAGTTCTGCCCCACGGTAAAACATGGCTCAAACCCGCATGGTTATGGGCTTGCCCCAGTTGCCCCACCTGCCCCAAGTATTTATCACAAAAAATAAAAAATCAGTCATCTGTTTCACCTAGCAGCTCCCCTAAAATTGCATACATTCTCGGACGCTTTTTCGTCGTATTCGACGGAAGCTTGCAATCAAAACGATCTGCATCATGCTTCAAGAAGCCTTTCTCTTGCAACTCTGATAAAGCCATCTTGTAGCTAATTCCTTTACAGACCTCATTCTTAAACGTTTCAGGATAAATGTAATAAACATCCTGCCGGTTCTCATGATGTTTAAAGCCGGCACGATCCCGAATAACATTAGCAACAAAGGCCGGTTTCCCTGATAGCGGCTGAGCATTCGTTTGCAAAGCTTCAAACCTCCCTTCCTCATTACGTTCAATAAAGCTCTTAACCAGATTCAGGGCTTCTTCAGCTTCGGTATTGCCGGAACCTCTATCCTCCAGCCATGCCTTAAAGCACTCTGAAATTGCCTTCATGGCATCATCTGGCTCCCAAGAAACTAAGCCGAGTTCGTAAGCCAACTCACCGGCCGCAGCAACAAGAGCAAACCGGGAGAGTACCCTAGATACCTGACTATCACTCCCAATTTCAATTCTATTTCTGAATTCGTCATAAAAGAATTTTGCCTGTTCCTTATTTCGAGAATGGTTTTCTATATATTTCTCAATAAATTCCATTCCTAACGAACCATGATGATATTCCGCCTTTTCCTTTAAATGATCTGCCAACTGACTACCATTAGAAAATTCATGCAGATTTTCAAACACCCCGAATTTCCCTGTATCAGCCGGAATATTGGCAATACGAAGAGTCTGGCCATCTTTCGGACTTTTCCCGATACTTTGCATCATTGAACGAAGATCAATTTCCCCATTCGACAAAAACAAGAGTCTCCATGTTTTGGTTTCCCGATTCTCAAAACCTTTATTACTTCTTTCTTTCCCCTGACCATTAGCCAACATATAAACAGTGTTATCCATTTTCAGGCGGTCAGCTTCCCCTATTTCATCAAGGATTAATGTATTATCGTTATGAACCAAGGCCACTTCTTCTAAGGCATTGTCAGTCGTTCGCCACGTTTTAAAACGACTTCGATCACCCCAAACACTTACCGCAACATGGTTAATGGTGCTCTTACCAATTGAAGAACCGCCAACCACATGAAAGCCACCTCCAGTAACATTTAAATCTCGCATCAAAGTACCGGCTAATGCCAAAGATACGGCAAAGATTAACCGAGAATTTCCGACAGCGTACTTACCTATTTGAGCATTCCAATGAATCAAGTTACCATGATTCACAAACCCTAGATTTGAACTGCTCGTACTCTGATAAATTACCGACTCATTTTCCGGCAATTTACCAAACGTCTTACCGGGAAGAACGTAAACATCTTTATACCAGCCAACCTTCTCTACGCTTGTTGCTCGCTTTGAGGGTTTACAGTTGTTTAGGTACTGGCTTAGAAGGTTTCGGCCTTTTGAAGTGTGGGAAATATTAAGCCCCATGTTCAATAGCTGCTCTCGGTATTTTTCACCATTACCACTAAGCATACTTTTCGGCATAGACCAAAAATGTGTATGGCCGTCATCATTGGTAAATTTAAGCTGAATACCCCAGTTTTTTGAATCAACATCACTTTGATAAGAAATTACTTCCAAGGCACCACAGATCCAAACTCGACTTTCTTTTTCATCATTTGGATCCTCGTAATAAACCCCATCCTTTTCCAGTGAAAATCCATAAGGCAACTGAGTCGGCTTTTCCTTCGCTTTTTCAAACTCGTTTTGGTCTTCCGGTGCTTTTACTTGATCTAACATGACTGACCTCCCTTGCAATCTAAAAGGAAGCGGTCATTCCAATCAGAACCGGACTCACCTTCGGAAAACTCCGGTATTGAATAAGAGGCATTAACAAGTCTCGCGGTAGCAATAGCTTTATCTCTTCCGGTATTTACCGGGTTCTTAAAGTCATTATCTCCGGCAATTATCATTTCACTGCTTGGAAACTTTTCTCGGAAATACCGGGAAACCGGTAGCAAATTTCCGGCATTAAACGCAACCACCACCATGGCATCATTAACGTAACGTTCTTTTAAGGTTGCTCCAGTAGCAAATCCCTCACAGGTAACGATCTGCCCGGCATTTCCCGGAATAATGAAATAGGAACCTTTAGGCTTACTTTGCAGTGGAGGAAACTTTCCGCCATTTGGCTTAATAAACTCAACTGTTTGAATTTTTCCTTCTAGAAAACTTTCGGAACTGTACCGAGGAATCATCAAACAATCTTGTCTTTTCAAATGATGAATTAGCTTTGCTAACTCCGGCGGTACCGGTGTTTTTCCAGAGAAAAACCGAACCCCATTAGGTTGAATCCCTTTTCGCAAAAGATAGGGATAATTTGCCGGAACATTTTCCGAACTTAGTTCAAACAGAACTTCGGCATTACCGGCCGATCGCAAAACCTCTTTTCGGTAATTCTGCACTTCTTTGGCTTTTTGCTTAGCCTGCTCTTTTTTAATTCGTGCAATTTCTTCCGGTGATTTACGGGAGTTTTCCGGAAAATAAACCAAATCTTCACCGGTAGTAAAATCTTTGATTAAGGCATTTCCATCGGAAAAAACTCGAATCGAAGCAGATTTGTTCGGATGCGTTTTTCCTTTTGCTGGAATTCGAACCCACTTCTCTACCGGTAAATGTGCCGGCAATGAATACCCGTTTAATGATGCAAATTCTTGCAAACTAATTCTCTCAGCCATGAGTCACCTCCTTATTTTCGAAAGTAACCACAAAGCCAAAACAACCAAGTTCAATCAAAAACTCGTTAACGGTATCGAGAGATTTGAAAATCTTATCTTTGGAACCATCAAGCGTTTTCAACGTTGAAACTTGCTGATCTATCGTTAACAGATCGACAACCCAACCAACGTTCACAGCTCTTGCTTTGATTTCAGTAATGAATTGATGCTTTTTGAGTTCAAGCAAAACATCTCGATTGAAACGCTTACGCCCTAAAAGCTTATTAAGAATTTGTTTTTGGTGAGTATTTACCGGATACGGCAAATTCTGGATACAGTTATCCATGAGTGTTCTCCTTGGTATTTTAGGAGTCACTTCCTGTCCTGCTAAAAACATGGAGGCGACCGAAAGTCGGGTTAGCAGACCGCTACCAAGGGAACGGCAGGACAAAAGTCCTCCCAACTTCCGGGCACCACAATAGAATGGACATAAAAAAACGCCAAGATCATAAGACAATGACGGCGCTATTTCTACGCCTTGATAAAACGGCCTGCTAAAACCGGAGTTTGAATTTGCAAACTCGTAGCCATTATAAGCACGTTTAAATCCATTGAAAATGATTTTTCCATTGATTGACGGTGCGAACATCATCTTTTGGCTACTCATGCCACACCTCCAAAACCTAATTTTTCAAAAATTGAATCATCAGAATAATCCGGCTTGCATCCATTAAACGAATAGAAACCCAATGCACCGGTTTCTACATTCAAAAAGTGCATTGACTGAAAATCAGAAGAGATATAAACCCTCAAATGAGGGAATAAATCCGGGTTGGATTTAGGTATTAAAGCAGCCCAATGCTCGGTAGATAGTGATTCAGGTGACAGGTACCCCATCGCATCAAAACTTTGTTTTAACTTTGCTAAGTTAGCATCAGCTTTGCTATGATGATTTCCGGAATAAAAAAGTGCTTTTTTTTCGATGAAGGCTCTTTTGATTGCCGCTACGTGAGAGCCACCATCGCCCATGGTGGTTTTCTTTTTCATCATGACACCACCTCCAAAGAGATTTCCCTCTCTTGAACACGCTTTTCAATCCATTCGTTGATTTCTTCTTCAAGCCAACCGCTAGAACGCTCTGATAGTTTGATTTGTTTAGGAAAAGTACCTTCTTTGGCTTTCTTATAGATCGTCGCGCGGCTTAAACCACATCTCTTTGCAACTTGATTCACTTTTAAAATCATTTCTGACCTCTCTTTTTTGAATTACAAAAAACAAGACGTTACGAGCCTTGCTTGGAGGTCATTAGACGGATTGAGAAAGGGTAAGAACATACCCAGAAAAAAGAGAGAAATACCTAAAAAACGGTGTTTAGGTATTTGAAATAGGCTGTTTGTAATGGCTGGAAACAAAACCCTATTTTTTCGCTTTTACGAAGAAATAGGGTTTTATCAGAAAAGCTCTAATTTTTCTTAAGCTTCCCTTTATTAGCCTTGAAATGAACTAAATTCTGATTATCAAAAAATCCACCTATTGTTTTTTCACTTGAAGGAGGAAATAGCTTATCTTCATGATAAAACTCATCTAAAACTCGCCAAGCTTGCTCACGACCTTCAAAGCCATGCTGACTTTTGGAAAAAGGGGCATCATTCAAATCCAAGCCAAGCAACACCAAATAGTCTTCTAATTTTTCTAGCCTGCGAACCTGAACCGGCACCTTAGCCCTTTTTGTTACTTCAATTGCTTTAGAACTATGATTATCTAAGCACTCTTTATAACTTTGATAATCCGCACTCGTGATGAAAATCTCAGAAGGGAATCTAGAAATAGAAAACCGGCCGAAGTGCTTAGTATCCTTACGTTTCTGAGTTTCGGCATCAAACCCAGGGATAGTTACCCACCTAAAAGGAAATAACAATTTTCTTGAACCATCAATTTTTGAGTGGTGCTCGACCAAGCTTATACTCACCCTTGGCTTTGAAAAAACAGGCTTACTGAATTGAAGTTTTTTTATAAAAACGCTATTACTCTTCATGCTAAAAAGCTCTTTTGAATCCCCTTCTCGATTAAAACAAAAAGAGTTTTCGCCAGATTTAAGCCTGATAAAAAGCTTTAAGTCATATTTTCTTATCAATTGATTCAAGGTATGAACAGAGGTTTCAGAAAATTCGCCCAAGCATTCCATCTCTAAAAATTGGGACAATAAGTATTCATCAAGAATTGGGATCGCCATCAAGTACCTTCAATTTCAAAAATTTGAAAATAGCTTAACACCCTAAAAAAATAGGATGTATCCCTTTCAAAAGAAATATTGCACTTTCTGCTCACTGAAACTTTTAGATAAAGATTATGCTTGAAAGGAATTGCTTTCCAAGTGAACAACTACCTTTGCCCAATCTAATGAACTGATATGTTTTCTTGCTATTCGTAACGTAACTTTGGCAAACCAAGGACAATTCATTAAATAAAACAAACCAACCAGACCGATCAAGAAATAAGAGGAATGATTCATCTGCTGAAAAGTGCCTGCATAACCTAAATAGACCATAGCCAAGCGCTCATTGATTTCTTTAGTTGATATCATTCCTACCTCACACTTAGTCATTACGCTTGCTTTAAACCCGTAAACGTTAACGGGTAGCAAATTCCGTAACGTTTAACGTTACGTTAACGGATTTACTGGTGAGAAAACAGAGGAATAATCTTCCGTTCATCTATTAGACGTTTTCTATTTTCCAACTGTGCTACCCGTTGCGAAAGCTGTTCATTCTGAATTCTGGATTGAGTTAGCTCATTTTCCAAAAATTCGACTTTTGCTTGTAACTGTTTTGATTTTGCTTGCTCTTCCCGCAATTCATGACGAGCATTTAAAGCCGCTCTGTTATAACTTGAGACCATTTCCATGGGAACAACTGCCTTTTGTGAATAACTGGTTTTTAGTTTTCGATCGTGATTCTGAATCTTTGCGTTTGTCCATTTATCACCATAAAAAGACAGATCCCCATTAACCAATCGAAGCAAAATGTAATACCACTTCGGAACTCTAGCTTGATAGCTCATATCATTTTCATATCGACGAATAGTTTCAGGCGAAATGCCAGCTATCTTAGCCATTTCATCACGACTCAAATTCGCTAACACTCTTAAATCTCTGTATTGAAAATCATTTTGAGAAATAATCGAGTCCAGAAAGAAATTCGAAAACTCTCCAAAGGGCTGTTTAACAAAACCGGAATTAACCAAGCTCTGTTTAACGAGATTTTTTATTCGTCGTTTTGACACAAATCATTCCTCCCTGGCTGTTATTCTGTCTAATTCATCAGCCCACTCTTGCATCATCTCTCTACGTTGATCCAAGTACTCGGCATGGTTATAAGCCGCCCGGGTTTTATTACCTTCTAAATGGGACAACTGACGCTCAATCACATCAGAAGGCCAGCCCATTTCGTTTAAACGAGTAGAAGTCATTCCCCTAAAACCGTGAACGGTCATCTTTCCTTTGAATCCAAGACTATGAAGAGCTTTAGAAGCTGTATTTTCACTTAGAAACCCTGTCTTAGCCGTATTACTAAAGAAAAGATACTCTCGGTGCCCTGAAACCAGTTGAAGCTCTTGTAGAAGCTTTAACGCCTGCTTTGACAATGGAACAATATGCTCTCTCCTGCTTTTCATCTTACTTGCCGGAATTCGCCACTCTTTCGCGCTAAAATTAAACTCATCCCACTTCGCACTTCTCAGCTCTGTTGGTCTCGTTAACGTTAATGGAGCTAACTTCAATAGAACCACCGTTTTGAAATCCCCTTTATATCCATTAATGGCTTGCATTAATTTAGCTATATCACGGGTGTCCGTTAACGTTTTGTAATGATGTTCTTTATGAGGAGTTAAAGCTTTGGCAATCCCCCTCGCTGGATTTGTAGTGCATAGCCCTTTAAGAATTGCATAATCAAAAATTTGAACTGCAATCCCTCTAACCTTTTTCACCGTGGCATGAACACCCCGATCTTCCATTGGCTGTAAAGCTTCCAAAAACTCTAAGGGAGAAATATCGCCAATTGGCTTATTAGAAACAAATGGAAACAGATTCTTTTCCATCTTTTGCGAGTTTTTCTCAAATGTACCCGGAGTCCACTTTTTGCCTTTTAGCTGTTTATCCATAAACTCAAGAGCAACATCTTTAAAGGTCGGCTTAGGCTTGGCTTTTTCCTTAGATTCCTTCGGATCAACTTTGTTATGCAACAAAGCCGTTAATTCACTGTTTTTCAGCCGGGCTTCTTTTAGTGAAAGGATTGGATAGACCCCGATCGTGATTGTTTGACGCTTACCATTAAATCGGTAATCCCTGCGCCATGACTTATGACCAGTCTTTGAAACATGAATATACAGCCCGTCTTTATCTGACTGCTTATAGGCGTTTTCTTTGGCTTTTAGGTTTTTAACTTGAACATCAGTTAAAGGCATGACTCCAATCCCTTTAATTTAAAGGTTTTCCGGAGAAATTGACGGTATTGAGACACAAACCAAACTCCAGTACCGTCAAGAGTACCGTCGATTTTATAGAAATGTCAATGGATTCAGAGAGACGTAATAAGACGCTAAATTACAGGAAAAGCCTGTAAACACGTTATTTCAGGCATAAAAAAAGCCGTCATGAGACGGCTTAATTTAGAAATATGGTGGCTACACCGAGATTCGAACTTGGGACCCCATCATTATGAGTGATGTGCTCTAACCAGCTGAGCTATGTAGCCTAAATGTGGTGCGTATTATATGGAAAATATAGATAGCGTCAACCCCATTTTGATTTTTTTTAAACATTAAATCTAAAATGCATGACATCACCGTCTTGGACGATATATTCCTTACCTTCCAAACGCTGTTTACCGGCCGCTTTGGCGCCAGAATCACCTTTACAAGCAACGAAATCTTCGTAAGAAGTGACTTCGGCACGGATAAAGCCTTTTTCGAAGTCGGTATGGATTACACCAGCCGCTTGCGGAGCCGTCGCACCTTTCTTAACCGTCCAAGCACGAACTTCTTTCACGCCCGCAGTGAAGTAGGTCTGTAGACCTAGTAAATCATAAGCAGCGCGAATTACACGGTTTAGACCCGGCTCTTCTTGTCCCATCTCTTCGAGGAAGTCGACTTTATCTTCGTCATCCAACTCTGCGATTTCCGCCTCGATTGCTGCACAAACCGGCACCACTACCGCCCCTTGCGCTTCTGCAATTTCACGAACCTTGTCTAGCAGAGGGTTATTTTCAAAACCGTCTTCATTAACGTTCGCGATATACATCATCGGCTTGATAGTCAGTAGTTGAAGGTCTCGCAATAGCAGTTTTTCATCATCGGTTAGTTCAACCAGACGAATCAGCTTACCATCTTTGATTTCTTCTAAAACACGTTCATACAGTGCCTGACGCGCTTGCGCTTCTTTATTACCGCTCTTACCTAGCTTGGCTTGGCGCTGAGCATTTTTTTCTAGCGATTCTGAGTCCGCCAAAACCAATTCCATATTGATGATTTCAATATCAGTGACCGGATCAACTTGCCCTGCGACGTGAACGATATCGTCATTTTCAAAACAACGTACGACTTGTACAATGGCATCTGTTTCACGGATGTTCTGCAGGAATTTATTGCCCAGACCTTCGCCTTTAGAAGCCCCTTCAACCAGACCGGCAATATCCATGAAATCAACCGTTGCCGATAACACACGCTCAGGGTTTACGATTTCCGCTAACGCATTTTCGCGAGGGTCTGGAACCGCAACCACACCGATATTCGGATCGATAGTACAAAACGGATAGTTTGCAGACTCGATGCCGGCATTGGTTAGAGCGTTGAAAAGAGTTGATTTACCAACGTTTGGCAGACCAACAATACCGCATTTAATTGCCATGAAAGTTTCCTCGCTTGCGTTGCAGGGTAGGTAAGAAAAGGTATTGGTTAAATTAGGATTTGGTGTGTAGCGTCATCATCGCTTTTTCGATTTGACCCGAAATTAACTCGGGAACGACTTTACTGGCAGCGTAACTGGCGTCATCAATCAACTGGCGATCGGTTTTGGATGGCGCTTTAAGAACATAATCGACAACTTGATCTCGATGCCCGGGATGACCGATACCAAGACGCAAACGCATGAACTCTTTACCCATCGCCGCGATGGTATCACGAAGACCATTATGGCCGCCGTGACCGCCGGCTTTTTTCAATTTTGCCGTACCCGGCGGTAAATCCAATTCATCGTGCACAACAAGAATCGATTCAACCGGAATTTTATAGAACTTTGCCAAAGACGAAATCGATTGGCCGCTGCGGTTCATAAAGGTAGCCGGCTTCAATAACCAGAAGTCCATACCATTACTTTGAACGCGCGCCGCTTCACCTAAAAATTTGGTTTCTGGACGAAATACCGCACCGTATTGTCGCGCTACTTCGTCCACAAACCAAAAACCAGCGTTATGTCGAGTTAAATCATACTTGTCGCCCGGATTTCCAAGACCGACAATAAGTTTAATCTGTGACATAAACGCTGGCTCTCAGTGTTAAGCGATTGAGGTTAAATTAACCTTTACGCTTAGGCTTACCGATGTTAACAACCGCTTGGTCATAGTCAGTGTTGCCGTGAGTCAATGCAGTTAGGATAACACCTTCTGGCATAGTCAACTCAGATAGACGTAGGCTGCTACCAGCTTCCATTTTAGAAACATCAACTTCAACAGAGCTTGGTAGATCTTTCGCAGCACAACGTACTTCTACAGTAGGTTGTAGGAAAGACATAAGACCACCCATTTTCACACCAGGCGCAGCTGCTTTACCAGAGAAGTTCAGAGGAACTTTCTTAGTAACAACCATATCACCGCTCGCGCGTTGTAGGTCCATGTGTGCTACTTCGTTAGTTGCTGGGTGACGTTGAATGTCTTTAACAACGACTTGCTCAGCATCACCACCGTTTACGTCAACAGTTACAACAGAGTTAAACATTGCTGTGTTATCGAAAACGTGGGCTACGAAGTTACCGTCGAAAGAAACTGAAACGGCGTCTTTATCGCCACCGTAGATGATTGCTGGTACACGACCCGCGTGACGAAGGCGGCGGCTCGCACCTTTCCCTTCTTCAGAACGGATTTCTGCTGTCCAATTTTGGCTCATTGCTTTTCTCCAAAGTAGATAAGCGTTTAATGCATGCTTATCAAATTAATAAAACTCGTGTTCGCGACCAAACACAAGCAGAGCGCGGATTATACTAAAATTCCAAAAAATTTCCACTGCTTTTTCAATACCTTAGCCAAAAAGAAAAAGCCTGTAAGAATAACCTTTGATTACAAAATGCCTAAAACGCAAAAAGCGCCTAAAAAGGCGCTTTATAAGGAGTTCGATAACGGCTTAATGCTTCATTAACGCCGTTACCGACTCTTCTAAGTTAATGCGACGGATAGTTTCGCCTAGCAACTCCGCAACGCTGACGCGACGGATTTTTTCGCACTTACGTGCCGCATCGCTTTCCGGAATCGAGTCGGTAACCACCAATTCTTTCAAGACCGAGCCTTGAATATTTTCAACTGCCGGGCCGGAAAGTACCGCATGCACAACATAAGCTGAAACACTTTTAGCGCCACGTTCCATTAAAGCGCCTGCCGCCTTACAAAGCGTACCTGCGGTATCGACCATATCATCAATAATAATACAGTCACGCCCTTCAATCTCACCAATGATATTCATCACTTGTGCAACATTCGCTTTTGGACGACGCTTATCGATAATCGCCATATCAGCGTCAATCGCTTTCGCAACCGCACGAGCACGTACCACGCCACCCATATCCGGTGAAACAATAGTTACATTCTGCAAATCCTGAGTTTGGTTCATATCTTCAACCAAAAGCGGAGAACCGTAGATATTATCTACCGGGATATTGAAGAAACCTTGGATCTGGTCAGCGTGCAAGTCAACAGTTACTACACGGTCAGCACCGGCTGAGGTAATCATATCAGCGGATAAACGCGCTGTGATTGGAACACGTGCAGAGTGAGGGCGACGGTCTTGGCGAGCAAAACCATAATAGGGGATTACAGCTGTAATACGTCCGGCTGAAGCACGTTTTAGCGCATCAATCATCACCAGCATTTCCATTAGGTTAACTGCAGGTTCTGGAGTACAGGTAGGCTGTAAAACGTAAACATCCTGTCCACGAACAGATTCTTTTATTTCGACCATGATTTCGCCGTCGCTGAAACGACCAACGTCCGCTTTGCCGAGTGGGATATCTAAATATTCAGAGATCTTTTCTGCTAGACTGACATTTGCGTTTCCCGCAAAAATCATGACATTTTTTGTAGCCATTTAAGGCGCTCCTGTTCAGAGGAAAAAATGATTTGGGGAATTCGGAAGGCAGATAATGGCAGGGATAGCAGGATTCGAACCTGCGGTACACTGGATCAAAACCAGATGCCTTACCACTTGGCCATATCCCTGTTGTATCTGTGTCATTCGAGACAGGTGCGTATGATACAGCCATTTTTTGAAAGTTCAACATTTTTTTAGAAAAAATTCGGCAAACTTTATGACCTTATACCACGCTACTTATCAACTACCTTTCTGAATCCATTCTTGTAAATTCGTAAACTCTTGATTTTTCTTAAAACGCTCGGAAAATTCATCCCATAACGCTTGCGCTTTGCCTTTCATCCCCGCCATCCAGTAGGCACGAATCAAATGCTCGCCAACCACTTCATCGTCTTTGACGGCGTAAGCTTTTTCCAGATAAGGCACCGCGTCTGCATACCGTTTTTGTTGAAATAGAACCCAACCCATACTATCAAGAATGAAAAAGTTATCCGGCTCTATTTGCAAAGCACGCTCAATTAAAAGCTGAGCTTGCGGCAAATTAATACCCTGCTCGGCATAGTAATAACCTAGGCCGTTCAACGCATCGACATTGTTTTCATCCAGATGCAGCAATTGTTGCATGTTTGTTTCGTAATCTGCAAAACGTTCTAAGGCATAAAAGATATTCGCCTGTTCCAACAGAGCGCGTTGATTATCTGGCTGTACATCCAATAATTGTTGTAATACATCGGCTGCTTCGGAATATTTATCTTCTAAACGCAAAAAAATCGCTTTAGCCAATAGCATCTTAACCTGATTGGCTTGTTTACTAACATCAACCTTCGCTAAACTTTGATAAGCCTTATCTTTTTCATTCTGCGAAAAATAAATCTCCGCTTGATGTAACAGCGCATCAGTTTGATAAACCGGCGATTCTACCTTGGAAAAAAACTGTAACGCTTCTTCATTTCGGCCTTCTTCTTGCAGCGCATAACCAAGATAATAATTACCAATTTCTGTATAGGCCGGAATTTCCAGCAATTCGGTAAACGCCTGTTTCGCCGGGACAAACTCTTTATTTTCTAACTGTAATAATGCCAAAGCAAACTTGGCTGAATATTGTTCAGGATTCGCATCAACAATTTTTTGATAACGCACTTGTGCATCGGCATTCATACCAGCTTGCACTTCAAGACGTGCTAGGCGTTCCTGCAATTCAATATCTTCGGGATTTTTCTCGGCATAGCTGCGGAGTTGCGCAATACCCTGCTGGTATTGCCCCATCTGCAGATAAATCTTAGCCAATAGAGTGTAAACTTGATCCCTTTCTTCAAAATCATCAAATGACAGCGACTTATTTAATCCCTCCAACGCAAGAGGATAATCTTTCTTAGCCGCAGCAATCATGCCTTGACCGAGATAACTTGCCCATTGTTGAGAATATCGCTCGACAATCAAGTTCATGAAATCCTGCGCAATCACTAAATCGCCAATCATGCCGGACACAGCACGTTTTGCAGCAACTAAAATATCCTGGTTGATATCAGCCGGAGTCAGGTCTGCATAATTCTGCCACTCTTCTAACGCCTGCGATAAATTACCGGCTCGCAAACTCAGCACAAAACTTGCACGCCAAGCATCCTCGGCTTTAGGATCCAACTTACGCCATAAAGCCACGGCCTCATTAATGTTATCAGCACTGAAAGTTGCCATAGCGACATTAAAGGAGTGCTTGGCAATTTCCGTATCTTGCGTCTCTTCTGCCAGTTGATAATAGATCTGATAAGCCTGACCGGTTAAACCGCGCTTAAGACGCATTTCAGCTTGCAGTAACATAAACATCTGCTCGGCAGTCAGACGTTTATCGGAAATAAAATTATGAATTGGCTCAACCGCCGCTATAACAGAATCCGTTTTCTCACTGACCTCTTTACTCGGTTCCGCTTGCTCACTATTAGCCAAATTAATCACAGGGGCATTATTTTTCTCAATACCTGCATCTACCGATGCACAACCTTGTATACCGAGCAAACTGGCGCAAAGTACCAATGAACGAATCGCAGTCGGTTTAAAAGGTAGAGGTATAAACTGTGGCAATTTTGTTTTCATAATGTCTCAAATGTTAAAGCTATAGACGAGCGGTCATTAAGTTTAGAAGTGATGAAAAATGATGCTTATAAAGCACTTCTGGTCACAGAATACGACAGATTTGAACCAGGTTCACGAGAACCATCTTTTCAGGTCTACTGCAAAACTGCAATCTTAATATTGTAACGATAAGTAAAAAGGTTAACTGCCATCAATCTTGGGGAAACCTTGAATATTCCTACGTAGAGCGATTTATCGCATTTTTTCACCTTGCCCGATATGCCTAAATAAATGATTCCATTACCGAAGCAACGACAATGCCGGGCGATAGACAAAAACTTGCAATTATGTCGATAATTTAGCAGAATTACGCCTCTTTGGATGCGTCTGCATACGCTTTTTGGGTCAACGGTAAACACTTAATATGAAGCTAATCACTCTCGGTGTCAATCACGAAACGGCTCCTGTCGATATCCGTGAAACCGTATCGTTTACCCCTGACTTAGCCAAAAAAGCCTTTCAAGAACTGAAAGCGCAATCCTTAGTTTCCGAATGCATTATCCTTTCTACCTGCAATCGCACCGAGATTTACAGCACTCAGAAGAACGAAGCTGACGTTGAAAAAATTCGCCAATGGCTACATGATTTTTTTAATTTACCGGAACGTAGTATCGAGCCATTCCTATACCAACATCAAGACATTGATGCGGTTAAGCACATTATGCGTGTTGCTTCAGGTTTGAACTCCCTAGTACTAGGTGAACCGCAGATTTTCGGACAGATTAAAGACGCCTACAATGCTGCGCACAAGAATGACGGCATCCACCAAACTATGGACACGCTGTTCCAGCACATCTTTAAAACCGTCAAGCAAGTCCGTACCGACACCGCTATCGGCACTAGCCCGGTTTCAGTCGCATTCTCGGCTGTTTCGCTTTCTAAACAGTTCTTTGGTGATCTTAGCGAACAAACGGCTGTTTTGCTCGGTGCCGGTGAGACGATCGAATTAGTGGCACGTCATTTAAAAGAAGCCAATATCGGCAAGCTGATTATCGCTAACCGTACATACGAACGCGCCCATCGTCTGGCGGAAAGCGTTGCCGGTTACGGTATTCAGTTAGAAGAGTTAGACGACCACCTTCATGAAGCGGATATTGTTATCGGCTCGACCGGTAGCCCTTATGCGATTCTAAAACGCGACCAAGTTAAGCAAGCCTTAAAGAAACGCAAAAACCGTCCGATGTTTATGGTTGATATTGCCGTGCCACGAGACATTGAAGCCAGCATCGGCAATTTAGACAATGTTTATCTATATACCGTCGATGACCTGCAAGAGATTATCGAGAGCAATAAACAATCGCGCCAAAGCGCCGCCCTGCAAGCCGAAGAAATCATCGATCTGCAAGCGGAAAACTTCATGGCGCAACAAAACGCCATCGCGCAGGTTAAACCGATTATCCAAGAGTATCGCCAACAAGCGATGCAGATTAAAGAACAAGCGTTAGAACACGCCTTGCATCAAATTGAACAAGGCAATGATATCGAAGACGTCATTAAACGTCTTGCCAATCAATTGACCAACCGTCTACTACATACTCCGACTGCCAAGCTGAATAAAGCCGGTCTGGAAGGCGATCAGAACCTTATCGATAATGCCGCACAGCTACTTATCTGCCGTGACGATCCGGTCTGCAAAAAATAGCTAGGCCAACTCGCCGTACCTCCTGCACGGCAGCATTCACCCTATTCATACAAATTTAAGAGATAACCACCGTGAAACAGTCGATTCGCATAAAACTAGAAACCTTAGTGGAACGCCTTGAAGAGCTAAACCACCTGATTTCCGATCCGGATGTCATGGCTGATATGAACAAATTCACAGCACTGACTAAAGAGCATGCACAATTGACGCCAGTGGTGGAGACATTCAATTCCTATATTAGTGCCGAAAGCGACTTGAATGAAGCCGACGAAATGCTCCGTTCCGGCGATCCAGAGATGGCAGAAATGGCTAAGGAAGAAATTCCTGAACTGAAAGCGGCGATTGAAGGTTTCGAACAAGATTTGCAGAAAATGCTGCTACCGAAAGATCCTCGCGATGAGTCCAATATCTTCTTGGAAGTACGTGCCGGTACCGGTGGAGACGAAGCCGCGATTTTCGCCGGCGACCTGTTCAAAATGTATTCTCGTTATGCAGAATCGATGAAATGGAAGGTCGAAGTCATCAACTCCAATGAAGGCGAGCATGGCGGTTATAAAGAGATTATCGCGCGTATTATCGGTGCCGGCGCTTATTCGCGCTTGAAGTTTGAATCCGGCGCACATCGCGTACAACGTGTACCAGCCACTGAAACTCAAGGCCGTGTCCATACTTCAGCAGCAACGGTGGTTATCATGGCGGAAGCACCGGATGTCGAACAGGTCGAACTGAATCCGTCCGACCTAAAAGTGGATACTTTCCGTGCCTCGGGTGCAGGTGGTCAGCACGTTAACAAAACCGATTCAGCAATCCGTATCACTCACTTGCCGACCGGCACAGTAGTGGAATGTCAAGATGAACGTTCGCAGCACAAAAACCGTGCCCGTGCCATGTCGCTTTTGGCAGCACGTATTATGGATACCAAACAGCAAGCACACGATGCTGAAATCGCCCAAGAGCGTAAGAGCTTAGTCGGCAGCGGTGACCGTTCAGAACGAATTCGCACCTACAATTATCCGCAGGGCCGCGTCACCGACCACCGCATCAACCTAACCCTTTATAAATTGGATGAAGTGATGAACGGCGGCTTGAATCATGTCATTGACCCGCTGATTCAGGAACATCAAGCGGAACAGCTTGCCTCATTGAACGCAGACAGCTAAATAGATGCAGGTCGGCTATTCCATTGAGCAGGTGCTGACACAAGGTTCTCAAGCCATGGAGCCTTGTGCCTTTGTCGATTCTCCAAAACTGGAAGCTGAAATCCTGCTGGCACATCTGCTCGATAAAGACCGCACCTATCTATACACTTGGCCGGAAAAAATTGTCGATAATGATGTCGTCGTACAGTTTCGCAATTTATGTCGTGAACGCATGCTCGGCAAACCGATTGCCCACCTGATTGGTGAACGCGAGTTTTGGGGGTTAAGCCTTAAAGTCACGCCAGACACGCTTATCCCGCGTCCAGACACTGAAACCCTAGTGGAAACCGCACTGCAACTTCTCGCCGACAAACCGCAAGCAGAGATTGCCGATTTAGGTACCGGCACCGGTGCTATTGCCCTAGCACTAAAATCCGAATTGCCACATGCCACTATCAGCGCCGTCGATTTTTCTGAAGCCGCGCTGGCCGTCGCTAAGAACAACAGCGAAACTCTAAACCTCCCGATTACCTGCTTACACGGCTCTTGGTGCGAACCTTTGGCCGGTAAACAATTTGACCTTATTGCCAGCAACCCACCCTACATTGAAGAACAAGACCCGCATCTTGAGCAAGGCGATGTACGCTTTGAACCGATTACCGCTTTAACTTCTGGCGCCGATGGACTGGACGATATTCGCTTGATTAGCGAACAAGCCAAAGCGCACCTCAAAGCAGCGGGCTGGTTGCTAATTGAGCACGGGTATAATCAAGCACAAGCGGTGCAAGAAATTCTGCGCCAAGACGGTTATATCAATATCGAAAGCCGCCAAGATTACGGCACTAATGACCGCATTACTTTCGGGCAGATGCCAAGCAGCAAATAGGACGGATTATGAATCCCAATAAAACCGAACTAAGTAACGAAGAACTTTCACGCTACAGCCGCCAAATTCTAATGCCGGAAATCGACTACAGCGGTCAACTGACCTTGGCGCAGTCGCACGCGGTGATTTTCGGTTTAGGAGGTCTAGGCTCGCCGGCATCGCTTTATCTGGCTGCCGCTGGCATTGGCAAACTAACGCTGGTCGATTTCGATGAAGTCGATGACTCCAATCTGCAACGTCAAATCGTGCATCGCGAACTCAATGTCGGCCAAGCAAAAGTCGCCTCGGCAAAAAGCAATTTAGCCCAACTAAACCGCCTAATTGAGATTGCAACTATCGACCGCAAATTAAGTGAAGAAGAGATACAAGAATTGGTTATCAGTGCTGATGTGGTTCTGGATTGTACCGATAATTTCGCGTCGCGCTTTGCCCTGAACCGCACTTGTCACAAAGCACAAAAGCCGTTGATTTCCGGTGCGGCAATTCGCTGGGAAGGTCAACTGAGCACCTATGATTTCCGCAATCCTGACAGCCCATGTTATCAATGCCTTTACTCGGAAGACAGCGGTCAAGAACTGACCTGTTCACAAAATGGCGTACTGTCGCCCGTGGTCGGCATGGTCGGTTCGATGCAGGCAATCGAGGCGGTCAAAGCGCTGCTTGGCTTACCGACTCTAACAGGAAAGCTAATGATTATTGACGCTTACACAATGATGATTCGCACCCTAAATCTGAAAAAAGACCCAGAGTGCCAGCACTGCTCTTAAACAAAGAAAACTCACAATAATAAATTACTGGACGCGTCCGGCTTTAAACGGATTACCTTGCGGCTCGCTAACCGGCTTCTCTGTTTCCTCCGGATACTTATCTACAAAGATAATCACCCGACGATTCAACGAGCGACCATAAGCCGTGTCATTATCCGCCACAGGATTATTATCCGCCTTACCGGAAATAGTTATTTGTGATGAAGCCAACCCCATATAAATAAAAGTTCTGGCAACCGTCGCTGCACGCCCTGCCGACAACTCCCAATTAGATGGATAGACGAGATTACTAATGGGAATATTATCGGTATAACCGGTGATGGTAATCGCCTGATCACGACCAGCTAAGGTCTCGCCCAGCACCTCTAACTGTTCACGCGTAGCGTCGGTAATGGTGGCGCGACCGCTCTCGAAAAAGCTATCCGAGTGTAAAGTGATTTTCAAGTAGTCGGCAGTCTCTTCGATTTCAACATCTTTCGGATTCACGTCCTTAAGCGCTTTCTCGACTTCATCGCGGCTAACCGGAGGCTTCATCTCCAGATCAATCAACTCAACTTGCGGCGTAAACAGTTGTTGATCATCGACTTCGGCACCTATTGGCGGTTCACCTTGCATGGCATTGACAAAAGCTTGACGGTCTTTAGGATCGACAATCGAAATCAGCCACAGAACTAAGAACAACACCATCAGGACGGTCATTAAATCCGCGAGAGCTATTTTCCATGAACCTCCGTGCGCGCCGCCTTCATCCATATCCGACATACATTATTCCTCATCCGGCCTTGGAACAGCGAACTCCGGCGGCACAATCTGACGACCAATTTCCACCGATAAACTCGGCGATACACCGTTAGCATAAGATTCCATAAATGAGGCCGCCATTTCAAACAAATTTCTATCCTGACGAATCATCACTTCTATAGCATGCACAAACGGCGCCATCACTGCAAAAGCGACAAAGACTCCCGTTAGAGTACCAACCAGAGCGGCTCCTATAGCACCACCAATCACAGCAACATCCATATCACCGCCTAGCATATCCATGGTCAGAATAACGCCCATAACCGCGGCGACAATCCCAAAACCCGGTAACCAATCGGCAACCTTACCGGCAGCACGCGGCACTTCCATCATTGAGTTAATCATGGCACTAATCTGACGGTGCAAATGGTCATGAAAATTCTGTGACGCAGGCGGGTTTAATAATAAGTAGCTGAAATTTTCAGTGATGAACTTCTTCAAGTCAGGATGCTTCAAAACACGAGAATATTGCGAGAAAATAGGACTATCTTCCGGCGCCAAAAGATGCTTTTCCAATGCCAAAACACCGGAACTGCGAGATAGGCGAGATAACTCTTCCAATAGCGCCAAGGTCTCTTGATAAAGCTCTTTGGAAACACGGTCTCCGGCAAAGTAGCGTCCGAGAAAACGCATGGTACGCATCCAGACATTGACTGGTGTTGAAGCCATAAAGGCACCAATCGCAATCCCTAAAATGACCACCAATTCAGATGGATGCCACAAAGCGGCGAGGTTTCCACCCATCATCACAAAACCACCTAAAAAGCTGGCGATGATAATCAAGATGGCAATCGGTTTAGCAATCATAAGCGACCTATAAACGACTTACATGAGACATATAAGACAACGAAAGCGCGGAGTGCGCCCTTCTAAAAAATTGACGTAAAAGAGTTAACGGCCATAAGCAAAAATCTTTAGCATAGACCAGAAATTGAATTAAGCAATTGCTGTACCAGAAGTTATAACACCCAATCAGACAGCGCTTCTGACTAATTACGGTCAACCTAATTTACTCTTAATTATCATCAACTTAAAAGCGACTAGCAGACCTAGTTTTCCACCTTGTCGATCGCGATGACTTTTTTCAGGGTACGCGGCAAAACAATGCCGCGTTTAGCGCGCGAACCCAAAGCTTCTTGCAGTGCAGTCGGCCCGAACTGCTTTTCATACTTATCCGTTCTTAAGGTCAGTTTATCGTTTTCGTTAAAGGCCAAGACCGCATTGACCTCTTCGCCTTTTGGTAGTTGAATCAATTTATTGCCCTTGCCCTTCGCCAACTCCGGCAATTCCTCCATCGGAAACACCAATAAACGCGGTTCACTGGTAACCACCGCCAACAATGGATTATCGGCAACCGCTGAAGGCGTCAATACCTTGGCACCTTTTGGTAAGGTAATCATCGCTTTACCGGCTTTGTTTTTCGAATAGAGATTTTCAAACTCGGTAACAAAGCCATAACCAGCACTACTTGCCAGTACAAATTTGTCTTTCGGATTCGCTAACAGCACCTTCGTAAAGCTGCTATTGACAGAGGGTTTTAAGCTACCGGTTAATGGTTCACCATGCGAACGTGCCGACGGTAAACTATGCGCCGGCAGTGAATAGCTTCGTCCAGTCGTATCGAGGAATACAGCCATTTGCCGACTCTGCCCGCTCGACTGCGCCAAGAAAGAATCACCGGACTTATAACCAAGATTTTGACCGTCAATATCGTGGCCTTTGGCAGCGCGCACCCAACCATTTTCGGATAAGACAACAGTCACCGCTTCCGACGGCAATAAGTCTTGCTCGCTCATCGCTTGCGCGCCTTTGGCTTCGATTAACGGCGAATTTCGCTCGTCGCCATACTCTTCGGCATCGGCCAATAATTCTTTTTTCACCAAGGTTTTCAATCGCGCTGCCGAACCGAGAATCTTCTCTAACTTATCGCGCTCTTTCGCTAATTCTTCCTGCTCGCCGCGAATTTTCATCTCTTCGAGTTTCGCCAAGTGACGAAGTTTTAATTCCAATACCGCTTCCGCTTGAATATCGGTCAAACCAAAACGTTCCATTAGTACCGGTTTTGGCTTGTCCTCTTCACGGATAATAGCAATCACTTCATCAATATTCAGGAAGGCAATCAACAAACCGTCCAAAATATGCAAGCGAGCCAACACCTTATCCAATCGATATTGCAAACGTCGGCGTACGGTCTCTTGACGATACTCCAGCCATTCGCTCAGCATCATATGCAAATTCTTGACCTGCGGACGACCGTTCAGACCGATAACATTGAAGTTGGCGCGATAGCTCTTTTCCAAATCCGTCGTCGCGAACAAATGCAACATAGTGGTTTCGACATCAACACGTTTGGAACGGAGTTCAACCACTAAACGCACCGGATTTTCATGATCCGATTCATCACGCAAATCCACTACCATCGGCAGTTTCTTAGCACGCATTTGGGTTGCGATTTGTTCTAAAACCTTGGAACCGGAAACCTGATAAGGCAAAGCATCGACCACCACATTGACGCCGTCTTCGACCTGATAACCGGCACGCTGTTTAATTGAACCCTGACCGGTCTGATACATTTTCTTCAGCTCGTCGGCGCTACTGATAATCTGCGCTTTGTTCGGATAATCCGGCCCGGGCAAATATTCCAGCAACTCTTCCAAGGTAATCTTTGGCGATTCAAGCAGTGCCACACAGGCATTAATCAGTTCACGCAAATTATGCGGAGGGATGTCGGTCGCCATACCGACAGCAATGCCCGAAGTGCCGTTCAGTAGCACATGCGGCACACGCGACGGCAAAATAGTCGGTTCATCCATGGTGCCGTCAAAGTTCGGTGTCCAATCGACCGTACCTTGGCCAATTTCCTGCAAAAGCAACTGGCTGAATTTCGACAAGCGGGATTCGGTATAACGCATCGCCGCAAACGATTTCGGATCATCCAGAGAACCCCAGTTACCCTGTCCATCAATCAACGGATAACGATAGGAGAAATCCTGCGCCATCAACACCATCGCCTCGTAGCAAGCAGAATCACCATGCGGATGGAATTTACCAAGTACGTCACCGACAGTACGCGCCGATTTTTTGAATTTAGCCGTTGCCTTTAACCCCAATTCAGACATGGCGTACAGAATGCGTCGTTGTACCGGTTTCAGGCCATCGCCGATATGCGGCAAGGCGCGATCCAGAATGACATACATCGCATAATCCAAATACGCCTGTTCGGCAAAATCGGCAACACTGCGTTGCTCGACACCATCGTAATTCATTGTGGTTTGATCCACGCCTTATCCCCTCTATCCAGAAAGCAATGCTGTTTTATTCTGAGTCCGACATCTTACCAACTGCGCAAGAGACAAATGATTTAGCCTTTGCGCCCATAGCACGAGCACCTTCCACCGAACCGGTTTCCGGATAACCCATTTTTAATAATGCCGCTTTAACTTCGATTAGAATTTGTCCAGAATCATCATCGCTTTGAAAAGCAACCATACCTTGTTCAATATCGACCTGTACGTCACTCAGTTGCTCTATCTGATTTAGCTTTTTGCTAATCGAACCGGCGCAACCGCCGCACTTGATATTATCAACCTGTAATTGATATTCCATCTCGGCCTCCTTTCGCTAACCAAATAAGCGATAAAAATTTGAATCTCAGCATTTTAGCTTAGCATAAGGCCTGTTGAAAATTCATATTTGACTCTGTTTCGGCTGAAAAATTCAGCAATCAAGGCGCTCTGATCGCAGTTAAGCTCACAAAATTCGATAGAATAAGCATTTCTCATCCATCGCCAATGACCTCAACATGAATCACTTCACTAACCACTACAGACAACTACCAAGCCATTTCTACCAAGTCATCAGCCCTGAACCGTTGATTGATGCTCGCTTAGTGCACTACAACCGTTCTCTCGCAGCAGAGATTGGTATCGATTTAAACGATCAGCAAATCCGCCAACTGACCAGTGGCGAAGCAATGCCGGAAGACTTCACCCCCTTGGCGCAAAAATATACCGGCCACCAGTTCGGTTACTACAATCCGGATTTAGGCGATGGACGCGGTTTATTACTCGGACAAACATTACACAATGATCGCTCGTGGGATTTGCATCTAAAAGGCGCTGGCATGACGCCTTTCTCACGTCGAGGTGACGGCCGAGCCGTTCTACGCTCCGCCGTACGTGAATATTTGATTGGCGAGGCACTACATTATCTAAATGTTCCGACCACTCGCTGTTTAAGTCTGTGCCATAGTCCAGAACCGGTCTATCGCGAAAAAATTGAAAACCGTGCTAGCTATATCCGTACCGCGAAAACCCATGTGCGCTTTGGGCATTTTGAATGGCTGGCAGAAATCAATGACCGCGCCAGCTTTATTCAGTTGGCTGACTATGTGATCGAGCTCGTCTACCCTCATCTTGCCGATGAACCGGAAAGCACCCGCTATGCAGAACTGTTACGAGAGGTTTGCATCAACACCGCGCAGATGATTGCCAAATGGCAAGCGGTCGGCTTTTGCCATGGGGTTATGAACTCGGACAATATGTCGATTGCCGGCGAGACCTTCGATTTTGGCCCTTACGCTTTTTTGGACGACTTCAAAATTCACTACATCTGTAATCATTCCGACAGCGAAGGCCGCTATGCCTATAGCCAGCAACCCAATATCGGCTTGTGGAATTGCCAAGTGCTCGGGCAAGCCTTCGCGATGTTATTAGACAGTAAGCAGATTGAACAAGCGCTGGACGCTTATGTAATTCATTACAACCAAGCTTATCTGCAAGCGATGGGAAATAAATTCGGCCTAGCAGATATTAATGAAAACGACCGCGACTTTATCGCCGACAGTCTGATCTTAATGGACCAAAGCGATATCGACTTTCATCACTTTTTCAAAAAACTGGCTTTACTTGAAAGCGAGCGTGAACAGCAATGGAATGATTTTATCGGCGACAGCAAAGCGTGGCGCGACTGGCAGCAGACTTACCTAGCCCGAACCGAAAAGCAGCAACGCGAACATCGCCAACGACAAATTCAGCAGCAGACTGTCGATTTTGTTCTGCGCAATCATATTGCACAGGAAATTATCGAAAATTGCGAAAGCGGTGATTACCAACTGCTTGCCCAAACCATGCAGTGGCTACAAACGCCAAACAACCCACCGTCAGAATTGCAAAACAATTACCGCCACTTTTTGGAACAGCCAAATGCAGCAATGAAAGGCATCGCTCTTAGCTGCTCTTCGTAAAAAATCATTTACAATACGCTTTTTGGCGAGCTTTTCGCTTAGCACCATTTATACGGCGATTTCTCAGGAGAAATTATGTCAGTAACCGAACCTTCAGGCTCTAGCACAAAATCCGCATACGAACGACGTTGCGGAGAAAGGGTCAGTATTAATCTGCCGGTGGAGTTCATCAAACCTTGTTCTTTGAACGGCAAACTGATCGATCTTTCCCTATGCGGTTGCGGTGTTTTGATGAGTGAACCGCTACAACCGAAAGACGAGTTTTTGGTACATATCAATTTACCGAGTGAGGACGGCTACATCAAAATCGATCTATCCTGCGTCGTAGCACGCTGCGACAAGGTTCGCGGTCAGTACTTAACCGGTCTGGCGTTTAATCAGATGAAGCCTTACCAAGCTTACGAGATTAACGCTTTTTTTAACTACCACCAACGCTTTGATTCATAGTCTAAGCATTCAGAAATCGGGAAACTAGGAAACACAGTAATGGATTCTATTAGTGTGAAAACCGACCGCACGGTCACTCTTATCGGTAAAAACGGCCAAGTTGCGGCAGTACTTGCCGACTTATCGATAGAAAATGCCGGTGTGCAGTCGCCACGCGGAGCAAGAGTGGGCACCGAGCTGGAACTGGTTTTCGAAATCCCTACTTCCGAATACTTCCGCACCTTAAAAATTTTAGGCAAGGTCACCCATCGACATAACAATGACAAAGGGGCATACTTAAAATTGCACTTTCAAAATATTACACCGATTCAGCGCCAATATATTCTGGAATTTATCGAATACAAACAACGCTTGGCGCAAATGAGCCAAAAGCGTCAGCCACGCTTTTAAAGCACGTTTAACTCACCCTGAAAAATTTTACTCTAAGCAACACTAACAACACTCGTAAAAGCACGCATCACAAAATTTTAACGCCTGTTATTTAGCAATTCGCACCGCTGATAAAAAGTGAATACTTATTCCCAAACAAGCCGTTTTTAAGCAGCTAGCAATAAGATATTCTTTACATTATTGACAATGGTGAACAAAATGCGCGATAACGGACCTGTCACTCAAAAAGAGCACGTGTTACCACTTGGTACCAAAATTGTTTCTCACACCGATCTCTACGGAAATATCACTGCCGTTAATGAAGCCTTCCTCGATGCCAGTGGCTACGAATGGTCGGAACTGGTTGGAGAACCACACAATATCCTGCGCCATCCAGATGTACCGGCAATAGTGTTCAAAGATTTCTGGGACACCATCCAAGCAGGTAAACCTTGGTCGCAAATCGTTAAAAACCGTTGTAAAAACGGCGATCATTACTGGGTGCATGCCAATGCAACGCCGGTATTTGAAGATGGCGAAATCACCGGTTATATGTCATTGCGCATGGCTGCAACCGAAGAAGAAAAACAACTTGCCACCTTTGCCTACAAAGAGATTGAGGCCGGTCGCATGACCATCAAAAACGGTGTGGTTCAAAGCAGCGAAACCCGCCTTAACCCACTGCGTCACTTCAACACAGCGTCATTGGTCATCCTAATTGCTGCACTGGAGATGTTTACCGCTTTTGTGCCGACTTTCTTCCCTAACATCCTTGAACTGATCCCAATATGGCTATTTGAATTACTGCAGTTCACTTTTGTCGCGTTGATAATCTTCATTATGTACAAGCACAATCAGAAACTGACATTAATAGAGAACAATCTAACCGCTATTTCCGGTGGAAAATTCGACAACCATATCGACAGTTTCGGCAGCAACCGCGTGCAAAAAATTCTCGGCCGGATTCAATCAATGCAGATTAAAATCGGGACTGATCTTGACCAAGCGCATGAAGACTTGCTTTCCGCAACACGTATCGAACAAGCCTTAAAATCCGCTAGCACAAATATTATGGTGGCTGACCGCTTCCGTAGCATTATTTTCGTCAACGACTCTTTGCAGAAAATGCTCGAAGAAGTTGAACCGGACCTACAAAAATACCTGCCAAATTTCGACAGTCAGAATCTGATTCATAAAAACATTGATGTATTTCACGTCAATCCAAGCCATCAAATCCAGATTCTCGACAATTTGAAAGACACTTACAAATCACGCATTCAAATCGGTGACGTAATTCTGGATTTAACCGTTGACCCAATCCACGACGAGCAGGGGCAACGTATCGGCTTTATCACCGAATGGAAAAACATGACTCACCAATTGGAAATTGAAAGCAATATCGAGCGAATTATTGCCGAAGCCGCACAAGGTCAATTAGCAAACAAAATCGAAACCGAACACCTTAAAGAGTTCGAGAAAGAGATTTCCAAATCGGTTAACACTCTTTTATCTAGCTTCTCAACCACGTTGAGTAATGTCTCTGCGGTTCTGAGTAAAATGAGCGAAGGGGATTTAACACAACGCATGAGCGGTGAATTCCAAGGTCAGTTGGAAACCATGAAAGTCGAGATTAACAACTCGATGACCAATATGGACTCAACCCTTAACAACATCCGCACCGGTGCGACGGAAATCGGCACTATGGCACACGAAGTTTCTACCGCCAGTGAAGACCTTTCCGAACGTACTCAACAGCAAGCAGCTAGCTTAGAAGAGACCGCTGCGAGTATGGAAGAAATTACCTCGACGACCAAACATACTGCCGACAATATGAAACTGGCAGATGAAATTTCCCGAGAAACCGCGATGACCGCACAAGAAGGCATTGAGGTTATGAAACAAACCATTACGGCAATGCATGAAGTCACCGAGATGAGTAAAAAAGTCAGCGAAATTACCGGCGTCATCGATAGCATTGCCTTCCAAACCAATCTATTAGCCTTAAATGCAGCGGTCGAAGCGGCACGAGCCGGCGAACATGGCCGCGGCTTTGCCGTAGTAGCCGGAGAAGTTCGTAGTTTAGCGCAACGCTCAGCGGAAGCAGCCAAAGATATTTCGAGCCTGATTTCCTCAACCACCACGCAAATCGAGAAAGGCACCGAACACGTTGAGCATACCAATACCGTATTTGAAGGTATGGTAGAAAAGGTCAAAAAGCTCGAATCGCTGGTTTCCGAATCTTCGCAAACCTTTTATGAACAAGCAAAAGGGATTGAACAGATTAACCTAGCGATGGCGCATCTTGACCAAGCCACTCAACAAAATGCCGCCTTAGTTGAGCAACTTTCGGCCACAGCGACCAATATGAGTGAGCAAGCCACCGACCAAGCAAACTTTATAGCCCGCTTTAAACTAAGCGAACAGAACGATGCGAAGGTAGCAGAGAAAAAACCTATTACAGCACCTAAGCCCGCTCGTTCCGAAACAACGCCAACATCGAATAGTCAGGATAACTGGGACGAGTTTTAATCGCTAAGACGAAAAAGCCTCGAAGAACATCAACATTACTCTTCGAGGCTTTTAGCAAACGCAGAACAAGTCCAAATGACCTTAGGCAAAGTAAAATTTTACAAAGCCTCTGTCTCGACTTACCCCTTCCGGCGTCGAGTTCTTCGTTTCGGCGAGGTTTTCAAGAATAGCTTCGTTGTTAGCACTCTTTAACTCAACGACAAATTCGTTGATAAGGCTGTAACACCTTATTCAATCCTTCCAAAGTAAATTGATACTGATGCTGACCGAGTGTTCGATGCTCAACCGTCACCGTGATTTGCTTACCGGTTTCTAAGCCATTCAACAACCGTGCATAAGTTTCTTGCATTAAACGCATATTCTTTTCAATTTTACCGCTATCGATTTCAAATCGAATCTGGTTTAGGTAACGATCTGCTGTCAGCTCAGCTTTTAAAATCGCCTGCAAAGGGACCATTCCGTTTTTACCGTCGAGTTGATAGCTGACACTCATAAAACGCGGCGTTTCAGAAATAATCTCATCTTCAAACAACAGCACCTGCATTGCCGGAAAAGGCGACATTGCCGAACACGTCACTCCAAAAAAAACCTCCCTATCTGGAACCTTGGTATAAGCCTCCAAATCCAAAACATCACCCTGAATATCTTGATAAAGGCTTAGATGATAAGCACCGACCTGCTCGGTTTTATCCGGCTGCGCGAAAACAGTACTGCTAACACCGCAAATGATCACGACACCAATAACAAATTGCTTAATCACTGAATTTATCCTTTTCATATTTATCCCAAATTCTACCAATGGTAGTGATCTAGAAGCTGTTGAAAATTCAGTCTTAAATTGAATTTTCAAGCGAATGATTTAATCAATACAAATCTAAAACCGTAAATTTGCTCGCCTTAGCTATTCAACTCGTTATCTGTATCTCTTTCAATGAAAGAGATAAGTATAACCACCCCCCTTATTCATGGTATGGGTAAAAATACTATTCAGCTTTAAAATTAAAAAAAAATTTACATTCAAAATAAAACTCTAATCTCTAATCTAAGGAGAACCTTCATGAAAGCACCCTTTCTCTTCGCACTAGGTCTACTCACCGCCTTTTCAACTGGCTGCGTGAGTAACAACAGCACACAACAAACTCTTGTCAAAAGTTCAGAAAATGCTCGAGTTACAACAGATGATATAGACAAACTCGTTAATAAAAAAGCTGTTTATATTGGTAATTTTGGTGTGACTTTTGTGGTTCAGGACTCAAGTAGCAGTAAAGCTGAAAGCCCAATGATACGGCACAATAGTGGCGATTATGCCAAGGCACATTTAGTCGCAAAACTATCAGGGGTTTCGGACAATACATTTCAAGCAATTACCGATCAAGCTTATAACACCTTTGTTAAAGACTTAGAAAAGAAAGGCTACCAGGTCAAGAATTATGCAGACCTACAAACTAACAGCCTATTTAAAACAATGACAAAGCTGTCAACACCTCACTTCCCATCGCCTCAAGGGCTATTCCAGAAAATGAAAGGGAGCAAAAACATGATAGCCTTTGCTCCGTCAAACATGAGCTTAATTTACAATTTTGATGCACCTTATTTAGGCAAATTTGGTGAATTGGCAGAACAATTAAAAACGCCTGTTTTATCGGTCAATTACAAGGTCCACTTTGCTTACTTTGATAAAGATGCGGATTATAAAGTTGACTACATCGAGTCAGTTCCCTTAGGGAGTAAGAGCCCGCAGAAAACAGCAAATTTATCAGCCAGTGTCAGTTTAGGACAGGGAATTCAGGTTGTAAGCGGGTCTAAACTAATCGTTATGCAAGATAACGGTGGCACCTTTAACAGAAACAGTTCAGTAACCCTAAAAGATCCGGTGGTCGCTATCGGAGCTTATGGCCGTAATAAAGATACAACTTCCGACGCCACAAAAGCAGCAAACGCTTTGAGCTCAGCCTTAGGCATGTTTAGCGGACGCAGCTCAAGCACTACCGAAATTTCGATTACAGCAGAGCCTAAGTATTACGAATTTGGCGCCAATAAAGTTCTCAATGAAGCAACTAATCGCTTAGTTAAAGCGCTACCAATGCAAAACTAGAAGGGAATTAACCATGCAAACAATCATAAAACGCATTTTGATAGTTCCAGTTTTAATTTTTGGACTATTCCTTACCGCTTGTAATAATAGCAATCCATCATCAAATGAAACGACACCAGCTGCTGGGCTTGCAGGAACGGCTGCAACCGGAGCTCCAATTAAAGGTTTTGTTTTTGCTAAAGATGCTAGCGGAAATGAAATCAACATCGCTACCATGTTAGATGGCTCTTTTACACTTGATGCTGCTAACTTAACAGCCCCAATTGTATTAAAAGTGGTATCAGAAGACGGCTTAAAAACCTACTATTCTTTCGCCGAGACCAACAATCAAACTGTCAATATCACCCCCTTAACCCATCTAGCACTTTTTCTGGCCGTCAATAAAATCAACCTTGATACGCTTTATGATGATTGGGATGGAAGCAATATCACCCTAGAAAATGTACTTGTCGCACAAGCAAAAATAAACGCCAACCTGCGTGATCAAATAACTGAAAAGGGGTTAGATCCTAATAGCTACAATTTCTTAACAACACCGTTTGTTGCCAATAGCACTGGATTTGACAAACTATTGGATGAAATAAGAGTAAGTGTTGATTTGGCAAACAGCAGTTTCTCATTCGAGATTCCAGCATTACCCAATTTTACATTTGATGAAGCAATTTCTGTCGATGGTATTTCTTTTGAAAATAGCAATCCCAGCAATGGCTTAAATGAGAGTCCAGCAACGATTCTTGCCGAACATGCCAAGCAATATACTTTTACCTTTACAGAATCTGCTCCAGGATCAGGAATTGCTGATGGTACCCAACGAACATTTGCACTAGGTACCGACGGCTCTCTCGTGATTGACGGTAGCACCACCCTAACAAATCCAGTGTTATATAAAGGAAATCCTTACGAAGCCATCTGGACAGACAACACCAATAACCTCAAATACGCAGCTTCATCCATTGTGACAGGCGAAACACTAAGAGAAATCAATATTAGTAATAATCTAAATTACGACCAAACTGGTTTTAAATTTTATGGTCAGTTTAATGATGCCTCGTCAAACAATAGCGGTTCGACTTGCAGCGGTACTTATGGAAGTGTGACGCTTTCCGGCGAAGCCAATGTCACCGCTCTGACTGGCACTGAATTCTGCCCAGGCGCTGGCTTTGAAGTTCCTGAAAGAGCGACGGCAATCTACTTTACTGATAACGTCATTCCCAACACGACAAGAAAAGGGGGAATCATTGCACTCCAAGTACATTACACAAATAATCTATTTGATATGTCTCCAGGCTTTATCCAGCTAAAATACACTCAAGACGGAACAATTGTTTATGAGAAATATTTAGACAACGGAACCCTGAATGACTTCAATATAACCATCGACGCCGATACCAAAACGGTTAACTTCAACAACACGGTGTTACCTGCCAAAGCATGTAACACCTGTACCGGCGAAGGAACCATGATCATCAACGGTTCACTCATCTTTAATTAGAGCTAAAAACACTTTAATTACTACTTTAAACAGGTGTTAAAACACCTGTTTTTTTTGTGATACTATGCCATTTAGTCGTACATCAAGGGTAAAACCATGAACCATGCCTTAATACTAGAGGACCAGCCTGAAGCCCGCACTTGGATGGCCGAAAAGCTTTTGCAAGCATATCCGACAATTGAAGTTAAGCAGGCCTGTTCCCTTGATCAAGCATTCAAACATTGTAAAAAGATTACTTTTGACCTTGCTTTAATTGATATCAACCTGCCTGATGGTACAGGCAATGAGCTAATATTGAACCTAAGTCAAACCTCCCCCCAAACCATTAGCATAGTTGTCACCATTTATGACGATGAACATCACATCTTTCCAGCCCTGCAAGCTGGCGCAAAAGGCTATTTACTCAAAGACATGCCTGCAGAGAAGTTCATTGAGCGCTTACAAGGAATTACCAGTGGCGAGCCTGCTTTAAGTTCTGAAATCACACTGAAATTAGTGCGGTATTTTTCCACAATCAATCCTGAACCTGGCCCCCTACTCACTGCCAGAGAAAAAGAAGTACTCACTCTGATTGCTAAAGGTTACACACAACCTGAAGTTTCTCAATTACTTGATTTAAGCCCACACACCATTAATGGCTACATCAAAACAATCTACCGCAAACTAAGCATTAATTCACGAGCAGAGGCCACCCTGGAAGCGGCACGTCTTGGTTTAGTCAGACCCTAAAGGGAAAAACTAAGTATCTACCTAGGTTCTTTTATGAAAATTTCATCCCAACATCGCCTATTATTTGCAAGCATAATTCTATTACTGGGAGTTTTAACTGCTATTGAAATGGCACTAAAAGCCCCTATGTTAGACATTCATATCACGTATGAATCAAATTCTCAGCAGTATCTAATTTCTCCAACAAGTCCCTCTACGCAAAACTTGTTTAGCAATAACAGTAAGATTGAATCATTAGGCGGCATCAAAATTAGGCATGAACTGTTAGTTGAGGAGCCAGACCAATTAAATTCATGGACTGACTACAACCAGTTCATGGTAGATATGAAACAGCTTTATCAAGCTTCTATGAAAGGCCAAATCAGTGCCGTGATTAATGGAGAGTCAATTGAACTACCGGTGCGAGAGCGAAGACTAGTAGATTTACCTTGGTTATTCTGGCTTCAGGCTGTCATTGCCTCCTTGGTGTTTTTAATTGCCGCCGGCGTTTATGCTTTTAAAGTAAATAATGTGGGTGCGCAACAATTTTTCTTTGCTGGGTTTGCGCTAGGGGTTTCCGCTCTTAGTGCGGCCGTTTATAGTTCTCGTGAATTTCTCTTAGATGGCAATCTAATCTTAATACTTTCCATAAGTAATCAATTTGGTGCTGTATTTTTTACCGTTGCTTTAGTGGCTTTATTAGGACACTATCCACAAAAATTGTTTAAACGTTTTAACCTAACACCTTGGGTAGTTTTAGCAGGAAGTTTGAATTGGATACTTTTTAGCATGCAAATTTATCCCGATCCTAGCTGGGTTTACTCAGGCACACTAATATTGTTTGCTATCAGTTTTGTCTTAGCTTTCCAACAGTGGCAACGCACACACAACTTGCCTATTGAAAGAGCTTCTTTGAAATGGTACTTACTGTCGATTTACCTTGGCACGGGTCTATTTGCTGCTTTTATCTTGATACCGGTTAGCCTTGGCGTTGACCCTACAGCTAGCCAAGGAATGATGTTTTTAGTGTTTCTATTTATGTTTGTGGGCATTGCCTTTGGCATTATTCGCTATCGCTTGTTCGACCTAGATCGCTGGTGGTTCAATGCTTGGACTTGGTTCTTAGGAGGGCTGCTACTGATTTTATTTGATGCATTTTTAATTAGCGCTATTGGTATGAATTCAGAAAATGCCCTCATGTTATCTCTAGCTTTAATCGGCTGGCTTTATTTTCCTATCCGTCAACTATTTATGGGTAAGCTATTTAAAAAGGAAAATAAACAAAATGAACAGATCAACCACCTGATACAAAAGCTTTTTAGCGCCCAAAACGCCAATGAACTCAATCAAATATGGCAAGAAAATTTGCAAGAGACATGGGGTGCTCTTGATTTGGAAGAGGTAAAAGGAAAAATTAAAGCCATTCAAATGAAAGGTTCTGGACAGGTACTAAAAGTTCCACATCTATTTAACGAAACTCATTTGCTCTTTAGCTATCCAAGCAAGGGGAGTCGATTGTTTAACAAACAAGATGTTCATTTGGCGAGCTTATTCAGTCAAATTGGTCAACAAGCTTTAATCGGTCTAAGTGCGCGCGAGCAAGCCATTGAAGAAAAAAATAGAATTTTTAGTGATTTACATGATGATGTCGGTGCAAAATTACTTTCCATGCTATACAAAACTGAAGACTCAAGCCTGCAACAAATCACTCGAGCAGCATTGCAAGACCTCCGCGATATCGTCTCCCAGCCAAATACAACTCACGCCTGTTTAGTAGAAAGCCTTTATCATTGGAAAGAAGAAATGCAAATTAGGCTCAGCGAAAAACAGATCCTACTGCATTGGAGTCAAAGCACAATGCCCTCCAAAAAATTTTCCAGCTTAACCTTAAATCACATAATGCGTATTTTGCGTGAAGCAACCAACAACATCCTAAAACATGCTAAAGCAACTGAGGTCTGGATAAACATTGAACACTCTCAAGATATGCTAAATATTGAAATTCTAGACAATGGCAAAACAACCGACCCAAATGACTGGAACTTGGGTCGAGGAACACGCAATATGCGTCATCGTTGTCAACTATTAGGAGGACAAGTTAAGTGGAAAAAAACCAAGGGCTGTCAAGTAAATATCAGCATACCATTAGACCTTAGATCAATGACTTAATGCGCCATGTAAATTAAAAAAAGGGCTACCCCAGATAACACAAAATTTTGTATTACCGGAGAATGAAACTCCTAAAGGGCAATTTCACCTTTTTTAAAGACGTGTAAGTGACAGTTTAATAAAAGTAATTCAAAGAACTCAACTAAAGCAACTGCACAATCGGTTAAAAGGCAACAGGTCTAGGACACCCATACTAATTATATTTTTATGTGGCATCATCAAGACTTAAACACTGGCTAAATCACCTTTCTGTTCCAGCCAGGATTTACGATCTGGACTGCGTTTTTTCGCCAACAGCATATCCATCACTTCGGTGACGTTTTGCTCTTGACTCTCTTCGTCCAGCTGCAACTGCACCAAACGACGGCTTTCCGGCAGCATGGTGGTTTCTCGCAGTTGCGCAGGATTCATTTCACCCAAACCTTTGAAGCGCGTAACCTGAATTTTACCCGGCAACTTCTCTGCGGAAATTCTGTCCAATACACCTTGACGCTCGGCTTCATCCAAAGCATAGAACACTTTTTTACCGACATCGATTCGATACAACGGAGGCATGGCTACATAGATATGCCCTTCTGCAACCAATTTCGGGAAATGTTTCACAAACAATGCACAGATTAACGTAGCGATATGCAGACCATCGGAATCGGCATCCGCCAAAATACAGATTTTTCCATAGCGCAAAGCACTAAGATTTTCAGAACCTGGATCTACCCCAATCGCCACAGAAATATCATGAATCTCTTGCGAGGCCAAAACCTGATTCGATTCAACTTCCCAAGTATTCAGAATTTTGCCTCGTAACGGCATAATCGCTTGGAAACTTTTATCACGAGCCTGTTTGGCAGAACCACCAGCGGAATCGCCTTCCACCAAAAACAGTTCTGTACGCGCTAAATCGGTGTCAACACAATCTGCTAATTTCCCCGGCAAAGCCGGGCCGGAAGTAATTTTTTTACGCACTACTTTTTTGGCTTTACGCGCACGACTGCTGGCATTAGAGATCACCATCTCGGCGATTTTTTCGGCCACTTCGGTATGTTGGTTCAGCCATAAACTCAAGGCGTCTTTAACCACGCCGGAAATAAACGGCACACACTCACGAGATGACAGACGCTCTTTAGTCTGACCGGCAAATTGCGGCTCTTTAACTTTAGCCGAAAGTACAAAAGCAACATTCAACCACGCGTCTTCCGGGGTGATTTTAATACCGCGCGGAATCAAATTACGGAACTCGCAAAACTCACGGATTGCATCTGTCACCCCGGCACGCAGACCGTTTACATGGGTCCCGCCTTGCGGCGTTGGAATCAGGTTGACATAACTTTCATTCAACGATTCACTTGGCTCTTCTAACCATGCAATCGCCCATTCAACTTGCTCATGCTCGGCAATGCTTTCGCCGACAAAACCTTCTTGCGGCAAGCGGTCGCGACCATCCAGCGCATCATTCAAATAATCTTTTAAGCCCTGCTCATATTGCCAAGTTTCTTTTTTGCCGTCTTTTTCATCAACAAAATTCACTTTTAACCCAGAACACAGCACCGCCTTAGCGCGTAGTAAATACAACAACTTGCTAATCGAAAATTTAGCACTATCGAAGAACTTGGCGTCCGGCCAAAAACGCACCATCGTGCCGGTGTTTTTCTTGCCGACCTTACCGATCACTTCTAACGACTGTTGCAGTTCACCATTGGCAAAGGTAATTTGATGTAATTGCGCATCGCGACGAATCTGTACTTCCACTTTCGTCGACAAAGCATTCACTACCGAAATACCAACTCCATGCAGACCACCGGAAAAGTTGTAGGATTTATTGGAAAACTTACCGCCGGCATGCAGGCGCGTCATAATCACTTCCACCCCGGGAACCCCTTCTTCCGGGTGCACATCAACCGGCATACCACGACCGTTATCCAGCACACTCATGGAACCATCCGCATGATGAGTAATGGTGATTTCACTGGCGTGCCCGGCAAGCGCTTCATCGACGCTGTTATCGATAACTTCTTGTGCTAAATGGTTTGGGCGGGTAGTGTCGGTGTACATCCCCGGACGCTTACGCACTGGCTCCAAGCCGGTTAGGACTTCAATTTCCGCTGCATTGTAATTTTCGGCCAAGGCAAAACTCCTAAGGTGACAATTCGGGTGATAAAATGACGCAAATTTCAGAGCCGATAATACCATAATTTGCGGTGTTATCAGTCACTCCGACTGACCGAAATCAAGGATGACCACCAAGATGAGCGAAATCAAATTGCAACCAAGCTGGCTAGCCCATTTACAAAGCGAATTCGAACAGCCCTACATGCAGAGCCTGAAAGCGATGCTACAACAAGAGAAGGCAAACGGAATCACGATCCTGCCACAAGGTTCACTGTGGTTTAACGCCTTAAACTCAACCCCACTGGAAAATGTCAAAGTGGTGATTCTTGGTCAAGATCCATATCCAACTATCGGCCATGCACACGGCCTGTGTTTTTCGGTTATGCCGGACGTTAAACCATTGCCGAAATCGCTCAATAATATTAACCAAGAACTATGGGAGGATTTAGGGGTTGATAATCGCCACAGCGGTTATTTGCAACCTTGGGCGGAACAAGGAGTGTTATTACTGAACGCGGTCCTCACGGTGCAAGCCGGCAATACCAACTCACATCAAGGCAAAGGCTGGGAAACCTTTACCGACAAAGTGATTGAACTGGTCAATCAACATTGCGAACACTGCGTGTTTATTTTATGGGGTGCTTATGCACAGAAGAAAGGCGCCAAAATCGATACGCAGCGCCATCTGGTAATTAAAAGTCCGCATCCGTCACCGCTATCTGCCTATCGTGGATTCTTCGGCAGCAGACCTTTCTCACAGACCAATCAATACCTGCAAGCTCATGGTAAAGCGCCGATTAATTGGCAGCTGCCACTTGCTCAGGGGCAGACGCAACAACCGCCAATCCAGCATCCTGTAGGTGACGCACAAAGCCAGCAGTAATTAGAATCTCAATCCGGCGGTTCTGTTCCTTACCGGTTTCATTGTCATTACTTTGCACCGGATGATGCTCTCCGTAGCCGGAAATCGAGAATTGCTCAGCCGGCAAATCGGAGGCCTTAAATAATTCTTCCATAACCGTTTGGGCGCGCATGGCACTTAAAAACCAATTATTGCGCAAAGGCGACGTCGGTTGAATTGGATCATTATCGGTATGCCCTTCAATAACAATTTCCGAATTCCAATAAAATCCCTCTTCGGCAGCGTAATCCAAAATCGCCCTTTTTTGAGGGTTGATGCTGTCTTGTAAAGTAAACAACCGACTCTGTTTCAATAAAATACCTAAGTACTGCAATTCTTCTTTTAACTGTTCAGACGGATAATAATCAGCACTATTAAAAGCCGCTGCACTTTGCACCTTAAGCAGAATGCCTTGCGGGGTTCTCACCACCGACACCACCTGAAGTCCTTGGTTAGTGATCTGCTGTGCCAGCTCCTCATAAGCTTCACTCACTTGCTGATCAGCCCAAACTTGCAACTTAGAAACTTGAGTCTTATTGAGCACAATGACCATAATAAAAAAGGTAATCAACAAGGTTACCACATCGCCAAATGCCAATAGCCAACCACTCCGTGCGCGCTTTTCCGGTGACTGAATCAACAAACGCGAAATCACTGCTCCACTCCCACAAGCATTGCACTCTCACGCAGCGACTTCAACGGTAGATTACTGTTTTCCAACATGATCAGTTTCGGCAAAAGATAAACCTCCACCCGGCGATTTTCCGGCGAAAATTTATCTTCGACCAACGGATGAAAACTACCGTAACCAGCAATCGTAAAATACTCACGTGGCAAAAGACTATATAAGCGCAGAAACTCCATCACTGCATAAGCACGATAACTACTGAGCTCAACATTGTCTTTAAAACGTGCATTCGGCAACATTGGATGCGCATCGGTATGGCCTTCAATACGCACAAAAAACTGTGCATCAATATCAACCGCCTGCAAATGGCGAATCCAACGCTGATAATATTCAGGCGCTTGCGGCAGATTAAGGCTTTCGATAAGTTTCGCCATCTGCAATAAGTAAGGAGTGAGTTCTGGATTAATCGTGGCTTGTGCCGATTCGAACAAATTATGCGCGGCTAAAACATCCGGATTTAAGGTCAGACGCACTCCTTTATTCAAGGTATTCTCAACCTGCAACCAGTCTAAACCACGTTCTTGTTTAATGTTTTCGGCTCGCTGATAAAGTTCGACCACCATATTTTGATAAGCGCGTTTCGGCGGAACGGTTTCCAATTCAATCATGGTCAAGATAAACAAGAAAATCGCCAATAGCGAAGTAAACAGACCGATATACACCAGCAGCCAAGTCGGCGTAGCTGCGACCGGATTACCTTTGAAAAGCAGAGAACCGCCTTTGGAATGTTTACTTAGAGAAAGCATAATGCCACACTCCGCTAAACAAGTTCACCGAGACGTTGTTGCGTTTTCTCATGCACAAACGACATGAGCTGCTCTTTAATTAACAATGCAGGTTCATTGGCTTTCATTGCCACCACAGCATGGATAATCATCTCATTGCGCAATAAGTCCTGCTCGCTCAAAACCTTCAATTTACCGGCAATCGGCAAGAACAGCATATTCGCCAGCAACACACCATAAAAAGTGGTTACCAGAGCTAAGCCCATACCATGTAATAAACCGGATAGCATGTCATTGGTTGGCGAAGTGGCTAGTGAATTCAAATCGACATTCACTTCGGTGGTCATCATAATAATCAAGCCCATCACCGTCCCCATCATGCCAAATGCCGGTGAATAAGACGCCATATTGATAAACACTTCCTGAGAATTCAATTCTTGTAAACGAGTGGTCATCAGACGTGTCTGCAATGCGCTGCGTAGCTTCTCTTTATCCTGATACAGCAACATCTCATTCAGTGCAATGCGCAGGAAGTTATCATCGACATTTTCCAGATGATTTTCTACCGCCAATTGCCCTTTTCGTTTGCTGAGCATAGCCAAATCGAAGATCTCATTGATAAGGTCTTCATCTGAACGCGACTCACGCGAGAAGATTTTGTAAACACCCGGAAAAATCGACCAAACTTGATTAAGCGGATAATTAATTAGCACGGCTGCAAAAGTCCCGCCAAGCACCAACAGCAACGCCTGCCAGTTGAAGAAAGCATGAATGAATTGCTGTTGCTCTTGATCGAACATGCTTGCCGAAAGCAGCAAGATCGCCAAAGCGATTCCTAAAAAACTAGCAAGCCGGCTCATAGCTCGTCCCTCTTCGTTTAGTTGAGCAAAGTGCCAACAGACTCTAGGAGTGAGTTGATACTTCCGTGCCCTCTGTCGGCTTTTGCTCAGCGAGAGAAGGCGTTGAAAAATATTGCTGGTACCAATCCGCGGTCAATTGGTTAATGTCCGCAGCACTTAAATCGGAAACATCGTCGATACGCTTAATATAAACGTCAACCGTTCCCGGACGTTTCATAAAACTGTTTTTCGGCCAGTAGCTTCCGCCGTTATGGGTCACCAGATAAATCGGCGCTTTGGCTTGCTTGGCAAGCATAGCACCACCGATATTGATCTTCCCAAGCTCGTTCGGCGGCATACGCGTGCCTTCCGGGAAAATCACCACCCAATTACCATTATCCAAACGCTCCTGCCCTTCCTGCAAAATCTGCTTTAAGGCTTTACGACCGGCATTACGATCAATGGCAATCGGATGCAGCAATTTCATGCCCCAACCGAAGAACGGGATGCGTAGCAACTCTTGCTTAAGCACATAAGCCTGACGCGGAAAAATACGCTGAAACTGCAAGGTCTCCCATGCCGATTCGTGTCTAGCAAGGATTAGACCAGCTTTTTCGGGCAGAATTTGGTCTGCGCCATGCACTCGCACTTTAATACCGCAAGTAATACGCAACCACCATAGACAAAACGTAGCCCAATGCGTCATGACGCCATAACGCACCTTATTAGAAAACGGCAAAGTTAGCTGTCCGAATACTGAAAACAGTACTAAAGAGATAGTCTGCCCAATAGCAAATAGGCTCGAACGTAGGATTAACAGCAGTTTCATCAATTCTCCTTCAATAATTGCTGCACGACTGACAATAAATTGTCATAGACAGGAATGGACGCCAATAAAGTATCTTGCGTCGCCAAGGTTCTTTCGCCTTTGCCACTGCGAACCAGATACGGTTGCATCTGCATCGCTTGCGCGGCACGAATATCGCCCAGTGTATCACCAACCATCGGCGCACCTTGCAACGGAATGCCCAACGCTTTTTCAATTGCCTGCAGCATCCCCGGCGCCGGTTTACGCGACGGGGAGTTATCACCGCCTAGATAAGGCGAGTAGCTAATCCAGTCAACGCCGTGCGGTGCCAGCATATTTTGCATTTTCCGATGCATTTCACTCAGAGTAGCACGACCATAGTAACCGCGCTTGATGCCGGATTGATTGGTTGCGACCGCCACTTTCCAACCCGCTTGCTTCAACAGTTTAATGGCTTCAATCGAGCCTTCCACCGGCAGCCATTCATCGGCAGATTTAATAAAAGCATCTGAGTCTTCATTAATCACGCCGTCACGATCTAAGACAATGATTTTTTGCATCTTAATTTATTCCATTTTCGGCACGGAAAAAAATTCCCGCACTGGGCGGGAATTTCAATTCGCAAATATCGGTCGCTTACAGACGCGAGATATCGGCAATATCGGTAAACAGTTGGTAGATTTGGTTTAGTAATGCCAAACGGTTGTTTTTGACCGATTCATCATCGGCCATAACCATTACGCCATCGAAGAAAGCATCTACTTCGGCACGGATTGTCGCCAACTGTTGCAAGGCGGCAATGTAATCTTTGCCTGCGACCAAATCGCTAACTTGTTCACGTAGTTCGTCCAACTTCGCAAATAGTGCTGATTCTGCATCGTTGTCAAACAACCCGGTATCAACGGTTTCGGCAATATCGCCATCCACTTTTTTAAGTAGGTTAGCGATACGTTTGTTTGCCGCACTTAGGCTTTCTGCACCTTCAATTTGGGCAAAAGCCTTGACCGCTTCGATACGCTTAGCGAAATCGAGCGGATGGCTCGGCGCACAAGAACGCACCGCTTCAAATTGTTCCGCAGTAACACCTTGGTCAGCAAAATACGCTTTTAAGCGGCTGATTACAAAATCGTAAATATCGGCAACCAACTCGTCGGTGGTTTTCACTTCTGGGTGCAGGTCTAACGCAAAGCGAATCATCAATTCAAGATCGAGGTCTAGCTCTTTTTCGATAATAATACGCAGCATACCCAGCGCTGAACGACGCAGAGCAAACGGGTCTTTATCACCGCTTGGCACCTGCCCGATACCGTAAATACCGGTGATGGTATCCAACTTATCGGCAATCGCCACCGCTTGTGCAACCGCAGAAGATGGCAGTTCATCGCCGGCAAAACGCGGTTGATACTGAGCATCCAAAGCGTCAGCGACTTGCTGATCTTCGTTCTGTTCCATCGCATAGTAGCGACCCATAATCCCTTGCAGGTCAGAGAACTCACCAACCATTTCCGACATCAGATCACACTTTGATAGACGTGCAGCGCGTTCCAGCATTTGCGACTCGGCACCTAATGGCTTACCAACTTTAACTGCCAAGGTTTCCAGACGCTCAACCTTATCGAACAAGGTACCCAACTTCTGTTGGAACACCACGGTTTTCAAACGCGGTAGGAAATCATCCAACGGCTGTTTACGGTCTTGATCCCAGAAGAATTTCGCATCCGATAGACGCGGACGAATTACACGCTCGTTACCTGATTTCACTGAGGCAGGATTTGAGCTTTCGATATTAGAGATAGTGATGAACTTGGCCATCAACTTGCCATCGGCATCCAACATATGGAAATATTTTTGGTGATCTTTCATCGCCGAAACTAATGCTTCGGAAGGCACACTCAAGAACAGCTCGTCGAAGTCACCGACAATCGCCTGCGGCCATTCGTTTAACGCGGTAACTTCTTCCAATAGATCTTCGTCAATCTGGGCAATACCGCCTTCGGCTTTTGCCGCCGCCTCAACTTGCGCACGAATCATATCGGCACGAGTATCGAATTCCGCTTGCACATAACCTTTAGTGCATAGCGTATCGATGTAATCCGCAGGCTTGGCAATGGTGATTTCAGTCGGCGCATGGAAACGATGCCCGCGCGTGGTGTTGCCTGTTTGGTGACCTAGAATCGTTGCCGGAACAACCTGATCATCCATCAACATAACTGCCCAATGTACCGGACGTACGAATTCAACATCCGACGCACCCCAACGCATACGCTTAGGAATCGGCAATTTAGCCAGTGACTGATTAACAATTGCAGGCAATAATTCTGCCGCGTCTTGGCCCTGTTGTTCTTGCATAAATGCCATCCACACCCCTTTCGGCGTGTCGATTTCAATTAAGTCTGCCACATCAGCTCCGCAACCGCGCGCAAAACCTTGCAACGCTTTGCTTGGGTTACCGTCGGCATCAAACGCGGCTTTTTTCGCTGGGCCTTTTTTCTCAACGGTTTTATCTGCTTGGCGTGCTTGCAGCTCTTGAATACGCACCGCTAGACGGCGAGGAGAAGCGTATAGAGAGACTTCACCAAAGCTCAGTTCGGCTTCAGCAAGACCGGCTTCAATACCTGCACCAAACGCTTGGCTCAGTTTTTTCAGAGCCTTAGGCGGTAGTTCTTCGGTACCAATTTCTACTAGAAAATCGACAGTCTGAGTCATTATTTTGCCTCCCCTTTTGAATCTTTAACCAAAGGGAAGCCCAGTGCTTCACGTCCTTCATAATAGGCTTCGGCAATTTGGCGAGCCATAGTACGCACACGCCCGATAAAACGTGCACGCTCCGTTACCGAAATCGCGTGACGTGCATCCAGCATATTGAATGCGTGCGACGCTTTTAGCACTTGCTCATAAGCCGGCAGCGGTAATTTATCTTCAACCAGCTTGGCAAAAATCTGTTCACACTCGTCAAAAGTACGGAACAGAATTTCCGTGTCGGCTTTTTCAAAGTTATAGGTCGACATTTCCACTTCGTTTTGGTGGAACACATCACCGTAAGTCACTTTACCGCCCGGCCCATCAACCCAAGTCAAGTCATACACCGAGTTCACTCCTTGTAGGTACATGGCAATACGCTCAAGGCCGTACGTGATTTCACCGGTAACCGGACGGCACTCTAGGCCACCGACTTGTTGGAAGTAAGTGAACTGGGTAACTTCCATTCCGTTCATCCAAACTTCCCAACCAAGCCCCCACGCACCTAACGTTGGCGACTCCCAGTTATCTTCAACAAAACGGATATCGTGCTCAAGCGGGTCGATGCCCATACGCTTTAGCGATTCCAGATATAGCTCTTGGATATTGTCCGGCGACGGCTTTAACATTACTTGGAATTGGTAGTAATGTTGCAGGCGGTTCGGGTTTTCTCCGTAACGGCCGTCAGTTGGACGACGGCAAGGCTGAACGTAAGCAGCACGCCATGGCTCAGGCCCGATTGAACGCAGGAACGTCGATGGGTGGAAAGTCCCAGCTCCCATCTCATTATCGTAAGGTTGCATAACCACACAACCTTGCTCGGCCCAGAAGGCCTGAAGGGTCTGAATCAAACCTTGAAAGGTGTTGATATCTGTTTCTGCATTTGCCGACACAGGGAAAACCTCTTTAAAAAACTTTATACATATTAAAACCTACCGCCAACATGAACTTATCAAACTAAAGAAACGCAGAACAACTCAATGGGGACTTATTCTGCGTTTCCCTAAAAGATTGGCGAAGGGTCTGAATTTTAGAAAATTGGCTGATTATAGCGCATAATCATCCTAGGTTTAACCTTATAGATGAGAGAAACATATGAGCAAAGATAGACTGCAAATTGATGCGAAGGGGCTGAAATGTCCAATGCCAGTCATTAAATTACAACAAGCGGTACGGAAAGCCGAAACTGGGACGGAAATCAGCATTGCCTGCACGGATAAAGGTGCGGAAAAAGATATCGGCAGCTGGTCTCGCGTTAATAAGCATCACTTACTCTCTGTAGAGAATATGGATTATGGTTTGCTGATCACTATTAAAGTGAACGGATTAGAATCTTAAACAGATTAATTCTGATTCATTTTCTCCCAATTACTCCATTTTACGCAGTAAATGTACAAGACTTTTTTAGCCCAACGAATTTGACTATAATCGAAGAGTAAATTAGGGTACTTGGATAAAGTTAATTCTTACTCTCGAAACGTACCTCGCAAACAATAAATTGGAGTAACCGGTAGAGCCGAAAAGGCTCTTCCAAAGTGGAAGATTATGAAAAACTGGCCTATTACATTACCTGTCGCAGGTCTAGCCATGCTAGGCGGCGCTTTAATGCTGACACTTACCGCCATCCCAACAGCTTCAGACGCAAACTTGACTGCTGAACCACAGCCACTTCCGCTTCCAGAATCGATTAGTGTCGCCAACGCGAATGTTTCCACTGTAGCCAGAGCTGAAACGCAAACTGCAGTGTCCAAAAAACTGATTGAAAAAACCGTCAAAATCAAGCGCAATGACTCTCTAAGCACGGCACTAGATCGAATCGGTATCGGTGCGAGCACGGTTTATCGCATCAGCCAAACCAAAAACAGCAAAATGTTGACGCAGCTGAAAGTCGGTGACGAACTAAAAGTATTCGTTGACTCTGATGGCGCTCTTCAGAAAATCATCTACCCGAAATCCTTAACCGTCAGCCACGAGTTAGTACGCACCGACACCGGCTTTCATATTAGCCAACATGAAAAACCGGTCGAAATCCGTACTCGTACGGCCTACGGCGAAATTAAAGGGGCTTTTTATCCTGCTGCTGAACGTGCTGGTTTAAGTCCGAAAAGCATTATGCAATTAGCTGATATGCTTGCTTGGGATGTCGATTTCGCGCGTGAATTGCGCGGTGGCGACTACTTTAAAGTCATATATGAAACTCGCTATCTGGATGGCGAATACATCGGCGACGGTGACATTCTTGCTGCCCAAATAACGACTGACGGCGGCAAACAGATTCATAACGGTTTTATTATGCGTGACGGTGAAGAAGTCATCGGCTTCTACGACGAAAACGGTAAAAACCTGAAGAAAGCCTTTTTGAAAGCTCCGATGGACACAGTTCGCATCACCTCTCGCTTTAATCCAAAACGGATGCACCCAATATACGGCTACAAGCGTCCGCACCGTGGCGTTGATTACGGTGCGCCGGTCGGTACGCCGATTCGCGCCACCGGCAATGGCCAAATTACCTTCCGCGGCGGCAACAAAACACGCGGCTACGGATACTATGTGAAAATTCGTCATAACAACGGCTATGAAACCCTCTATGCACACATGTCACGTTTCGGTAAATTCAAACAAGGGCAAATGATCAAACAGGGACAAATTGTCGGTTATGTCGGCAGCACAGGTGCTTCTACCGGTGCGCACTTACACTATGAGTTCCGTATTCGCGGCAAACACGTAGACCCGCTGAAAATCAAATTTCCGGCCGCCGGTCCAATTGCCAGTAAATATCGCAAAGAATTTACCCAGCGCAGTAACTTCCTACTGGGGCAGTTGAACCGCTTGGACCAGAGCACGCAGCTGGCCTATAACTTTGAGTAAAACAACTCAAACCGAGCTCTATATCGGTTTAATGTCCGGCACAAGTGTCGATGCGATTGATGCGGCACTGGTCGCTATTAACGAAAATGATCTTAGACTCGAACATTTCATCAGCACCCCTCTTGACGACTCTTTAAAGCAAGCCTTATTAGCCTGTAACCAACAACAGCAAATCCGCTTACATGAATTGTGTCGTCTGCAAAGTGAACTCGGGCAAGCTTTTGCCAACAGCGTGCAAAACCTTCTTTCAGCTAGCAATGCCTCGGCAAACCAAATTCGCGCCATCGGCAGTCACGGTCAAACTATTTTCCATGCGCCGGACGTACAGATGAGTTTGCAAATCGGTCATCCGGCGATGATTGCCAAACAGACCGGTATTACCACCATTGCCGACTTCCGCATTGATGATATGGCGCTTGACGGACAAGGCGCACCTTTTGCACCGGTATTTCATCAAGCACTATTTGCCGAAACCGACAATACCGCGATTGCCGTCAATATCGGCGGTATTGCCAATATCAGCGTGCTGTCGGCACTGAATACGAATACACCGATTACCGGTTGGGATTGCGGTCCAGGAAATGGCTTGATTGACGAAGCCTGCCAGAAATACCTGCAATACGCTTACGATAAAAATGGCGCAACTGCCAGAACGGGACAAATAAAAGAGAGTCTGCTGGAAAACTTATTGGCGGATGATTACTTTGCCAAAACGCCGCCGAAGAGTTCCGGACGCGATTATTTTAATTGGCAATGGTTGGAGAGCGCTTTAGGTAAGCAAACCTTCGACAGCATATCCATTGCCGACTTGCTGGCAACCTTGACTGAACTGACCGCTATTACCATCGCTCATGAAATTAATAAGCTGGCAACCGATACCGATACCGATACCGATAACAAAGTACCGGTATGGATTTGCGGAGGCGGCGCTTTTAATGAGTATTTAATTGAGCGCCTTGCCACACATTTACCAAATTGTTCAGTGCAATCTAGCCAAGTGGCCGGCCATAATCCAGATAGCATTGAAGCGATGTTATTTGCGTGGCTTGCCTATAAACGCCTGCATAATCAACCGGTCGCCTTGAGCGCCGTTACCGGCGCAAGCCGCGATGCGGTAATGGGCGGCATCTGGCATCCATAATATTATTTACGCTCTTTCTTAGCCTCACGGAACGCACTCACATTTGAACGCAGCGCTAATTCGGCAGGATAAGGATGGATGATTTTCTGAGTGGCCAGATACTCACAACCATAATGATGAATCCAACCCTCAATTAATTTCATCAAACTAACCAGCGGCACAATTCCTAATTTAAACTCGCCCAATGTCTGCTGGTAAAACGCTTTCTCAGCATCGCTTAAATCCTCTTTAAAATAAGCATACATATGTTCGATGGTATTCATCATTTTGCCGCGTGAAGTCTTTGTTCCCACTGCCTCTATAAACAGTTCTCCGTATGCTTGCAGGCTCTCCTCAAGATGGTTTTTATTGGCCTTGGCAACAATCGGTCCCATTTGACGATATAGTGCTTCATTTTTCGAAAGTAGCAGATATTTATAATCGCGATGGAATGCTTGAAAACCGGCAACGGTCGGCTCATTTTCGACAAATTCACGCCAGCGAGCCGCCGAGAAAATATGCATCATAAAGTTTTCGCGCAACCAAGCATCTTGCAAACGCCCTTCTTCTTCAATGGCAATCTTCGGAAAACTCTCGCGTAAGTTTTTGGTGAACAGTCCCATATCCATCGGGTCTTGCGAACCAAACCATTCACCGCTTGGACGATACACTTTGATCCGTTCCAAACCGCAGCTTGGTGATCGCGATTTAACCACCGCTCCGTCAATATTCTGCCTAATCAGGAAATTCATTTTCTTATCGGTATAGTCTTGCAAGCCGTCGGTATAATCATTACCGGATTTTGGACCAATCACGCGAATCTGTCCTTCAACCCCAACCAAACGCACCGTTTCGCGCGGCGTACCGATGACTGCCGCTTCAGGACAGAAACGCTTAAATTCAACGTAATCTGCCAATTTATAACGCACAAAATCATACTGCGCATGACCGCCGTTATAACGACACTCGGTACCTAGCAGGCAATCGGAAATCGCAATTCGCGGTTTCGGAAATTCAGGCTGATTTAATTGTTGATGTACCACGGCTTGCATAAAACTCTCTCGCTTTTTATTGGCGCTCAGCTTGGCCTAAACACACACCGCCGTCCACCGGCAAACTAATGCCAGTCACGTACGGATTATTCATTAAATACTGCACGCTCTGCCAAATCACTTGCGGACCCGGTTCAAACGGCAAAGCTTGACGTGACAGTCGGCTTTGGCGCTCTTCTTCACTGTCATGTGCATGGAACATCAGCAGGCCGGGAGCAATATCATTCACCTTAATCGCCGGAGCCAACTTACTGGCAAAGACACGCATCTGAGTTTGCAATGCCGCTTTTGAACTCAGATAAGCGATGTACTCACTGCGATTCAACTGCACGCTGGCATCGGAAAAACTGATGACATCGCTGCCACCGGCACAGTTTGCCAGTAAAACCTGCAAACCAAGAGTTAACTGATACGGCGCTCGCACATGCACATTAAAAAGCTGCTGATATAAATCCGTTTGCTCGGCAATCTGTTGGTCGGTAATCCAAATCGACGCATTGTGAATCAAAGCTCGCAGACTCTTCACCTCAGCTTTCAACTGCTCGATAAAACCCTGTACTTGTTCGCTGTCATTGAAATCGACCTGAAAAGCACGCGCCCCTTGTGCAATCAACGCATCGATTTCCGGGCGCGGTTTACGATAGGTTATCAATACCGGAAATTCCCCCTGCTCCAGAAACTGTTGTGCCAAATGCAAACCGACACGCTGCCCTGCACCAGTGATTAATACCGCTTGTTCAAGTTGCTCCACGCCAAACCTTTAAAAATAAGTTATTGATGGAATAGATTTAAATCCCTATCGCCTCTATTGTAAAGTGACAGCTAGCAATAAAAAAGATATTTGTATAACTTTTTAATACAACTGTACAATTTTATTATTCAAAAAAGAATTTCAGCTCATTGAACCAATAGTTTGGAGGTCTCTAATGAATATTACTATCCTCGGCGGCACGGGGCTGGTCGGCTCCGCCTTACAACAGCAGCTCAGCACCCAACATCGCGTCACCGTTTTCGGTCGCCAAGTGTTTCGCAGTCCAAAAACGGTAATGGAGGCGATAGCCGATGCGGAACTGGTCATTCAATTGGCCGGTGCCAATATCGGAGCGCGCTGGAACGCAATCTATAAACAGGAAATTTGGGACAGCCGCATCGAAAGCACAAAAATGCTCGGGCAGGCACTACAAAAGCTAGACAAAACGCCGCGTATTATCTGCGCCTCGGCTATAGGCTTTTATCCGCAAGCAGATGACTGCTCTCGGCATTACAGCGAAGATCACACTCAAGCCGGCGACGATTTTCTCGCTAAACTCTCTGTTGCTTGGGAAGCCGAAGCTCAAAATCTGGTCGATGATGAAAAGTTGGTCATTACTCGTTTTGGTGTGGTTTTATCAAAACAAGGCGGAGCCTTAGCGAAAATGCTGCCGGCTTTTAAATTCGGTTTAGGCGGTCCGGTAGCCGGTGGTCAGCAATGTTTTAGTTGGATTGATATCGACGATTTATCCCATGCAATGCAGTTTATTATTGAACGCCCAGAACTACGGGGAATTTTTAATCTAAGCGCGCCAAATCCATTGCCGCAGAAACAGTTTGCTAACCTCTTAGGTAAAACCCTAAACCGCCCGACCTTTATGCCTTTACCGCTATGGCAGTTAAAGTTAATGTTTGGAGAAGGCGCGCAGGTATTAACGCATAGTTCCAGTGTTTATCCGCAGAGGTTATTAGAACTTGGATTTGAGTTCCGCTTTGCCGATGCCGAAAGTAGTTTGAGGCACCTGCTTATCGATTTGCAGTAGCTCATGTTGACCATGTTGCACCGTTTGCCAAGATGCATTCGCACAATTTTGTTGCAACGAATTATCGGCCGAGGTATTTAAGACTTCTGGCGATTGTATTGAGTCGGAGCATGCCATAGCAGTCATCGTTCTTCTTAAGACAGTTTGGATATGGGCACATACTAACGGTAATAGATGACACGAGCGTGACAAAACACGCCGCACCGAATGTTTGACCTATTATGCAAATTCCCTTGCAAGAATAAGCAGTTAAGCACTCATTATTAACAATAAATAGGCTATAATTACCGGCTTAGATTTTTACAGAGTTTTTACAAAAGAGTTTCAGATACCAAGATGAAGAATCGGGCTTATGACGTTGTTATCGTAGGTGGCGGGATTTCCGGCTGCGCGTTAACTTATATGCTGTCGCGCTACACCGACGTAAAATCGGTAGCGATGTTAGAAAAGTACGGTAGCCTTGCGCCGCTTAATTCCAGTGCGCGAGCGAATAGTCAGACCCTGCATTGCGGCGATATTGAAACCAACTATACTCTGGAAAAAGCCAAGCTGGTTAAACAGCAAGCCAATATGATTGTGCATTTCGCCGATCAAGCCGATAAAAACGACTTCCTATATAAGTTCCCGAAAATGATTATGGCAGTCGGCGACGAAGAATGTGAACGTTTGGAAAAACGTCATGCGGAATTCGCAGAGGCTTTCCCTTACATGGAACTTTGGGACGCCGACAAAATTGCTGAAGTGGAACCGGCCGTAACCATGAAGGACGGCAAACGCCGCCCAGAAAAAATTATGGCATCTGGCTGTACCGATGAATACTCAGCGGTCAACTACGGCAATATGTCGAAAGCCCTTATTGTCGAAGCACGTAAAAGCAATACCGACATTCATGTCTCACTGAGCACCGAAGTCGAGAAAATCCGCAAGCTTGACGATGGGTATGAAGTGAATACATCGCAAGGCACCTTCTTCGCCAACTTTGTTGTGGTTTCAGCCGGTGCGCACAGCTTGTTACTCGCGAACCAAGTCGGTCACGGTTTGGACATGTCGATTCTGCCGATGGCCGGAAGCTTCTACTATGTGCCGAAAATCCTTAACGGCAAGGTGTATACCATGCAGAACGACAAGCTACCATTTGCCGCACTGCATGGTGATCCGGATTTGGTCGAGCTAAGCAAAACCCGTCTTGGACCAACCGCTCTGGTTCTGCCTAAACTGGAACGCTACACCGGCGGTACTTATATCGATTTCTGGAAATCATTGAAACTAGACCGCAAAGTTATCCGCGTATTCTGGGATTTAATGAAAGACAGCACTATCCGCAACTACATCCTGAGAAATTTCATGTTTGAAGTGCCTTGGTTGCGTAAACGCCTGTTCGCCAAAGACGCCCAGAAAATCATTCCAGATATCAAACCGCAAGATTTGGAATACGCCAAAGAAATTGGCGGTCTGCGTCCACAGGTTATTGATAAAACCAGCATGCAGCTTAAGCTTGGCGAAGCCAGTATTGTTCCTGAAAACGAAAACCTTATTTTCAATATGACACCATCGCCGGGCGCGACCACTTGCTTGGGTAACGCCTACCGTGATGCGAAAATCGTTTGTGAACGTCTAGGTATCAATATTCATCGCGACAAGATTGTCGATGAATTACTAGGCGGCGAAGACGTACCGGAAAAATAATCTGCGATGTCACTGCCGGTCTATCTGATTACAGGATTACTCGGCAGTGGCAAAAGCACCTGCCTGCAACACCTCATTCAACAAAAACCGACCGAGCAAAACTGGGCTCTGTTAATTAATGAATTTGGCGAAATCGATATTGACGGTGCAGCGCTCAGCGCAAGTTATCCTAATCTAATTACCGAAACGGTTAGCGGCGGCTGTATCTGCTGTTCGGCACAATTCAATCTTAGCCAAGCACTTAACCAATTAATCCAAAACCCTGATTTAGACGCACTGTTTATTGAGCCGACCGGCCTCGGTCATCCGGCGAGAATCATCGACACCTTAAAACAGTTTCCACAATTACAATTAGCGAAAACCGTTTGCGTGGTTACCCCGCAACAACTCACAGCCGAACGTTGGCAAAAATCGCAAGTAATGCGCGATTTGATTACGCTTGCCGACTTAGTACTATTAAATAAAACTGACTTAAGCGAGCCACCACAAATCGCTGCCAGCGAACAAATTCTCGATGGGCTTTATCCGCCAAAGTCGGTGCTAAAAACGCAAATGGCGCAGATCGAATTAGCAACGATCACCGCAAAAAAAGAGACGGTTCCGCAGGCAGCCGTTTTTGTTTTGCAGGATGATTCTGGTTTTTCACTAAAACCATCCGGCGCTCATGCCAGCCAATATCAAGACTGGCAGAGCCAATTGCCAAAGGTGATGCGCTCAGCGCTGCAAATTGACCCGCGAAATGACCAAATTCTGGCAATCGGCTGGCAATTCGATAAACAGGTGATGTGCAACCGCACTGTATTAAAAAACTTCTTTCTAGAGTTCTCCCCCTTCCTGCTGCGTGCCAAAGGTTTGCTGCGAACCGGCAATGAGTGGCAATTGCTGAACTTCAGCGATGAGCAATTAGTCTTATCTGATATTGCGTGGCGTCAGGACAACCGCTTAGAATGTCTATTCAAAGAAAACGAAAAAATCGATAAAGACCTTATCAAACTCATGGAAACTCAACTACTTAGCGTTATTAGCCTTCGCTAATAGATGGGAAATAGAGCGCCATTTTTTTAAATTTTTGTTAAAATCGCAGGTCATTTTTTAAACACGAGACGTGTCACCAATTGCTCTTGATTGGCTTTTGCAACTGGAACGTCCAATACAGCCGAAGGAAATTGCATGACTAAGCACATGCCCGATATCGCGTGTCAGCCGCACCAAACACCACAAGGTACTCTTAACTGGGTAGGAATGAGCGGCATTGAACTGCCTGTTTTGGTTCAACAAGGAACAGACGCTAATGACAGCGTTATTATGTCCTCACTAGCCCAAGCATACGTCAATCTAGAAGACCCTTTAAGCAAAGGGATTCATATGTCACGCCTATATCTGACTCTGGATCAGATGTCGACTGAAAAGCCGATTTCGCCAAATCAGATTAAAGCGATTCTAGATAAATTCATCGATTCACACGTTGGCCTAAGCTCGAATGCTTTCGTTGAATTCAAATTCGATTACTACGAACGTCGTTCATCACTAAAAAGTGATAACAGCGGCTGGAAACACTACCCTTGTACGGTGCGTGGTGAAGTCCGTAGCGGCAACTTCGACTGCGAAATCTCAATTGAAGTGCCTTACTCATCAACCTGTCCATGTTCAGCAGCGCTATCTCGTCAATTGATTCAAGAAGCTTTTGAACGTGACTTCGATGGTAAAAACATTAGCTACGACGACGTTATGTCATGGCTTGGAACGCCGGAAGGCATCTGTGCGACTCCGCACAGCCAGCGTTCTTATGCACAAGTGAAAGTGAAGGTTTTGGAAAACGATGCACTGGTTATCTCAAACTTGATAAATGACATCGAACAAGCACTACAAACTCCGGTACAAGCAGCCGTTAAACGTGAAGACGAACAAGAATTCGCACGTCTAAACGCTTCTAACCTGATGTTCTGTGAAGACGCTAGCCGCCGTCTACAAACAGCACTGAGCGCCAATGACCATTACCAGGACTTCTGGGTACGTGTCAACCATCTAGAAAGCCTACATCCGCATGATGCCGTCGCTATCGTTACCAAAGGTGTCGAAGGCGGTTACTCAGACGAACCAAATCTAATGGATCCGATGAAGTAACTTCCGGCCTGCAAAACTCGCCTTAAGAACTCTCTAGGCGAGTTTTCTAAATCTAAAGCGAAGCCGCCATCTGTTTTCACACATGCCTTCGTAATCAATCAGAGCCACGCTTGATACTTCCACCTAGCAGAATCATCTGCTTTTTTCCATCCGTTAACGCATCTCTTTAGTCAGCCTTCTATTTAAGAACCGAATAATCAGGCGTTCTCATTAATATTTCCCAAGCTATCGACAAGACAAATTTTAATAATATAAGAGTGTAAAATAACTGCGGCTAGCCATTAGCGACATGGCAAACAGGCAATTATTAGTGATTTCACTGCCAATAGGAGTTAACGAATGCAAGGCGTAATTTTTGACATGGATGGAACTCTAATTGATTCTGAACCCATGTGGAAAGAAGCTGAAAGACACGTTTTTACCTCGCTAGGCGTGCAAGTTTCGGATGAACTCTGCGCCCAGACAGCCACCATGACGACGCGTCAAGTAACCGAGTTCTGGTACCGTAATTTCCCATGGACAGGGAAAAGCTTGGAACACGTCGAAAATGAAGTCGTTGATCATGTTGCGACATTGATTTTTGAAAACGGTGAACCAATGGAAGGAGTCAATGAAATTCTACAGTTCTTCTATCAGAAGAACTTCAAAATTGGCTTATCAACCAATGCGCCTTATCGTCTAATCCCTATCGTATTAAACAAATTAGGCATCGCCGACTATTTTCATGGCATCTACTCATCAGAACATGAAGAGCATGGTAAACCGCATCCTGCAGTTTACTTATCGACACTAAAAAAACTCAATGTCGCTCCTTCAAAATGCCTAGCATTTGAAGATTCCTTAACCGGTATTGTCTCTGCCAATAACGCCCAACTTAAAACTGTCGCTGTTCCTCCAGCATCCGAGTTTACTGATAAAAAATATGAAATCGCCGATTTAAAGCTTAGACGGTTGTCAGACTTCAGCGAGTCTCATTTAAACCAAATCCAAACCTCGCCCGTAGGGGCTTTGCAAAAAATTTTCTAAACAATGTTTTCCCTTGCTTTATAGTGAATAAGAATCCACGTTTGGAGCAAGCATATGAAAGTCACGTTAGATTTGGATAAGCTACTGCATGAAGGCAAAATTACTGACTCCGAATATGCAAAATTCAGTGAGCTTTCCGCCCAAACACTCGGCAGCTTGGCGTTTAACATTCTCATCGGCTTCGGCGTGATTGCCGTCAGCGGAGCCTCTTTAGCACTGATTCCAACTGCCGCAACCGCAATGGTAATCGGCTCGGTCATCCTATTAGGCGGACTGATTGTTCTCCACAAACACTCCCAACAATGGCTCGTTTTAGCCAATATCTGTACTCTGATCGGTGCCTTAATGGCTGGCTCTGGTGCCATTGCCCACTTCGAAGGTTCTGCGTATGTGATTTTAGCGGTAGCCGCATTTTTTACCCTTGCCAGTTATCTATCCAAAAGTGCCTTGCTTGCGGTACTAGCCGTCTTAACTTTATCCTCAAGCATTGGCGCTCAAACCGGATATTTCCATGCAAGCTATGTGATCGTTATTAAAGAACCCGCAATAACCGTCGTCCTATTTAGTGCGCTGGCGGTTGGCCTCTATCAACTATCCAAAATCCTTAAACCGGATGATGAGCGCATTGCTTTAATCGCTGCGAGAACCAGTGTCTTTATAGCGAATATGGGCTTTTGGGTTGGCTCATTATGGGGGGTACGAAACCTAGAATACAAAGTAGTCATTCCCTCAGAAGCCTTCGCCATTATGTGGGCCTTAGCACTACTGGCAACCGGAATTTGGGCATGGAAACGTAATCGACGCTGGGTCGTGAATACAGTGGCCGTTTTTGGCGGCATTCACTTTTACACCCAGTGGTTTGAATATCTAGATGCCACGCCGGAAACCGTTTTGATTGGCGGCACTCTTGCCCTGCTGTTCGCTTATATTTTGAAGACCATGAACGAAAAACTGAAAAGTAGCGATATGTAGTTTTCCAAAAATAGACGCTTATTAACCAAAAACGCCGCTTAAAAATTTAAACGGCGTTTGCAAAACAGAAACCTGAAACAATTATTTGTTCTTCAGCTCTTGTTCCATTTTCTTACGTTCTTCAATCCAAGCTTTCTGGTCGAAATCCACATTCATACAGTCATAGCAATGCTCTTTGAAAACACCAATTTTCGCCATTATCCAGTGCAATTTACAACCAAGACAAAAACCAAAAATCGCTTCTAACCACATCAAGAAGAAACAGATACCAACTAATAATGGAATAAAGTCCGGCATGTAATTGGTATCCGTTGGCAAAACCGTGCTAGAGAACAAATCATTCACAAATCGAGCAAGCATATCCGGATTAAAGAAAATCAGACACATACTGATTAAGGTTGCGCCGATTAACCATGCAAATTTCTTCGGTTTATGCGGTTCCCACTTCGGACGCGTATTGCGCGTTAGGAACGTAGCAATATGAATGGTCGGCGAAAGATAACAAGTGCGCACAAATAAGCCGGCAATCATTTCGAATAAACCATAAAGCAAAATCAGACTTGGAACGGTGTAATCAAACACAGTACGCGAGGCTTGCACATTGAAAATCGGGCGCCAGTCTTGCGTCATATCAAACGTTTCTTCGACAAAAGTGTTTGGCACCACTGTCCAAGTTGGAGCAAGAACAGTAGTGAACAACACCACGACCATATAAATGGGAATCAACAACATCAAACCGGCACGCATCTGCACCGCATATTTATTGATAAAAACGACATCCTCGGTTTTATCTCGAAACCAAAGGTTTTTAAAATGATATCGCAACATTATGTTCCACCCTTAAACTAGATTGTCATATTGTTATATTTTTCGACACCTAGGATAAGAACTGTAGTCACAATTATCAATCTTTCTAGCACTGAAATTATTTTATGCTTATAAAAAAGTATTATTAAACACTTATTTTCTATAAGAAATAATTTTACTTCCCCTTTGATTTATTTATCTCATTTTTACGGGGACGGGTAAGTATAACGGCGATGAATCGCTTCAATGCCTTGCAAAATTTCATCACCGAGTTGTAGATTGATCGATTCGATATTCTCTTTGAGCTGCAACAGATTAGTCGCGCCAATAATATTCGCCGTCACAAACGGGCGCGAATTGACATACGCCAAAGCCATTTGCGCCGCTGAAAGGCCATGCTCTTTAGCCAAGTCGACATAAGCTTGCGTCGCCGCATCCGCCTGCGGATTGAAATAACGATCAAAACGCGGGAACAAAGTAATGCGCGCATTCTCTGGCATGCCCTGCAAATATTTTCCACTCAAGACCCCAAACGCCAACGGCGAGTAAGCCAACAGACCGACATTTTCCTGATGCGCAATTTCCGCCAAACCAACTTCATAACTTCGGTTCAATAGATTGTATGGATTCTGCACCGAGACAATTTTTTCCAAGCCCATACTTTTAGCGAGATGCAGGAAATTCATTGTTCCCCAAGCCGTCTCGTTAGATAAACCTATCGAGCGAATTTTTCCAGCTTTAACCAGCTCCGAAAGCGCTTCTAAAGTTTCCGCCATCGGCGTTAAATCCTCTTCTTTCCGTAGCGGATAATCAAACCCTAATTGGCCGAAAAAGTTAGTGGAACGCTCCGGCCAATGTAGCTGATACAAATCCAGATAATCGGTTTGCAGACGCTGTAAAGAAGCATTCAACGCCGTTTCTATTGTCGCTTTATTAAAGCGGGTTTTACCATGTCGAATATGCTCGACAAACTCAGCGGGGCCAGCAATTTTTGAAGCCAAGACGACTTTGTCTCGACGCCCGTTTTTGGCAAACCAGTTACCGATAATAGTCTCGGTAGAACCGTAGGTTTCCGCTTTCGGCGGAACCGAGTATAACTCCGCGGTATCCCAAAAATTAACGCCTTGCTCAAGTGCATAATCCATCTGCTCAAAAGCTTGTTGTTGAGTGTTCTGTTCGCCCCAGGTCATCGTGCCCAAACAAATCCGACTGACGTTAATATCAGTGTGACCAAGTGTTGAATACTGCATTTTTATTCCCTTTTAAGCGTTAAAAAATTCTGCTAAGCGTTCCAATCGATATGATAAAAACATGATTAAGAGAAAATGATTAAAGTACGAAGACCGACCCCTCATTGCAAATCAATTGCCTAATGCCCCTTCTATAAATTCAGCTTCTATCTAAGCGATCACGATGCATCTCTTCGTATACATCAAAAATGGTAATCGCCATTGCCGCGATAACCGGCCCGAAGAATAGGCCAATAACCCCAAAGTGAATCAGTCCGGCAAAGGTCGACAACACGGTTATCAAAGTATGATTAGCGACGGCTAACTGCTCTTGCCCGCCACCCATCATTTTGGTCAGACGATTGATTAGCACCGGACGCACAATGTTATCAATCACAAAACCGGTGATGACCACACCCCAGAAAACAATAATCCCGGCACTGATGTATTCCCCTTGAACCAGGGTATAGATCACCAGTGGAATCCATACCAACGCTGCACCAACGATTGGAATAAACGAGGTCACCGCCACTGCCATACCGATGAACATACCCGGCAACCCCAGAATCCAAGCCAGAATGGCGAAACTCAAACCTTGTAACACGGCAATCCCTAGAACACTTAAAGTCAGCACACTCGATAGACTGGAGAAACGGTTCATAATCATGCTGTCAAAACGATTTTCCAGCGGCGAGAGAATTTTGATATGACAAGCAATTGCATGGCCGTCACGATAGAAAAAAAACAGTGCAAACACCGACAAGCCCAAGAAAGTGATAAAAGATGAGGTTGTTCCCAACACACCTTCCAGTAAGAACACCGTGGTCTTTTGCACGAAGCCCAGAATCTTCTGCGAATGCTCGCGAAGCTGTTCCAGCAGCTGCATTTGCGTCGCTTCGCCAATCGGCAGATACGACACCAAAGAGCTATTCAGACGCGCTAAGGATTCAGCATCTTGCTGAGTCACCCAAGCTTGCGCAGAACTATAGACCTGCCCAACTTGTAAACTGATTTCGACCAATAAATAGGTCACCGGAGCAATCACGCCGAGGAAAACCAAAGCGCTCATTACCCCTGAAGCGGTGGTTGCGGAATATTCAAATTTTGCTTGCAGTCTTTGAAAATACGGGTAACTGGCGGTCGCGACAATCATCGCGAAAAACAGCGCCTCTAAAAACGGATTGAACAGCCAAATCAGGCCGACAATCGCCAACAACAATAAGATGATTAAAAAACCTTCTTCATAAGGACTTCTATCAAGCATTTTTTACCTCAAAACTACGCTAAACTATTGCCCTCAAGATTACGCAAAAAGCATAGGGAAGTACATAACCAGTCCTAATTATTTCTGACATAGAAAAATTTAGACACAACAAGGCGCAAGTTCTTATCAGGCCACGACCTTGCTCACTAAAGGTCTCGCAGAAACGGATTATGACTGACTTGTTCTTCCCAATATAAATCCAATATAAAAAAGGTTTGTATGAACACCGATATCGATGAAGTGATTATCCGCCCGCAAGGCTCGCTACAGATTCTGTCTTATCAAGAAGCCAGCCAACTCTGTGACGTCAGTCAATCCGGTTTGAACGAGCTCCTTCGTCAGTGTGCGTTGGCAGTATTGAATACCGGTTCTAATGAAGACAATATGCTCACACTACTGAATAAATATTCAGATTTCGATATCAAAGTCAGCGTAAAAGGTCGTGGCGTGCAGCTGATTATCAAAAATGCCCCACGTCATGCATTTGTCGACAATGAATTGATTATCGGCCTGAAAGAACATCTGTTCGCAGTCATTCGGGATTTGCTATATGCGCGTAATGACGTCTTAGAAAGCGGTCATTTCGACATCACCCGCAGTCACGGCATTACCAATGCAATTTTCCATATTGCTCGTAACGCAGGTCTTGTTAAACCGAATGTTCTGCCAAATATCGTGGTCTGCTGGGGCGGACACTCGATTAGCGAAGATGAGTACCAATACAGCAAACATCTCGGTTATGAACTCGGTTTACGCAATATCGATATCTGTACCGGCTGTGGCCCGGGCGTAATGAAAGCACCGATGAAAGGAGCTTTACTCGGACACGGTAAGCAGCGTTATCAAGAAGGGCGTTATATCGGCATTACCGAACCGGGGATTATCGCTGCGGAAGCACCGAATGCATTTGTTACCGAACTGTGCATTATGCCGGATATCGAAAAACGTCTGGAAGCCTTCGTCCGTCTTGGACATGGCATTGTTATTTTCCCGGGCGGTGCCGGCACGATGGAAGAACTGTTGTATTTGCTCAGTATTCTGCTGCATCCTGAAAACCGTAATATTCCGCTCCCAGTGGTATTAAGCGGTAACGAAGCCAGCCGCGGCTATTTCGACGCCATTATCGACTTCATCAGCGACACGCTTGGGCCGGAAGCCTGCGAACTGTTGGAAGTGATTATCGACCACCCTCGTGATGTTGCTACCAAAATGAAAACCGCCATGGAAACCGTACGCCAAGATCGCAAAGCCTCTAGCGATGCCTACTATTTCAACTGGCGTCTTAAGTTAGAGCTGGATCAACAGCAACCGTTTATTCCAACTCACGAGAGTATGCACAATCTGAACTTGCACAAAAACCAACCGATTCACCATCTAGCGAGTCAATTACGCAAAGCCTTCTCAGGGATCGTTGCCGGTAATGTCAAAGCTGACGGAATCCGAGAGATCGAAAAACACGGTCCATTTAAAATCGTTGGCGATCCGGTGATTATGAAAGCAATGGATAGACTGCTACAGAAATTCGTTGACCAAAAACGCATGAAACTAGATGCCAGCGACTACAACCCTTGCTATACAATAGAGCACCCTGAAGATCACCTATAATAAAAGCACTCGATAACGCTTAACCGGATTGCCGCCAGATGACATTTGATGAATTTGATTTAGACTCGGCCCTTTTTGAAGGGATTGAAAAAATGGGTTACCACAAGCCCACTCCGGTACAACAGGAAGCGATTCCTCTGATGTTGGATCGTGCCGATGTGTTAGTCGGGGCGGCAACCGGAACCGGAAAAACCGCAGCGTTTGTATTACCGGCTCTGCAATACCTTCTAGACGAACCAAAGCCGGCACGCAACCCTCGTGTTTTGATTCTAGCACCGACCCGCGAACTGGCATTTCAAATTCATAAAACCGTTAAACAGCTCGGCACCGCCTGTGATTTTCCAGCCGCGGTCATTACCGGTGGTTTTAACCAAGCCAGACAAGCACAAACCCTAAAAGAGCCGACCGATATTTTGGTCGCGACACCGGGACGTTTGGCGAAGATGATGGAAGAAGATCAGGTCAACCTTTCTTATGTCGAGCTATTGATATTAGATGAAGCCGACCGCATGTTAGACATGGGACAAGGGCCAACAGTGCGCACACTGCTGGAAGCCATTCCGGGCGATTTCCAAGCCGCGCTATTCTCAGCCACCCTTTCTGGTGCCGGTGTACGTAAGTTCGCGGAAGAGATTCTAGACGAGCCGGAAGAGGTACAAATTGATGCGCCGAACCAAAAATCTGAGCAAATCCAACAGGTCTCTTATCTGGCAAATGATAAAGACCATAAACACGCTCTGCTGACCAATATTCTGAATGACGCCAGCTGTAAAAGCGCAATTGTGTTCTGCAATAAAAAAGACCGAGCGATTGCCGTCACTGATTACCTGCAATCGCAAAACGTCAGTGCTCAAGTGCTACACGGTGACTTTATCCAAGCCGTACGCATGGAAAAAATGCATAAATTCAAAAGCGGTAAAATCAAAGTCTTGGTCGCAACCGATGTTGCCGCTCGCGGTTTGGATATGCTCAATATCACCCACGTTATCAACTACGATCTGCCATACCGCGGCGATATCTATATTCACCGTATCGGTCGTACCGGCCGCGCGCAACAAGTCGGCATTGCAATTAACCTAGTTGAACGCCACGATTTGAAAGCGCTCGAACGTATCGAATACCATCTACAACAGCAAATTCCACAATCCAAAATTACCGGTCTGGAACCAAATTTCACCATTAAATCAGCAATCAAAGCGCAGGCCAAGGCCGCGAAAAAGAAACCGAAGAAAAAAGCGAAAAAGAAAAAGTAGTTCGCTTAAAACAGAAGGCCGCGAATTATCGACAATGCTGTCCACTTAAGCAATAAAGATTGCTTCACTGCGTTCGCAATGACAAGTTTTGATCATTGCGATGCCATTCTTTTAGGAGCCGTGACAATCTCCATTTTTAATAAATACATTCCTTAAGTGAACAGCATTGGCGAATTATTGAGGCTTTTTATTACCGGCTTGGCAAAGTAACTAGAACCACTTCTTCCATTTAAAAATCACTAGCTGTATCGCTACCAAAATCACAATCATCCACGCAAAATAGCGGAAAGCATTCGGATTTTCCACGCCGGGCATCCCCCCGATATTGATTCCAAACATCCCTGTTAAAAAACCTAGCGGTAAGAATATTGCGGTGATAATCGACAACATATACATACGATTATTGAGCTGTTCGCCCAAACGGTTCTGCAATTCCTCTTGAGCCACGACTGCCCTCTCACGCAAAGCTTCCAAATCTTCCAACTCTTTAGTAATCCGATCTACAACTTCACGTAGCTCAATACGTTCATGCTGATTCATCCATGCCAACTTTTCCATGGAAAAACGCATCAATGCCTCTTTTTGCGGCGTCATATAACGACGCAAGCTAATTACTTGGCGACGCAATTGACTCAATTCTGAACGCAACTTAGCACTACTATCTTCGATGACCTGTTCTTCAAGACTTGCCATCTGCTCTTCATAGTTATTGACAATTTCACTGATATGTCCGACCAATTTATCCGCCAGTTCAACCATTAACTCGCTCAAATTCAAAGCACCGCGTTTCCGCTCTAACAGAGTGACCAGCTCATTGACCGAAGACAGATCGCGCTTCAACGTTGTAATCAAGCGGTGTTCATCGCGCCATAAACGCAAAGCGACCATATCATCCGGCTCTTCATTTGGGTTCAGGTTGACCCCGCGCCACGCCATTAAGCTACCACTATCTAGCTGACTAAAACGCGGACGAGACTCACTGCTTAATAAAGTTTCCGCAACCGCTAAATCAAGGTCGGCGTCATTAAATAACCACTCCTTAGTCTGGTAGACACTGTAATCCAAATGCAACCACAGCTCTCCCTGCTCCAGCTTCCAAGCATTTACCTGCTGCCAATTAAGCGGCTTAGCGCCCCCCTGTCCATCTAATAACAAGGCAAAAATCAAACCATTATCCATAAGCTACTCGTAAATCCATCAATCTGACCGACATCCCGTATTAAACCACGGTTTTATGGATGATTCTCGCTCTAAAATCATGAGCTTTATTACAATTTCGTTCAATCAAAGTTATTGTTTGCTCCCATGACCTCTATCGTTTTTATGAGTAATTTCAGATAAGTTTGTACCCGTTACCTTATAAGCTTGAGCGAAACCTCTCACATAACTAGCCTCAATGGGCGTTATTTCAAACAGGTGAAAGTCATCCAGAGGTTTAAGCATTTCTATCAAGCCACCATGCTTACCTTGCATAGCATCCAGTATCTTTTCCCATGCTTCTTTACCTCGCTGGATTTCTTTCACATGAGTTTTTATTGTCGCCCTTTGACGAGCAAAAATTTGTTTGCTTTTCATTTCATCTTCAATAAACAGCAAACTCGCTTGTAAGTGATTCAGTAAATTCTCAGTGTGTTTAGACAGCTCGGAAACATAAATATAAAACCGATTATTTAATTTCAACACCGGTGCATAGCTTGCTTCTGGACTTCCATCACCCCCAACCGTACCCAATACCACGCTCTTCTTAGAACCGGTAAACTCATGAAATTCCAATAAAACTTCATCCATAGAAAGATTAGAACCCACTTTTTTCTCCTATTCTTATTGACAATAAAAATCATATATTAATAATAATGAGAACAGTTATCAATACAAATTACATTATGATTAATATAAAAAAGTTAGCGCTAATAGCAGCAATCTCTGCATTGGGATGTGCAAATTCAGCTTCCGCAACAGAGTTACAAACTCAAGAATCGATGAGAGAACAGAGCTCCTCCTTGGAGGACATTATTGTTACTTCAAGCAAAGAACCTAGATACTTAAAGGAAACACCTGTTCGAACAGAAGTCATTACCAGAGAAACCCTAGAACAACAGCACACAACAAATCTAGCGGATGCTTTACGTAATATTCCTGGAGTAATGCTTAAAGAACTGCATGGAAAGGAAGGTATTGGAGTATGGATGCAGGGCTTCGACTCCAATCGAGTTCTGGTATTGATTGATGGAAATCCTCTCCCAGCTTCAACTGGATCAAGCATTGACGTAACTCAAATTATGACCGCGGATATTGAACGCATAGAGATTATTAAAGGCGCTGCTTCCGCATTGTACGGAACATCTGCAATGGGTGGCGTGATCAATGTCATCACTACCGCTCCGAAAGACGGCACCCACCTTTCCGCCGAAGTTCAAGGCGGCACTTGGCAAAATCAAAATCTGGACGCAAATCCATTTGCCCGCCAAATAGCACGCTTTAACGCAGCCGCCAAAAAATCGGCATGGGAACTACAATTCAATGCTCAACTAGATGATTCAAACGGCTGGAAAGTTAATCCTCAAACAGAGGCAAATCAGGGAGAAATCGGCTCTCGAAACACTTTTTCAGGCAACCTAGGTTATCAATTCGACAACGGCATCAAGCTGTCACTTTTACCACGATATTACCAAGAAGACTTATTGAACGTCACCGATAATTTTGTTCCTGGAGTAGGCAATCAGCCTCTTGATAAAGTCGAACTAACCGATTCCTATCAGGTCGGAGCTGTTATACAAAGCGAGCAAAATTGGAAACTGCGACTTAACGCGGAGGAATTCAATAATGAGTCGCGCCAAGATGTACAAATTTCGAATTATATCGACCAAAAGCGTTTAACGGATATTAACCAATATTTAGCTGCCTTTGATTATCAACTTGATCTTAACAATCACCACCTCACCATGGGGGTTGAAGTGAACCAGCAAAGCCTAAATGTTCGTCAATATAAAGAAGCAGATGGCTGGATAACCGAAGTAGACAATCAAAGCGCACAATCGCAGGAATGGTTTATCCAAGATAGCTGGTTTGCAACCGCAAATTTAGAGGTTTTACCAGGGGTGCGTCTACACCATGATGCAGACTTTGGAACACACATTTCTCCAATGGTCAGTGCTTTATGGGCGATCGAACATTCCGAACTGGGGCGTTTCAATATTCGCGCATCCGTTGGCAATGGTTATCGAGTGCCAAACCTTAAAGAACGTTACTACATCTTCGACCACAGTCATCTTGGCTATATGGTACTAGGCAATCCAGACTTGCAACCCGAAAGCTCAATCAGTTATCAGCTAGGAACAGATTGGTATTTTGCGGATCAAGGCTCTTTGCAATTACACCTTTTCTATAACAATGCTCGCGATCTAATTGAAACCGCCTATTCAGCAGCAGACTCAACGACTCAAAATCTTGCAGTCTATCGCTATCAAAACTTTGAAAAAGTCACAACCAGAGGTTTAGAGCTGCAACTGCAACGCCAGCTACGCCCATGGTTGAAGCTGAATGCCAGTTATACATGGCTTAAAGCTATCGATGAAACAACCGGAAATTATCTTGTCAAACGTCCGCAACATGAAGCCAAATTCGGCATCACCGCCGACTTAAGCAAACAGCTAAATATTGCCACTTACTGGCGCTACGAATCTGAACAGTTCATCGACGCAGATAACCAGCAGATTTCACCAGATTACTCAGTTCTTGATGTAAAGCTCAACCATCATCTTAACGATCAATGGTCATGGTATGCGGGCATTAATAACCTAACCGACATCCAGCGCCGCTTCGACGGAACGGACTATCGTCCTGAAGAAGGTCGCTATCTCTATGCCGGACTGAAGTGGCAATACAGTGCCAATTAAACAAGCAACACTCTAACTAAAGGAGCAGTATCATTATGAAAACCTTATTAAAATCGAGTAGCATCTTTTTTTTAGCCTTGGGTCTAGGCGCTTGCGGTGGCGGCGGATCATCAGACAATACGGCCCTCCCTTCAGATAACGCGAGCGGAACACCGGCAGAAACTCGTAGCTTTCAAAGCAGCGTTGATACCCCAGCGCTGAACTACAGCGGCACAACGGTTTATTGGGACTTAGAAACCAATAGCATCGTTGACGAAAGCGCTGACTGGGAATTAAAAATCAGTTCCGACGGATACGGCCACACTATCCAAGTCAATGGCGGAGTCTCCGGTACAGGTTCAGCAGGTATCGGCGCAATCTTGACTGACAGTCCATTCGAGATTACCGACCCGACCGATTTAAGCCAAGTTTATAAATACTTCGAAGACAGTGCTAGCGGAGTACTTTCAACGCCTGGCGGCTACGGGCCTCTTGAGTACAACGTCGCAGGCAGCCATAAAATGTGGCCAAACTTCGCCACCTACGTTTTTGAACAAAACGGAATCTATTACAAAGCCCAAGTCATTAGTAATTACGGCGAAGACGGTACTTCGCCTAGTGCAACGTTAAGGATTCGATATGCCGCTGCCGCGGAAAACGAACCCAGTTCAGTTACCACACTAGATGCAGCAACCGATTCAACACAAGCGGCATACCTTGATTTAGCAAATGGAAACACCGTTAGTTCCGATCAATTATGGCAAATGGCTTATCAAAAATATGTCGGCTTCAAAACCAACGGCGGCATTTCTGGTGAAGGCAATGTAAGCGGCTGTTTAGCGCACAGCTACTCGAATCTTTACGATGAAAACGGGGCGCCAGTTCAAAGCGAGTTTGAATCTAAAACCGCAGAGAACACCTTAACCGAATTCAACTCGGTCAGTTCAGCTTCCTGCACAGAATGGTTAGAAGATACAGCCACCAGCCAGTTTACAGACTGGTATACCTACGACATGAGCACTCACACTATAACGATTCACGACGATGCATCCAACGGCTGGATTTTACGTTCCGCAACCGCAGATACCAATGGAGATTATCAATATGCTCGCATCCGAGTGAAATCTTGGGAAAACGGTACTTTAGTGTTTGAAGTTGAAAATTGGGATGAGGATGCACAGTAATGGAAATTAATACTCTAGCCGAACACAAGCATCAGTTGCAAAATTCCGAATTTCGTCCAAGAGCACGCGAAGCAGCAAAGACACTAGGAATCAGCGAGGCTGAATATGTTGCCTTGTCTTACCCATCTCAAGCTCAACCTTTGGATATTGACCGCTTACAGGACTTATTGATTGCTGTGCAAAATCTTGGCGAAGTCATGGCTTTAACTCGCAATGACAGCATGGTTTTCGAACATCACGGAAGCTATTACAACCCTCGTTTCCGCCACAATCATATGATTTTAGAAAACCCACCCATTGACATCCGATTACGTCTTAATGACGTTTCCTGGGGCTTTTCAGTAAATGAAAATGAACGTCTTAGTTTGCAATTCTTCGATACTGAGGGACGAGCCATTCACAAAATTTACCTGACAGAGAAAAGTGACCATCACGCTTATCATTACTTAATTCAAAAGTATTGCACCAAGTTTGTCATGCCCAGCCCCAAATCTTCCGATCACAAAGGCGAATTAAAAGCGCAGCCTTCAGAACAAGAATGGCTTGAATTCAAAAAACGATGGGAACAAATGACTAATTCACATCAACTTAACCCGCTACTAAAAAGCTACGGCATTAGCCGTCCACAGGCATACCAACAACTCGTCGATGTAGCCACACAGATAAATCCAGATTCCGTTAAATTTACCTTGGAGCAGCTCGCCCTTCTGCAAGTGCCGGTTCTGATTTTTGCGCCAAACGGCGTATGCACACAAATCCATAACGGCACGATTGACAAGCTTATGGAAACTGGGCCGTGGCTGAACGTTTTAGACAAAACTTTTCATATGCATCTGAATTTACCTTCCGTTTCACAAGCTTGGAAAGTTTATAAACCAAGTGACCAGGAAATCATCGAATCGATTGAATGGTTTGATCATGCAAATCAACCCATCGCAATGCTCTACCTACATCCCAAAGCACGAAAGGATCCGACAATGACAGCAAAATGGCAAGGCCTTCTCACCTCGATTTGCAAATTACTCAATAAACATTAGGCACCGTTAAAAGGAGAAAGACTTATGAAACTTTGTATATCTTGCGAGATCAAAAATGCCCGATATTTACTTTCCGGACTGGCTTTTATCGTGCTTATCCTTGGCTTTTCGCATAAAGCGCATGCTGAACGCATCATTACAATTGACGGCTCACTTACTGAAATAGCTTATGCACTGGACAGCAAAGACCTAATTGTTGGCCGTGACGTCACGAGTATCTACCCTGCTGAAGCAGCCAAACTTCCTAATGTTGGCTATATGCGCCAACTCAGTGCCGAAGGGATTCTTTCGCTCAACCCAAGCCTAGTGATTACCACCACCGACGCCAAACCGCAGAAAGTGTTTACTCAATTAAAAGAAGCGGGAGTCAAAGTTGTTCAAATAAAAAACAATTTTACTGTTGGTGGCGTCTATCACAAGATTCGCGAAATGGGCAAAGTGTTAGATAAAGATGTTGAAGCCGAAGCCATGATTAGAAAAATCCAAGTGCAACTTGCCGAAACGCAGAGCAAAATTAAAAGCCTCACCGGTAATAAAGTGAAACACGCTATTTTTACCATGGGAATGCGTAACGGCAATATGATGGTTGCCGGCAAAAACACGCGCGCTGATGAAATGCTACGCCTTGCTGGTGTTCATAATGCACCGGCTGACTTGATTACAGGCTACAAGCCACTAACAGCTGAGTCCGCCATTCTTTACAACCCAAGCTTTCTTATCACCATGCAGCAAGGACTACAATCTTCAGGTGGACGTGAAAGCATGCTTAATTCTACGGCAATCAGCATGACCGAAGCAGGCAAACAAAAAAACTTAATCGTCATGAATAATAGCTTTTTAAACTTTGGTCCGCGTATCGGCGAGGAAATTCTCAAACTCGCAAATCATATTTATGACAGAAATAACCAACTTTCTTTTCGCGATCTACAGGATACACCATGACTAACACTCGTCTGTTCGACCACCCTTATTATGGTCTAGCTGCGATGATTTTTCTGATGCTAATCATCGCAGTCTACTCACTTTCTGTCGGAGCAATCCAAACCGGTTGGAGTCAAGCCAGTGCGGCCTTAATAACCGAAGTTGATCCTATGACTGAAAAAGTAGTAATCGATATTCGCCTGCCGCGTATTCTATTAGCAATCTTAGTCGGTGCAGCGCTCGGTATTGCCGGCGCCGCTCTACAAGGATTATTCCGAAATCCTTTGGCAGACCCTGGCTTAGTAGGAGTCTCAAGCGGGGCAGCTTTAGCAGCAGTCACCGTGATTGTTCTCGGCGGTAGTGCTCTTTCAGACTATGTTGGCTGGGCTGGAGATTTAGCTTTACCGACGGCTGCTTTTTTTGGGGGCTTAGCCGTCACTCTAATCATTTATCAGATTGCTACTCGCAACGGTCGAACTGACGTAAGCCTAATGCTACTTGCCGGCATTGCAATTAATGCGATTGCCGTTGCCCTGACCGGAATACTGACTTATTACGCCACCGACGAAGAGCTACGTAACCTTACCTTCTGGAGCATGGGATCCATTGCCAGTGCATCTAAAGAAGATTTATCCATTGCTGTTTTGCCAATACTATTCGCCCTTATCGCCTTGCCTTACTACGCTAAAAGCTTGAATGCTTTTTTAATGGGGGAATCGGCTTGTCGCCATATGGGGTACAAACTCAAGCAGCTTAAAACCGGCGTCATAATATTTAGCTCACTGTCCGTAGGCGCTGCGGTTGCCGTGAGCGGCATGATCGGTTTTATCGGACTAGCCGCACCTCACCTAGTCAGAATATTACTTGGACCTGATCATCGTTGGCTACTTCCCGGTAGTGCAATCATCGGTGCGATACTGGTTACCTTGTCGGACATGCTTGCTCGAACCTTACTCGCCCCCGCAGAACTTCCCATCGGACTCGTCATAGCTGCTTTTGGCGGCCCTTTTTTTCTGTGGCTACTGCTACAGAGACGTAACAAAATAGGATGGTAAAATGTTAGTTGCTAAAAACCTCTCTTTTGAAACCGCAAATAAACGTATCCTAGAAAACATTTCGGTCAGCATCGCACCGGGGGAAATTTTTACTATTTTAGGGCCAAATGGCGCGGGAAAATCAACGCTACTAAAGTGCTTAAGCGGGGATTTCCAGCACTTCTCGGGCAAAATAGAAATTAACCAACAGTCAATCAATCAGCTAACCGATGAAAAACTTGCTGAACTAAGAGCAGTTATGCCACAGTTCATTCGACTAGACTTCCCTTTTCTAGTACGCGAGGTTGTACAAATGGCGCTTCAACCAATTCCCAAAGCGCAACTATTACCGACAGCAATAAAAGCACTAGAACGCTTTGAAGTTGCCCATTTACAGGCTCGTAACTACTTAACCTTATCAGGAGGCGAACAACAGCGAGTTCAATTGGCAAGAGTCTTCGCACAGCTAGAGCATCAGAGTAGCTCTACACTTTCAGACCGCTACCTACTGCTTGATGAATGTACATCTAATCTGGATCTTGCGCATCAACATCAAGTTTTTCAGGCCGCCAGACAATTTGCAAAAACACACAATGTTGGAGTCATTGCGGTACTACATGACCTAAATCTTGCCGCGCAGTACTCGGATAGAAGCCTAATCCTAAAAGATGGAAAGATTCAAGCTCTTGGCGAAGTCAAGCGAGTATACCAAGCTAACTTACTATCCAACGTGTACGGCTTACCAATCAAAGTTATGCCACACCCTAAAGGCTGGCCTTATATTTTGCCTAGCTAAATGCAAACAGCAAAGAGTTCTACCTTCAAACGAAGAAAAGCAAGATTTAACGAATCTCTTAAAACAACCATTTTTAATAAAATGCATTTTTAACCACAAATTTGTCAAATAGTCTTTAACGACAGGCTTTAGGAGCTCTTCCTGCGTTGTCACTCCATTTAATAAGCGAATAGATTTCACAGCAAAAAAGACATGCACAATATAAATACCAAGGACACTCTCTTTTAATCTAAATGAGAATTAGTACAATTTACATTAACTATTGCAATATAAATACTAATTACGAAAATAGTCTATGTCTGAAAAAATGAACATTTCATTTTGCAAACCAAGCATCCTATCCTTGCTGATATGCAGTTTGGTTGCTGCTAGCTTTAACGCACAAAGCAAATCGGTCAATGCAAAGGAAGAGTTCACCGAAAGCCCTAATGCCCTTACTTCTGCTTACCGTAAGCCATTGGATGCTTGGCCGCCCGCTATTCAAGTAGAGAACCTAAAGATAACTGAACTGGGTTCAATCAACGCCTATATTGCACAAATCAAAGAGTTTAAAGAAAACAATGCAGACAAGGTAAGACTAGGAAAACAGCTGTTTTTTGATCCGCGTCTATCGCGTTCCAACCAAATTGCCTGCGCTTCTTGTCATGATGCTCAGCTGGGTTGGGCGGATGGCAAACGCAAAGCTCTCGGACATAACCGCCAACAAGGTCTGCGCAACAGCATGAGCTTGCTCAATGTCTCGGCTTTTCAACCACTTTTCTGGGACGGGCGGGCGCAGAGCTTACAACATCAAGCTTTAATGCCGATTCAAGACTCGCTAGAGATGCACTCTACGCTACCTGAAGCCTTGAGCAAGCTAAATCAAATCACCGGCTATCGCCAACAGTTCGCGGCAATTTATCAACCGCAACAAGTGAATACTACTATTAGCGCTGAGCAATTAGCCGATGCCCTAGCCAGCTTTCAGAAAACCTTGGTTTCTCGTCCTAGCCGCTTTGACCGTTTTGTCGAAGGCGATTACCAGCAACTGAATGACCGGGAGATAAACGGCTTGCATCTATTTCGCACCAAAGCCCGCTGTATTGTCTGCCATCAAGGTACTTTCCTTACCGACAATAAATTTCATCACACCGGCCTGAGCTACTACGGTCGTAAATTTGAAGATTTAGGCCGCTTCAACAGCACCGCTCAAGAAGAAGATAAAGGTTTGTTTCGCACGCCCGGTTTGCGGGGTATTAAACACACCGGCCCTTATATGCACAACGGTCTGTTCCCATCAATTCGCGGAGTATTGAACATGTACAACGCGGGCATGACCTTTAGAAAAAAACTCAAACCCGGGGAACCCGCATTATCCCCGCTGATTCAACCACTCAATCTAACAAAAAACGAATTGCAGGACTTAGAGCTGTTTCTACTGACTCTTTCATCAGAGAACAGTCGCTATGTCGCCACTCCGACACTTCCCAACTAACGCTAAAACGCTTAAGGACACATTATGAAAACTCAACTGAAACCTCTCCTACAAAGTCTTCTCATTGCCAGCGGCGCTATCGCGCTTAGTGCTTGCGGAGGCGGCGGCAGTTCGACCGGCGCGGATTCGGAATCAAGCGCACCGGATACGAGCACCAGCAGTACCATCAACGGTTTTGTTGTCGATCCGGCAGTAGAAAGTTCGGTAGTGAAGATTTGCCGTATTGATCTGGCAAGCGAATGCCTAGCGGAAAAAACCTTAACCAATGCGCTCGGCGCTTTCAGCTTAACCCTATCCGGGCAAATTGACTTAAGCGAGTACGCTATTTACGCTACCGGCGGTAGCGATTCAGCAACCGGCGAGGATCTAACCGGTGTACAGTTTTCGGTTCCTGCCGGTTTGCAAGATACGGCCAACAATCGCTATTTTGTCACTCCGCTAACGTCTTTAGTCACCCAGCGCATGAACGCCGGCGACAGCTTACAACAGGCGCAAACCGCAATTAGCGCGGAATTAAATATCGATCCGAGCGATCTGACCCAATCAACAGAAAGCAGTGCCGCTTTATTACACAAAGCCATGCTACTGACCTTAATTGCCAAAAATCTGGACAACGGCTTTGCCGACCTAACCTTAAATGAAACCGACGATCAGACCGGAATTAATGCCGTTATCGAAAACAGCGGCCTCAGCAACGAGTTGATCAATCAACTTTTGGCACTGAGTGCCAACCTCGGAAGTGCCAGTAACACGCAAGACACCATTAACCGTTTCATCAGCCAACACACCCTGTTGCAAAGCGACTTATTTGCCGGGCACGATTTTGCCGATGCAACGGTCATCGCCAATGCCGACAAACTGACCGATGCGATCTTGGTCTATTTATCAGGCCAATCGGTTGGTCAAGTCAACCGCACTCAAATCGCGCTGCTGCTTGGCTTGCTGCAAAACGTAGCAACCTTAGATGTGACCGATGCCGAAATGCAAGTCCCCGACATCAGTAGCGAAGTGGCAGAGATTGCATTGAACCAAGTAGAAAACGAAAACCTGCTTAACCATCGTCAAGAGTTGGCGCAAGCTCTGGAAGACAGCAGCGAAGCCAAACGCGAATACTACTATCAATCGACCGCTTCGCATCTGGCGCAATCGGCAGACATCATCAGCGGCGTAACCGATATCGCCACCATGGAGTCGGTATACCTCAATCTGGCTAAAGGCTATTTAAGCAACGACAACCCTGCATTGGCGCTGCAATACGCCAACCGCAATATCTTCACCCCCGAATCGGAATACCAGATTTTGCTGGACATTGCCGAATACTATATCGATAACGACCTGAGCGCGGAAGATGCCGAAGCAATGTTGGACAAGAGCCTCGTGCTGTTCAAAAGTTACCTGCAATCCAAAGGCGCGGCTTCGATTAAATCGGCAGATGTGGTTGATGTGAATCAGATGGTTTATGCCTTCAGCCAACTTGGTCTGAACGATAAGGCACAAGCCCTCACCGCTTATATGCAATCGCTAGTCAGCGAATTCGGCGACAATTCAACGCCATTTGGCGCCTATGCAGGCGGCTTGACCAACGCAGCGATTTTGTATGCACAAGACGGCGATTTGACCACAGCCAGACAGACCTTGGAAGACGCTTACACTATTGCTCAACAAACACCGCCTAATCGGAAAAGCAACTACCCGGATACACCGTCGCGTTGGTATTACCTGATGCGCGTCTTCGCGATGTTCGGTGTTGCCGAAGCCTACTACCAGAATCTCGGTTCCGCAGAAGACAAAGCACGCGCTTTGCAAATTTTTAATGATATTTACGCTTTGCGTGCCGATGACGGTATTGAGGGCAATACAGGCAACAACGATACGACTTATCGCACCGACATCTATCTCTCCAATTTCATGATGCCGATCCTAGCCGACGCCGGAACCTCATTGGAAGAGGTCACAACGGTTATCAATAGCATGGTACGCGATACTTATATCGCCAATGCTTGGGCAAACTACGCCGTTTATAACCCAACGTTAAGCACCGGCGATGCGATTGAATTGATTCAAGAAAACCTTATGCCGGGTACCGCTTCCACCGAATACCGCAATGCCGTTAAATCGCTTACCTATAGCGGCGTAAGTAAATCAACACCGTACTTGGCGCTTAACTTAATCAACAACGGTCAACTGGCCGATGCTAAATTGGCTATCGATACGGCACGAACCCTTTTGGATCAGGCGATTACCGATGCGGTAGAGACCACCGATGCCTTAAAAACCACGAACTATGTGCTCTACGGTTATGCCAAACTGGCCAATCTGTATCACTTTGCTGGCGAAAGCGAATTGTCGGCACAAATGATGCAGCAGGCGATCGACATTATCACCGGCGATGAATCGGCTCCGGCCAATGCCGTGGTTTTCGACCCTTACCAGCAAGCCTACGGTTTGACCTACATTGCCCGCCACTACTTTGAAATGGGCATGAATGAGCAAGCCTTTGAATACGCCGAACAAGCACGTCAATTTGCACTAACCATTACCGATGCCGGCGAACGCCGCTCTCGTTTAGCAACCCTTGCCACCATCATCAACGATAACGGCAGTGTCGCGATGAGCATGATCTCCACCATTCTTGAAGATATTTATGACATTATCGCCGGCAGCGAAATGTTGGATAGCGACTCCGCTCAAGAAGATTATCAAGCTCGGGCAGTGGCGCTGTACGGCACAGCTCCAAGCAACGACTCTACCCTTTATTTCAGCGGCGGCCTGCAAGGTTTCTACTTAGAAAACAATCAGCCGGAAGGTGTTCAAAAGTCTGCCGATTTATTGCTAGAGACCGCTGCGCAAATTGCCGACACCTCGAATCAATTAAAAGCCTATCAGGGTGCGATCTGGGGTTACGCGACCATCAATCAAATCAATTCGGCGCTGCAATTGGCTAATCAATATCTGCCGTTAAAAGCCAACTACCTGCAAAGCCTGCGCCAAATCTCCTACTCACTTTATCAGCACGATGCTTTTGAAAGTTGTGATGTTGCCACGGTGGACAACGATCGTGACGGCCTGCCTGATTTCTATGACCAAGGCGCGACCGCCGAACAGATAGCAGCTTGTGGACTGACACTGGATAGCGACGTAGATAATGACGGCATTCCCGACAGCAGCGACTTAACCCCTTTCTTTAACTCGACAGCAGAATAAAACCGACTCTGTTGTTCAAAAAGACAGGTGTTTCAAAACACCTGTCTTTCTGTTTTCTGGAGCAATCCATGCGCAAAACCAACGCATTTTATTTAACACTTAGTTGCCTGTTATTAATGGTACCTAAATTCGCTTATGCCGAAGCACAGCTATCGACCGTAGTCGTCAATGCCGAACCGGAAGCGGAAATTAAAGCCGACAGCAGCGAAGCAGGAAAGACCACCCTTTCCAAAGAAATCTTACAAACCCTACCGAAAAGCAACGGCGACATGAATGAAGCTTTGATGATTCTGCCCGAGGTCGAAGTCATTGACACAGCTAACACCTCCAACCAAGCGGGTGAACTCAAACCCGGTAAGGTCTCGATTTTAGGCGGGGCTTATTACCAAAACAATTTTATTGTCGATGGCTCGCCGAATAATTCAATTCTTGACCCCGGCTCGACCACCAGCAATGTAGGCCAATTGGAAGGCCATCCGCAGGAGATGTACCTCAATCTCAACTTGATTGAATCGATCAATGTTTACAGCAGCAACGTCTCAGCGCAATTCGGTCAATTTAGTAGCGGTGTAGTCGAGGCCAAAACCAAACGTGCCGAAGGCGAGTTCCGTGCACATTTTGGGGTGCGCTATACTGCCGATAGCCTAACCAAATTTCACGTCGAAGACCAAACCGATTTCGAATTGTCGCGCAGTGCGGCCGACGATCAACCTAAATTCGAAAAGCTCAACTACAATCTATTTGTTAACGTCCCAGTCAATGACAGTAACGCTTTTTACATCAATTACAATCGCGCAACATCGGACATTCCGGTTCTGCATTTAGACCGCACCGAAAACGAGCAGCGCACGCTGGATAATCTGTTGACCAAATGGACGCACTTTTTTAACGACGACCATATTTTGGATATCACTTTCAGTACCGCCCCCTATTCGGAAAACCGTCTGCTACAGAATGTCGAAGACAGTGAATATACGGTCAACGGCGGCGGTAGCAAACTCAATCTTGAACTGGAAAGTCATTTTGCTCTCGGCAGCATGGACAGCAGCTTTTCGATTAACCAAAGCGTCAATAGCCGCGAAGCGCCGCAAAATTATTATTACTGGGCGCACACCGATACCTTTCCCTGGGGTAGAGTCTATGACGGCAATTACTCTCGTCAGGGAGGCTACGGCGATTTGGAAAGCGAACAGAACCGTATGTACTTAAAAAGCGATTTTGCCTTCAAACGCATGCAATCCGGCGAAACTGAACACGCCGTCAAACTCGGTGCAGAATTGAATCGTGTTGCCGCCACGAAAACCCGTACACAAGACGCTAATCGTTATACCGTCAGCCACAGAGACGGCGAAGCTGAAGCCGGTATCGCCAACCTTAATTGCGGCAGCGCAGACGCTTGTGTTGAAGGTGAACAGTATGCCGCTAACAAGACGGTTTATCTCGCTGGCACCCGCGAGGCGGAAATCGTCAACACCGGTTTCTATTTGGAAGATTCCATGCAGTGGCAGCGTTTGATGCTGCGCCTAGGCGCACGTTATGACTATAACGACTTTATGGAAAATCACGATATCGCCTACCGCAGTTTGGGGAAATTCGACCTTTTCGGCAATAAAGATATTTTCTTAACCGCCGGACTGAATCGCTATTACGCCAATACCTTTTTGTCCCACAAATTGCGCCAATCCGGTAAAAACTATCAGGAATACACTCGCGGCCTACTCGGCGGTTATGATGAAAACGGTCAGAAAATCGTGACCCCCGACCAGTGGTCTTTAGGCGATGATTACCACACCGATATTACCGAGTACTCAAAACTAAAAACGCCATACAGCGATGAGCACAGCATTGGATTGGAAGCCAAACTATTGGGCGGAATCTTGTCGATGGAGCAAGTGTTTCGCGATGGTCATGATCAATTTACCAGCGAAACCAGTGCGGTGGCCGATGATGGTCACACCTACACCACGCTAACCAATAACGGCTGGAGTAAACACCAATCGTTCCGGATTAAATGGCAGAAATCTTGGGCCAAACACAGCATTTTGGCCAGTTTCTTTAAAGGCAAGGGGTCAAAAAACTACGTCGAAGGCTATAACGATGAAGCCGACGACATTGACAACTCCGCCATTATTTATCAGGGACAACTCTACTCCATGTCCGATTTCGGCACCATTGAAGATAACTCTCCGGCAACCTTAAAACTGTTTTACGGTTACCAAGCCAGCAAAGGGCTAAATATCGGTCTGTTTGCCACCTATACCGGCAAATACCAAAACTTTGAGTCGAATTCATTTGTATTGGATTCAGTGCAAGATGACGATGACGCCAATGCGGTGCGCAAGATCCAAATTTATCGCTATGTCGATTACGATCCCTTATTTAAGTTGGATTTATCGCTGAGCTATAAATATCGTTGGCTCGGCCAGACGATGACTTTTACCGTAGATGCCAAAAACCTGCTTGATCAAGTCCAGAAGGTCGATGACGGTACCAACAATTACACTTTAGGCCGCCAATTCTGGCTTGGCGCAAGTATTGATTTTTAACCCCATACACTCCTGAAAAATAAGAGTCACTCTGATGAAAAAATTTCTCCTACTACTGCTTTTACCGATACAACTGGCTTGCGCTTCCGCTGAAAACAGCACCGTTAAGGTCTTTGTCAGCAAAAGCTTGCCCGATTATGAGCTGCCTTGGCAAACCAAGAAAATCAGTCGTTCGTCCGGTTCAGGCGTTTTTGTGCAGATAGAGCAGCAAAACTATATTTTGACGTCGGCACATGTCATCGGTCATGCCACCTTTATTGAAGTCCGAAAAAACCACAATATCCGCAAGTTCTCGGCAAAGGTCAAATGGGTCTCGAATGCAACGGATTTAGCATTGCTGGAAATCGATAACCGTGGTTTCTTTGACGACATCGAACCGCTGGAATTAGGCGATTTACCGAAAATGGGTGAGCAGGTTACTGCGCTAGGCTTTCCAATGGGCGGCGACGAGCTTTCAACCACAAAAGGCGTGGTCTCACGTTTGGAACATCGTCACTATAGCTATTCCAAACAACCGTTTCTAACCATTCAAATCGATACCCCAATTAATCCGGGAAACAGCGGCGGGCCAATTATTAATCAACAACAGAAAATCGTCGGTATTGCCATGCAAGGAATTACCAAAGCCAATAACATTAGCTACCTAGTTCCTTCTCGCGTCATTCGGCATTTCTTCAAGGATATTGCCGATGGTGAATACCAAGGTATGCCGCACGAAAACTTCCTCTTTACTCAGATGGAAAACCCAACTTTACAGCGCTATTTCCAACTGCCTGAAACGGCTTCAGGCATACTAATCGAAGAGGTAAATTCAAGTGATTCTCCCTTGCAGGAAAACGATGTATTAATTGAAGTTTCGGGGCAGAAAATCGAAAATGACGGCATGGTGTTTTTACCTGAAGGTAAACTCTCTTTTAAAGAATTACTGCATCAAAAACAGATTGGCGAGAGCATCTCCATCAAAGTACTGCGTCAGGGCCAAATGATGACAATGGACTGGAATTTGGCAGGCGAACAGAACAATTTGCCTAGACTTTTTAGCGATAAACCGCAATTTCACCTATTTGGCGGCCTAATGCTAGTTCCGCTGAGCCAGAATATTCTAGAAGCGCTAATCCAAAGCAATAATCGTAAAAACATTATCACTGCCGCCAATCTGCAAAGTTACGCAAACCAGCACCCTCAGCAGAAAGAGATTGTCGTACTACAGCAGATTTTGCCGAATGCACAAAACGCCGGATACAGAGCGGCTTACAGTGTCATCGAAAGTCTAAACAAGCAAAAGGTTTCATCCTTTGAGCAAATAGTGCAAGCCTTGCAAGCTAGCACCACGCAGCCCATTGTGCTAAAAACGCACGATGATCGCACGATTGTTTTAGATCCTCAGCAAGCCAAAAACGGCGATGCTTTAATTCGTCAGCAATACGGTATATAGAGAAATACAGAACAAGTCCTCGCTCATTGTTTTCAGCATAGCATTTGTACTTGTTCTGCATCTATTGAATCTAACCGTCACCAAATACCTGATCAAACGAATTGCTTAAGTCGAAGGTCAGGTGCGATTAAATCCACCCTTCTCTCCACCACGACATACAGCTTAGCCAATAGCCCAGACCAAATAATTTTTATCTATAAATCAAAAAAACTATAAAAAAATTAGAACATCTATTGATTTACGCAAAAAAATATTAATAATAACCGTTATCATTTACATTTACTTTCACCTGTTTTAAATAATATGACTTCTAACACCACACCTCGTTTTACACGAAAGCTGCTGAGCCTTAGTTTACATAGTGCTTTGATGTGCTCGGCTTTCAGTCAAATTGCGCATGCAGACTACCAACAACTCGACACGGTTGCCGTCACCGCTGCTACCCAGACTGAAAGCAGTCTAGACCAGCTGCCGGTTTCAGTTGAAGTGATTACGGCTGCTCAGATTGAACAGCAGGCTGCCGTTACCTTGCGTGACATTCTGCAATACAGTGGCGTTTTCTTTAATCCATCGGCAGGCAACGTCAGTAGCGATAATGGCCAATTTTCCATTCGTGGCGTCTCTTCCAAGGGTTCACTTTTATTGATGAATGGCCGCCGAATCGGCACTGAATTTACCAAAGCCTATGATGCCAATCGCATTCCGGCTGCCGCAATTGAACGGATTGAAATTATTAAAGGGCCTATGGCGGCGCTGTATGGTTCGGATGCATTAGGCGGGGTGATTAATATTATTACCAAAAAGCCGGTTGATGGTTTTGAGTCAAGTTTAAGCCTTAGCCATGGAGCCAATCAGCATGGCAACGGTGAAAAAACACAATTTGAAACCAGTGTTCGCGGTCAGCAAAAAGCGACCGGTTACAGCGCGTGGTTTAGTGCTCTAAAAACCGGCGATTATAGCGAAACCGAAACGGCGCAAGTTCGAGTGCCAATTGGCAATCAGCAAGGCGTGCAAAGTAAACCGAGCGAATCAAATTTGCGCATCAATCCAAATAATAATATGGCGTGCGGGCAAGGTGATAACTGCGCCGCCGCTTTCAGCCAACCTATTGGCGATTTGATTAATGACAGCTATGCACTGCCGGTCTATTACCGCGATCCGAGCGAAATCATTAATATCGGCGGCGAAATCAACCATCAACTGAATGCCGACTTAGCACTGAATTTTTCGTTGGCTTATATGCATGAGCAGAGAAATACTCAAGGCATTTCTAACGTTTATGCCTCTAACTATATCAGTGGCCAAAACGGTGCGCTAAACTTTGCCAATATTCCCTATGCGCAAGCCTTGACCAATCAGCGCGTGGATTTGGGAATCGGTGCAAAATGGCAAGTCCGAGACGATTTACAACTGCAGTGGCAATCGAGCCTATCGCATTACGATAAGCAAGATCAGATTACCAGCTTACTATGGCAAGAGATGGGCTACGCCTCGCAAGCCGCTTCCGCCAGTTTAAGCGGCGACGGCACAGTACAGGCTGTGCAACACAGTTTAAACGCCACTTGGCAAGCCAATACAGAGCACCGAATCTTGATGGGAGCCGAATACTTTGCTGACCGACGCGACGCGGCCTTTTTTGCCGAAGACGGCAGTATGTCAACCATCGAACAAGATAGCTCCGGCATTTTTGCACAACACGAGTGGCAAATTACCCCGCAAGCAAACTTGATTTACGGGTTACGTTACGACGACACTTCTGCCGCCGGTGAAGCAACCACTGCGCATGTCGGTAGCAGTTATCAATTTATGCCGGCACTGACATTACGCGCCCGCTATGCACAAGGCTTCCGCGCACCGGACAGTCAGGAGAACTTTATCAATCGCTATAATCCGCAAGGCAAACGTTTTGTCGGCGCGCAAGTGGTAGATTCTTCTATCGGCAAACAGGCGTTTGATCTTGAAGCGGAACAGAGCGAAAACATCGAAGTCGGTATCCGCGGTTTCGGCAGTAATTGGCAATATGACCTAGCACTGTTTTATACCGAAATCGAAAACAATATTCTGCGTGAGCAGACCGCCAATTACATCAGCTTCCGTAATGCCAGCAAGGTGACTTTAAAAGGCTTGGATTTCAGCGCAATGCAGCACTTAAATAAGAAGCTAAGCTGGGATTTAGCCTTTAACCTACTTGATTCTTATGACAAAGATAGCCAACGTAAACTCGACTATACGCCGGATATTCAAATCGGTTTGGGTCTCAAATACCAAGTCACGCCGGATTTCAGCACGCAACTACGCGCGCGCTATGTCGGGCAACAAAATTACAGCGAAACCGTACAAGGACAAACTGTGGTTACGCAAGCCGATGCTTATACGCCAGTGGATCTAAAATTCAACTACGCACTGGCTGAAGTTGATCTCTTTGCCGGCATCGACAATCTATTGAAAACCGATATCGACCCAGCGTTGGGTAATGATATCGGCCGTTACTTCTATGCCGGTATTCGCTGGTATATCCATTAATTGATTGAGTACTCACAATGAAAAAACTGACCACCCTATTCATCCTTTGGCTAAGTTTGCACTCGGCTATCGCTCTTGCCGATATGGAGCACAATAAACCGGAAATAAAGACCCTACCCAATTATGCACTCATTCAAGGGCAAAATTTACCGCACCTGATGAAACCGCTGATGCGCTTTAAAGAACAGCTGCAACTCACCAACGAGCAACAGCAAGCGCTGAAAAAATTGCGTCAAGAGATGGCACCGCAAATCCATCAAGGATTACAACAAGCTAAGCAATTAGAACAACAGTTAGCACAAGAGATTCTTCAGGATCAAAAAACCGCTACGGATTTAGAAAAAGGCTTACTGAAATTACAACAGCAGAAATGGAACAATACCCAAAAATTGATTAATGCGCTTGCTCAGATTCGCCAAATCCTCACCCTAGAACAGTATCAGAAGTTGTTACAGCTGAGCGGGCATTAAATCGCTTAAACCAATTTAAAACCGCCTATCACTTTTTATTAAGCGGTTGTTTTACCTGTTTATTGTTATCTTTTGGTGATAACATAGTAAGCATGACAGAATTTGATTCTGGGTTAGAAACCCTTTTAGAACTCGATGGGGAAGTATTCCCAATGGATAACGGCTATTGGACGAAGTTTGATGTTCACAAGGTCAATCCATCTAAGGAGATTCCTCATGGGGTCAAATACTCCCTGACACTTCATAACCGTCAAAATCAGCGTGTCTTAGGATTTGATAACGCACATGGAGTAAAGCTTAAGAAAAGCCGATATGCCGCTAAAAAGATTACTTGGGATCATAAGCATTTGGAAAATATCGTTATGGATTATGAATTTGAGTCGGCGGCACAACTAATGGAAGACTTCTGGTTAGAGGTCGATAAGATTTTAGGAGACAACTAGCATGAAAAAAGTGACTAAAATCGGCATCATGCCCAAGAAAGACTATGTGAAGCGCACAATCGCTATCGCCAAAGGCGAATATAAACCTGAAGAAGACGAACCAAAAATTTGGTTTGAGTCGATGCAGTCAATGGCGCAGATACTCAGCTCTGAAAATCAGCAGTTACTTCGCATTATTGAAGAAAATCATCCAGATTCGCTCTCTGAATTGGAAATATTAAGCAATCGTAAAAAGTCAAACCTCTCAAGAACGCTTAAAATTTTTGAGCGTTATGGCATCGTTAAGCTTGAGCAATCAGAGGGCAGAAAAAAGAAGCCCGTTGTTATGGCAACGGATTTTGAGGTCGCATTTGGGTTGAATACAGGATATCGCGTTCACACTTGAACCGTATCAAATATATTAAAAAGCAAAAAGCCACCCAAGAAATTCTTAGGTGGCTTTTCATTGTTAACTAAATTCGATTCGATCAGGCTTCAATAATCTCGAAGCCGTGTGACATTTCAACCGTTGCTTCTAGCATTTTGGAAACCGAGCAGTATTTCTCGGCAGATAGATCAACAGCGCGTTGCACTTTTTTCTCGTTCAAGTCATTGCCGATGACTTTGAAATGCACGTGAATTTTGGTGAACACTTTAGGAATTTCATCGGCGCGCTCCGATTCGATTTCAATCTGCACGTCTTTGATGTCTTGTCCCATCTTCTGTAGCATCATCACTACGTCGATACCGGTACAACCACCTAACCCCATTAATACCATTTCCATTGGACGCGGTCCGGTGTTTTCTCCACCCACTTCCGGTGCCGCATCCATGCGTACTTGATGTCCGGTGCTGGCTGTAGCATCAAATGCCATGCCCGAACCTTGCCATTTCACAACTGTTGTCATTTTCGCTCCTTAAAGGGATTCGCTCTCTGGGTCAAAGATATCCTCGACCACCACTACTTTAGGCTTAGGATAGTAGTTGAACTCGGTAGCCGATGCAATGGTGTATGCCCCCATTTGCTTACCGATCAAAATATCGCCAACCTGTAGCTCCGGTAGTTCGATGTCTTCAGCGACCACATCAATCGAGTCGCAAGTCGGCCCGGCCAAGACGCTCGGGAAGAATTCACCGGTCGGATCAAACGGCTTCAATGGCGCAATCGGATAAGCTGCATGGTCAAACATCTGACCGCTGAAACCTCCATAAACACCATCGTCCAAGTAGTACCACATACGTGCGCCGCGTTTGGCTTTACCGACCACAGAGACCACTTCAATCATTGCCGGGCCGGAAATAAAACGCCCGGGTTCGGCAAAGACGTCAATCCCTTCCGGCAATTCTGACAATGCTTCGTTAATCGGCACGCAGAAATCGGCAATCGGCGAAACCGATTCTTGGTAAATAATCGGGAAACCGCCGCCAATATCGAGGAATTTCCAGTCGACATGGCTCATCACTTTCATTGCAGCGACACTGGAACGCACGGCGTTAACATGCGTCATCGGCGACATGGATTGCGAACCGACATGGAACGATAAACCCACCACGCTAATACCGTGCTCGGTAGCATCATTTACCAGTAACGGTAACTCTTCCAAAGTACAACCGAATTTACGCGACAGATCGACTACCGCTTGCGGGCTGCGGAAACTAACGCGAATAATCAGTTCAACTTGACCGGCGTACGGATAAAACTTCTGCATTTCCGAAAAGTTATCGACCACAAAACGGCTACAGCCGAATTCCAAAGCGCGTTTAATCTCTTTGTCTTTTTTAATCGGGTGCGTGTGAATACAACGCTCGCCGGAAATCCCTAAAGACTCGACCAATTCCACTTCGCCAATGGTCGCCAAATCAAAATAAGAACCTAGGCTTTTTAGGCGTTTGATTAATTCAGGATGCGATAAAGATTTCAGTGCATAAAACAATTTCGCCGTCGGCAAAGCCGCTTGTAGCGATTTGTATTGATAGTCAACCTCTTCTAAGTCGAGCACCATAAACGGTGTTTCGTGCTTGGCAACCAGCTCTTGCAAGCTGGCACGGTCGAACTGCTGTAATTCATCTGGGTGAGTCTGTTCAGCAAAGTGCTGAATAATGTCTTGAGTGTCCATTTTTAAACCTCAAACAAGGCTTTCATTGGAGCCATTCCTGTATTTTCGGCTCCACGCAACTGCCTATGCGATTGCATCTAACACATATTGCGGTAACGCAAATGCGCCCTTGTGCACTTCTGGAGTATAGAAGCGCGTTTTGATTCCAGACTGGCTAAAACGCTGTTGCAAGGTTTCCAAAGACACTTCTTTTAACTGAAGATTATCGGTCGCCCAAGCAAAGGTCATAATGCCGCCAACATAGGTCGGCACAGCACCGGAATAAAAACTCGCTTGCGTAAACAAAGGCGAAAGTCTTTTATAGGTTGTCGTTACTTCATCGGTCTGCATGAAGCTAACACCGTTTTGCGCCACAAACACACCGTCGTCGTTCAGGCAGTTTTTAATACCTTGGTAAAAACGTGACGTAAACAGCACTTCACCCGGCCCCATCGGGTCGGTTGAATCGGAAATAATCACGTCGAATTTTTCCGTGCATTCGTTAACAAAATCCACACCGTCGGCAATCACAATATTCGCTTTTGGATTATCGTAAGCACCGGCTGAATGGTTCGGCAGATACTGAACACACATATCGATAACTTGCTGGTCAATCTCGACTTGCGTCACAGACTCAACATTTTGATGTTTTAAAACTTCACGCAAAATACCGCCGTCGCCGCCGCCGATGATTAGCACTTTCTTGGCATTACCGTGCGCCAACATCGGCACGTGCGTCATCATTTCGTGATAAACGAACTCATCCTTTTCAGTGGTCTGGATAACGCCGTCCAACGCCATCACAGTTCCCCACTGTGCATTATTAAAAATGACCAGATGCTGATGCCCGGTATTCACTTCAAACAGCACTTCGTCCATCACAAAGTTCTGTCCCCAAGTCGGATAAAGCGTCTCCAAATAATTTGGTTTGTCAGACATTACTGCTCCCCTTCAACTTTTCCACGCAGAATGGTATCCACCTTAACATCACTCGGTGTAAAAGCTGCCTGCAGTACTTCAATCGCTTTTTCAGGCTCAGAGTCGCCACACATAAACACGTCAAACGCCGCATAGTTGCGCTCAGGCCAAGAATGCACGGAAATATGCGATTCAGCCAATACCGCTACGCCAGAAATTCCGCCGTTCGGAGTAAAGTGATGCAAATGGATATGCAGTAGCGTCGCTTTGGCTTTTTCGACCGCTTCGCGTAACGCCGTTTCCATAACCTGTAAATTATCCAGATTGCTTGCACCCCATAGATCGATAATCAGATGTGTGCCGGCAAAAACCTGCCCGTCGCGACAAATAAAGTGATCTAGAGTTTGATCTTCAACCGCTTGGTCATGGGTTGGCCAAGTATCATCAATGACGGTGGTTTTTTCGATGACTTCAAAGTGATCATTACTGGTGACCAGTACGTTTTCAGCATGTGACATATTAGGATTACCTTTATTAACGGAAGTGCAGATTAAGCCCTAATCCGTTTCAGCGAGTCTTTCAATGCGGAATTTCAAGGCCTGATTCCCAATTCATAGCCATAGCTATGGATGGGAAACGTAACACAGAAATTACCATTGAAAACCTCGCCCAAAGGGGCTTTGAAAAAACCGTTCTATCAGCGTTGCAAGTTGTCATCAGGTCTAGACATGATTTCCAACTTGCGCCTTGCTATAACTAGTTTTTTCTGTGCCTGAAACAATTAGAGCTTAATTTGCACTTCCAAAACACCCATTTCCCTGCGAAATTGTCCCTGCTAGCTTTGTTGACCGCACTCGCTCACACCAATCACATAGTCTTTCTATGCTCATGGGATTCTCTCGCTTGTCGCCATGCTACAGACCCAATTACTTGGGGAAAAGTAATTTAGATATGGATGAATGATTAATTATTAGTTCATGCAACAAAGGCTAGTTGCACAAACCCCAGCCATACTTTTCGCTTCTTAATTAAAGCCACAGCGGTATTAGCTGTGCTCTTCAATGACTTTGCGAAAATACGAAAAGCATGAGGTGTTAACCATTTTTCTTTCTGTTGCCTTTCGCAATTTAAAGCGAAATTCGAAAGGTTTCTGTGTGAAAAAGGAAGCAAGTATTATTAGCTTTTTTTTGCAAAACGCAAGAAAAATTTAACGCCCCCTATCCCTTTGATATTACTGGCAAAATTATTATTTCAAAATGGCATTTTTTTATTGCCAAAAGCACGATTCGGTAGGATAATCCGCGAACTTTTTTCGCCTTGCAAAAATCCCCCCTATTTTGAGATTACCCAAATGAGCTTAGACCCTATCGCTATTGAACATCTATTGGATAATTTAGTTGAGAAAGGTTGGTATGAATGGCCGGAAGCAATCTCTGCGAGTCTATGTCTTGCTCTGCTCAACGAAGTTATTAACGCCGATGAAAAAGGTCAGTTGAAGAAAGCCGGTATCGGTCGTGGCGATGAGCAACAACTCAATACCGAGGTACGTCGCGATCAAATCCGTTGGTTAACAGGTGAGACCGAAGCACAAGCGCAATTCCTTGCCACCATGGCGCTTTTGCAACAAGAAATCAACCGTGCTCTGTTTATGGGACTTTTCGAGTACGAAGCCCACTACGCACTCTATCAAGAAGGCGATTTCTATAAACAACATCTGGACAGTTTTAAAGGACAAGCCAACCGCATGGTTAGCACTGTCCTGTATTTAAACCCGGATTGGCAAAAAGAGAACGGCGGCGAGTTGGTCATTTATGCTAAAGACGGCACAAGCGTGGAAGCAACCATTATTCCGTCTATCGGAAAATTGGCGGTTTTTCTCAGCGAAGAAATACCGCATGAAGTCTTACCAACCAAATTAGCGCGCGCCAGTATTGCCGGTTGGTTCCGTTGCAATAGTTCAACTGCGCAAATTGTTAATCCTGCGCATTAACAAACAGTGATTCATTTCCGCCGATGCGGAATTTCTGATACTTTATTGAATACTTAAAAATTTTGCACGCCATCGATTTTTACGGAGAAACTACTATGAGAATCGCTATCCTCTCGCGAGGCCCAGAACTTTACTCAACTCAACGCCTTGTTGAAGCCGCCGAAACCCGCGGTCATGAAGTTCTCGTTATCGATGCGCTACGATGTTATATGAATATCAATTCAGTCAATCCGGAAATCCACTACAAAGGTAAAATCCTTAAAGACATTGATGCCGTGATTCCGCGTATCGGCGCTTCAGTAACCTTTTACGGCACCGCAGTTTTACGCCAATTTGAGATGATGAATGTCTTCCCTCTGAACGAATCGGTCGCGATTAGCCGTTCGCGTGACAAATTGCGCAGCATGCAATTGCTATCCCGCAAAGGCATCGGCCTGCCGGTAACCGGCTTTGCGCACTCGCCGGACGATATCGAAGACTTATTAAAAACCGTTGGCGGCGCTCCGGTAGTCATTAAATTGCTGGAAGGTACCCAAGGCGTTGGCGTCGTATTGGCTGAAACAAAATCCGCGGCTACTTCGGTTATCCAAGCCTTTAACGGTTTGAAAGCCGACATTCTGGTGCAAGAGTTTATCGAAGAAGCCAAAGGCGCCGACATCCGCTGTTTTGTAATCGGCGGTAAAGTGATCGCAGCGATTAAGCGCCAAGGTCAAGAAGGCGAATTCCGTTCAAACTTACATCAAGGCGGTTCTGCTTCTTTGGTGAAAATTTCGGCAGCCGAACGCGCCACGGCAGTCAATGCAGCCAAAGCAATGGGCCTAAATGTATGCGGCGTGGATTTGTTGCGTTCGAATCACGGCCCAGTGGTAATGGAAGTTAACTCTTCACCGGGCTTGGAGGGAATTGAAGGCGCTACCGCGAAGGACATCGCCGGTATGATTATCGAATTTATCGAAAAAAATATTGGAAAAAAACAAAATCAATCGCGCACTCGCGGCAAAGGCTAAAGCATGGCTAGGGTCATTAAAAACCAGCCAATTACTATCGCCGGAGAAACCGTTCATCCCGGCGAGCAAAAAACCATTAATGTGCAAATCGGCAAACTGTATACACATAGTGCTTTAACCATGCCAGTGCAGGTATGGTGCGGCCGCCAAGCCGGGCCGATACTTTTTATCAGCGCCGCAATTCATGGGGATGAACTAAACGGTGTAGAAATTATCCGCCGCCTCTTGAAAGTAAAGTCGCTAAAACGCTTGAAAGGCACCTTGATTACCGTGCCGATTGTTAACCTGCACGGTTTTATTAACCATAGCCGCTACTTGCCTGATCGCCGCGATTTAAACCGTAGTTTCCCTGGCTCCAAATCCGGTTCAATTGCCGGACGTTTGGCACACACTTTCCTTAATGAGATTGTTAAAAAATCGACTCATGGAATCGACTTACATACCGGCGCCATCAACCGCACCAACCTTCCACAAATCCGTGCCGACCTAGACTCTGTTGACGTCAAAGCAATGGCCGAGTCATTCGGCGCACCGGTAATGCTAAATTCCAATCTTCGTGACGGTTCGCTGCGGGCGGCAGCAGTAAAACGCGGCATTCCAATCTTGCTTTATGAAGCGGGGGAAGCTTTGCGTTTTGACGAAGTTTCGATTCGTGCCGGTGTCAACGGTATTATTAATGTCATGCGCCACCTGAAGATGCTACCGGCCTCTCGCCGGAAAAATCCGCGTAAACCGGTTATTGCCCGTGGCAGTTTCTGGATTCGAGCCCCGCATAGCGGTATCTTCCGCTCGTTAACCGAAGATGGAATGCGAGTGGAGGCGAAGAAGACCCTGATAGGAGTGATTTCCGATCCCTTTGGCGAAAGCGAGGTAGAAGTCTACTCACCAAATAGCGGTATCATTATCGGGCAAATGCGCATGCCGCTAGTGAACGAAGGGGAAGCCTTATTTCATATAGCGCGCTTTGCGCGTAGCGATGTGGTCGAAGAAAAAGTAGATGAATTCCAAGAAGAAATTATGGACGAATCGAAACTGCTTTATCCGGTGGAAGATATTCCATCGCTTTGAATAACCAACGATTATTCCCGTAAAATCAGAAACCTTAAACCCCAACGCTATCAGTGACTGCCGGTCATCAAAGTGCCGGACTTACCCCACTTTTGCAGAGCCGCGCGACCGGCCTTCATCGCTTCATCCGGCAGTTTAAGGTGGCGACTGCCTAATTTTCCGTAATCTTTCAGCTCTTGAGTCAAGTAGCGCTCATCACTACTGTATACGATATAAGATGAAACCATAACCAAAGCGACCAAATTAGCAATCGTCGGATGGTTATGCAACTTGCAATGAAACTCCGCATCGTGATGAAACAAAACCGCCTTGACAACCTTTTCCGGAATCCCCCATTTCTTGCCCAATATAGAACTCAACACTGCATGATCAGTCTGATAACGCGCTTCCTCAGCCTCAAACTGGCGCAATGGGCTAACCTTTAGTCTGTTTATCTGCGTCTCATAGTCAGCAAATTTTTCGAGCATAAACAGATAACCGATATTTTGTAATAAACCAAGCATAAAAGCCTCAGAACGAGAAACATCGTAAACCCAATAAGAAAGCTCGGCAGCGACAATACCGACCTGCATTCCCTCGTTCATAACCTCCGCTTCGGCCGGATTAGCAATCAAAGTTCGGCTCAAGACGGAAGAAACATATAAATTGAACAAGTCGCCCAGACCGATCAGATTAACCGCAGCCTTGACATCGTTAATCGGTTCATCCTGTTTAACCACATTGGTATTGGCAATCTTCAAAAATAGACTGAGATTTTCCGGATTTTTCGCAATTAAGTTAGCGATATTAACGCTATTGGGATATTTCTTAGTCAGCTCTTCTCTAAGCAATAAAACCTCTTCCGGTATGGCCGGAAGCTTTTTATCCTGCAAGAGGTGATGGGCATTTTGAATTTTCTGTTGTATCGTCAAACTCATAACTAATCTCGAAATATCCGCCGGTCGTCCTTGGCTAAAAAACGCAAAACTGAATCCAACAAGTTCAAACACTCAGGACTTATTCTGCGCTTACATAGATAGAAGATAAATATAGCACTAACAGCAGCTAGGCTAGTTGTCATTAGACAAAAAACTATCAGAATTATTTGAGAATAACGCGATTAGACGCTTGGGTTGATACAAGCAAAGAAGTGTAGCCTGCGCCGAAATCAGATCGTCTTCGGCACAGCCTATCGAGTAAATTAGCGGAATAGTTCCGCTAACTTTTCACCGGGATTATCGGCTCGCATAAAGGCTTCGCCAACCAAGAAAGTGTTGACATGATGTTCACGCATTAACGCGACATCTTCCGGTGAATGGATGCCTGATTCCGTGACCACGATACGGTCATCAGGAATCTTATCCAACATCTTCAACGTGGTTTCCAGCGACAAATCAAAAGTATGCAAATCTCGGTTATTGATACCGATTAGCGGTAATGGTAAACGTAAGGCACGATCCAATTCTTCTTCATTGTGCACTTCAACCAGCACATCCATGCCCAGTTGCATGGCCGTTTGCGTTAGCTCATACATCTGCGCATCGCCAATCGCCGCGGCAATCAACAAAATACAGTCGGCACCAATCACGCGCGCTTCATACACTTGGTAATCATCAACAATAAAGTCTTTACGAATAATCGGCAGATCCACCGCTGCACGCACCGCGGTTAGATACTCATTTGAACCTTGGAAGAAATCTTTATCGGTCAACACTGACAAACACGCCGCACCATGTTCTTGGTAACTTTTGGCTATTTCGACGGGATCAAAATTTTCGCGCAATACACCTTTAGATGGCGATGCTTTTTTGATTTCCGCAATCACACCAGACTGACCCGCATCCAACTTAGCCTGCAACGCATCGGCAAAGCCTTTGGTTGGCGTGGTGCTCATCATCAGCGCTTTTTGCTTCATCTCACGCAGTGGAATCTTATCGCAACCTTCTTGGATTTCCTCCAGCTTGCGCAAAATAATTTTCTTCAAAATCGTCGGTGTATTAACCATCTGCAAAACCTTTTCTTAAATTTGCGCGTAGTTTAGCATTTTTTTGCTTTATACCACAGGCAGGTGGAATAGCAGAAAACAGTTGATAGCAAAAGAGAATAAACTAAAGCGGCTAGGGTCTGCTGAAAATTCAAGAGCATCTCTCGTATTAACTTGCCTAAATCTGAAATTAACAAACCAGTTCTTTAAATTCATCAGAAATGTCAGATTGTTTACCAACACTTTCCCAAAACCGCTCTGCAATTTCCTGTGCAATATTTCTGGCATTTTCAGATACAGGAATAAATCGCGGAGTTTGCCATTCGGGATTCATTAGCTCGCCTTGTCTTGGCATATAGGCCATTGGCAACATGTCGTAAATTGGCGTTGCTTCACCGATATTGATTCCATCCATATAGAAAGAAAAATTGCCGAGGTGCATATCGGTATTGGCGATCAATTGCCCAAAAGCATAAGCGATTTCGACCTGTTCAAAACTCTGCTGGCTAATTATTTTTTGGCTTAACAGCGATTGCGCTATTTCCACCCAATTACTGTTTTTACCGACGTACTCAGCATCTAAAGCCCGCAGTGAAACCATGCCTTTACGACCGAACTCGCCGATACGGTCAAAGCGTGCAATTTCCAAATACACTCGGTCATCCATAAACAGACTCGATTTCGCTGCTGGAATTCCAGCTTCGCGCAAGCTCTCTAACGCCAAATGCTCGCAAATCAATAGATCACGGTGGCGTTGCGCGACAGGATTTTTCTCACTTAATAATGGCGAGTATTTCACAATCAGATGATGGGCGTCGTTATAGACGGTAAATTTCGGTTGCTCGCCCGCGATGGAAGAACCAAACACCTGAGGTGATGCTTTGATTTGCGCAGTTATCTGCGAGTAATCGATTCGACTTATTTGGGCAAAGTTCAGCTCAGAGACCCGCTCCGCCATTTGATTACCCAGAACCAAGTTGCCTGTCAGGTCTGCACCGTAATGCGTTAAATAATGGACAACCTGTGCATGACTCCAGCTATCACTGCGAGTATTTAACGATGAGTCTATCTGGATAATTTTCTTAAGCGTAATCGCCCCCAGAAAGCCAGCAGGAAGCACATCGTAGAGGTAGAAAGGCAGACTGTCATAAGCCTGATAACCATCGGCATAAACGAGCACGCTCGCACCATCAAGTCGCCGATAAAGGCTGCCGAGCAAAAGTAGCTTGCCGCCTTCGTCAACTTGATAGAGAGGCAGAGCCTCAGGTTGGGTCAGCAGGGCAAAAACGGTTGAGCGCCCGCCTCCCAATTTCAATACCGGTAAGGTTTTGAGAACTCGACTAACCGTTGGTTGGCTAATGCCGGTTCGCTTAGCGATATCGCGCGAGCTCAGCATTTCATAACGCAACGCATCAAGTATTAACTGTTTATTATCTGCCACTTATCACTGCCGAATCAAAAAATGAATCATTTAGTGAATAGTTTAATGAATCATAAAATTAAGTCAATTAAATTATAAAAAACAACAAGTTGCATATAAAAATATGCGCTTATTTAAATCAATTAACCGACAATATTGAATCATTTATTATTAAAATTTTTCTCAGGCACGCGCCATAAAAAGAACAGCAGAATGGCCGCTATCAGAATTAGCATCAATTGCAGCAAATATCGATCATAAAGAATTGCGATAGAGATTGAGAAAGTTACAACAATTACCCAAGTCGCACGGATTTTAGTGACACGTAGCATGGTGCGCTCAGATTCCCAGCGCTTTAGATCATCGCCGATAAAACGATTATTCAAGAGTGCTTTATGAAAGCGAGGTGAGCTTTTGGCAAAACAGCCCGCCGCGAGAATCATAAACGGTGTAGTAGGCAGTAGTGGCAGGAAGATGCCGATAAAACCTAGGGTCTGCTGCAAATTCATAATTAGGCTCTGCCACTGCCATTTTTGCGTCCAACAAGGCGGAAATCGTGAGAAATAGTCATTCTATTTGATCGAATTTTCAACACAGTTGGCGCGAAAATGGCAATGGCCCCTTGGGTTGTGCTTAAAAATCCGACACGCTGCGTTGCTCATCCCTTATTTGGAATAACCAAACTGCGCTCAGAGCGCCTTGATTATCGAATTTTTGAGCGACAACAGAGTCCATTATGAATTTGCAACAGACCCTAAGGTAAAAGCAATGGAACCCGCAGTAAAACAGAGTGGCTTGATCATAGGTCTTTACAGAAAGCATTCCCGCGCAGCAGCGCAGGAACAAGGTTTAATGACAACAATCTTTAAAATGACTGCGTCTTTTCAATAAAGGCGTTCATTTTATGGGTCGCAGAACCATCGGCAATGACTTTACGCGCCAGCTCAACGCCTGCTGCATAGCTCTCGGTAATACCTGCAACATAAATCGACGCACCGGCGTTCAAACAGATAATATCGCGCGCCGCACCATCGGTATTAGCGAAAGCCGCACGAATAATATTTAAGCTCTCTTGTGCTGAATCAACTGACAAGTCCGACAGGTCAGCATGATCCATATCGTATTCACTCGGGTCGATTTCCCATTCGGAGATTACACCGTCTTTTAGCTCGGCAACAAAGGTCTTACTAGCAACGGAAATTTCATCTAAACCATCATCGGCTGCGACAATCATCACGTGTTTAGAACCAAGGTTTTTTAATACCTTAGCAAATACCGGAGCCAAATCTTTATTGAAAACCCCAATAACCTGTGCCGGCGCACCGGCTGGATTGGTTAAGGGCCCAAGCATATTAAAGATGGTACGCACGCCCATCTCCTTACGCGCAGCAATCACGTGTTTCATAGCGCTGTGATGCGCGGGCGCAAACATAAAACCGATATTCATATCATTGACACAGTCGGCAACATGGGCAACTTCTAACGCTAAATTAACACCCGCCGCTTCCAAAACATCCGCACTACCGGATTTGCTGGAAATAGAACGGTTGCCGTGTTTAGCTACCGTCGCACCCGCCGCAGACACCACAAACGCTGAAGCGGTTGAGATATTAAAGGTATTGGCGCCATCACCACCAGTGCCACACGTATCGACCAAATGCGTTTTATCTTGCACATCCACTGCCGAAGCCAAACTACGCATCACTTCTACCGCTGCAGTAATCTCATCAATGGTTTCGCCCTTAGCGCGTAACGCCGCTAAAATCGCACCGATTTGCGCATCGGTTGCCGCACCGGTCATTAACTGCTGCATCACCCATTTCATCTCTTCATGCGAAAGGTCTTGGCCGTTTAACAGTTTTTCTAATGCGATTTTTAGTTCCATATTGACTTGGCTCCGTTATGAAGAATAAGTATTTAAAGACAAAGCAGGCAAACGTAATGAGAGGAGCAAAGTCGCGGCAAAAATTTTCTATGATGTGCAGTTTACATTCGAGTAAATGAGCAATCAGAGAAAATTTTTAACAATGAATTTGCTTCTCGGAATCGTTTTCCAGTCCCTATTGGGCATTCTGCTCCAAGAAATTACGGAGCATTTGATGCCCTTGCTCGGTCAGGATAGACTCCGGATGGAACTGCACACCTTCAATGGGATATTCTTTATGGCGTACGCCCATAATCTCATCCAAATTACCGTCTTCATCTTGTGTCCAAGAAGTCACTTCCAAGCAATCCGGCATGGTTGCTTGCTCGATAACCAATGAGTGGTAGCGCGTTACTTCCACCGGATTTGGTAGGCCAGCAAACATGCTGACATCTTGATGATAGACCGGCGAGGTTTTGCCATGCATGACTTGTTTGGCACGAATAATATTACCGCCAAAGGCCTGACCAATCGACTGATGTCCAAGACACACACCCATAATCGGAATCTTGCCGGCAAAGTGTTTAATCGCTTCCACCGACACACCCGCTTCAGTTGGGGTACACGGCCCCGGTGAAATCACCAAATATTCTGGGTTTAGGGTTTTGATGGTTTCCAAATCAATTTGGTCGTTACGGTAAACTTCGACCTCTTGCCCCAACTCGCCGAAATACTGCACCAAGTTGTAGGTGAAAGAGTCGTAATTATCAATCATTAATAACATAGTTTTAATCTCTCTTGCTGGGGCTTATTCTGCGTTGACTTGAAGACCTTGCGTCACGAACTGCGCAGCACGGAAAATCGCGCGACCTTTGTTCATCGTTTCGTCCCATTCCAGTTGCGGCACAGAATCAGCCACCACGCCAGCACCGGCTTGCACAAATAATTTATTGTCTTGAATAACGGCGGTACGGATAGCAATTGCCGTGTCCATATTACCGTTCCAGCCTAGATAACCCACTGCGCCGCCATAGATACCACGTTTTACCGGTTCTAGTTCATCGATAATTTCCATAGCGCGGATTTTTGGCGCACCAGACAAAGTTCCCGCAGGGAAAGTCGCACGGAGCACATCCATTGCAGTCATACCGTCTTTGATTTTGCCATTGACGTTAGACACGATATGCATAACGTGCGAATAACGCTCCACGGCCATTTTCTCGGTCAACTCAACCTTACCGACTTGTGCGATACGACCGACATCGTTACGTCCGAGATCGATAAGCATTAAATGCTCCGCCAACTCTTTCGGATCATTCAGCAGGTCTTGTTCCAACGCCAAATCTTGCTCTTCGGTTTCGCCACGACGACGGGTGCCTGCAATCGGGCGGACAGTCACAGTTTCGTCTTCCAAACGCACCAAAATCTCTGGCGAAGAACCAACGATATGGGTATCCGCCAAATCCAGATAAAACATATATGGCGATGGGTTCAAGTGGCGCAGTGCACGGTATAAATCCATTGGACTTTCTCTAAACTCAACCGACATCTGCTGTGAAATCACCACCTGCATGGCATCACCGGCCAAAACATATTCCTGTATTTTCTCGACCGCAGCTTTAAACGCCTCTTCACCAAAACTAGAGATAAAATCGGCCTCATCAATCTGCTGATGACTGGCGCAGTCGTTCGGCATAGAAATGGGCTGATTTAGTTTATCAACCAGCTCATTCAGACGTTTCTGTGCGACTTGCAAACCGTTTGTATCGGTCAAATCCGCATGTACGATAACGTGCACTTGGCCACTCAAGTTATCGAACACCACCAACTCTTCAGAAACTAATAGCTGAATATCCGGCGCACCAATATCATCACGTTCCGGTACAGTTAGCGCCAAACGCGGTTCAATGTAACGCACCGTGTCATAACCGAAGTAGCCGACTAAACCACCACTAAATGCGGGCATACCAGGCTTATCCAACACCTTGAACTGTTTTTGATAAGCCTCGATCCATGCTAGTGGATCCTTAGCGGTTTGCTGTTGCAGCAGTTCATCATTCATATACTCGAGAACTTGCTGTCCATGAACTTCGATGCGGCGCGAACATGGCAAGCCAATAATTGAATAACGGCCCCACTTTTCGCCGCCTTGCACCGATTCGAAGAGGTAAGAATAAGAACCTTGCGCCAACTTATGGTAAACGCTTAAGGGAGTGTCGTAATCAACCAAGACGGTACGCATAATCGGTACACGGTTAAAACCTTGTTGCTGATATTCGCTAAATTGTGTTTCTGTCATAACTCTATAACCTTTGAAAACTGTTTTACATGCGGGTATTTGCTATCGTTGGCGCCATTGCCAAAGCTGGAATTGCCACCATCGCCAGATGCCTTGTATCGAGCACCAAAACGGTTTGGTTAGCTGTTGCAAAAGTCGCCACAAAAAAAGCAGTCCATTCGGCATAATTTGAGTCCTTTATTTTGCCTCTAGGTAATTAGGCAGTTCAGCGAAAGAATCCATCACAACATCTGGGTTGTAATCGCGAATATCTTCGCCATGGTTGTAACCGTATGTCATACAGAAAATATTGAAACCAGCCGCGCGCGCCGCTTTCACATCCGATTGCGAGTCACCCAACATCAGCGCGTTTTCTGCTGATTCACCCAATAAATCTGCTGCGTGTAGCAACGGCATTGGATCTGGTTTTTTCTTCGCACAAGTATCACCGCTGACAATCACTTCAAAGTAATCATGCAAGCCTTTTGCTTTAAGTAGCGGGAGAGTAAATGCTTCGGCTTTATTCGTTACACACGCTAGGCGATAACCCTGCGCTTGCATCCATTTTAGGCCGTCTTCAACACCCTCATAAACAACACTGCGTTGTGAGTTGTTATCTTTGTACAGCTCTAGAAAAATCGGATAGGCTTTATCCATCAATTCTTGTTCCGGCATGCCATCTACTGAATTAATTAGCGCACGTTCGGTTAGGCGCTGTACGCCGTTACCGACCCAATCACGCACCGCATCTTGGCCGCGAACCGGCATATCCAGTTGTTTCATCATTTCATCAACGCAGTACGCTAAATCCGGTACTGAATCGATAAGAGTACCGTCTAAATCAATCAGTACAAAGCTCGGTTTTAATTTTGCAGTCATGCTTTATTCTCTGGTTTGGAGCAGCGTGAAAACCGCTGTCCTTAAAATACTAAAACGCCGATGCGGCAAATAGCGCATCAGCGTTTCACATCACAAAACAAATTGCGTTTTGGCCTTGCTTAAGAAACCTTAGCTAGCTCATCGCGCATTTGTTTGATGATCGTGTCGTAACGGTTCGCGTCGTTTGCATTCGCGTTACCGAAAATACCGGACCCCGAAACAAAAGTATCACAACCTGCCGCGGCAACTTCAGCGATATTTTCAACTTTTACACCACCGTCGATTTCTAGACGAATATCACGACCAGAAGCATCGATTAATTGACGAGCTGCTTTCAGCTTTTCTAGCGCTTGAGGAATGAAAGACTGACCACCAAAACCAGGGTTAACAGACATAATCAAAATCATATCGATTTTGTCCATAACGTGCTCTAGGTAATGCAGAGGAGTATGCGGGTTAAATACTAGACCGGCTTTCGCGCCCATGTCTTTGATCATCGCTAGTGAACGGTCGATGTGCTCAGAAGCTTCCGGATGGAAAGTCACATAATCCGCACCCGCATTAATGAAATCAGGAATGATACGATCTACAGGCTTAACCATTAGATGAACATCAATTGGCGCTTTAACATCTTCTTTAACCATGAAATTTTTCAGCGACTCACAAACTAGAGGCCCGATAGTTAGGTTAGGAACATAGTGGTTATCCATTACGTCAAAGTGAACCACGTCAGCGCCCGCAGCGATAACGTCTTTAACGTCGTTACCTAGCGTTGCGAAATCTGCTGAAAGAATCGAAGGAGCAATCCAATTTTCTTTTTTAGCCATGAGGTAAAACCCTTTAAAAAATTCAAGAAAAAAATAATGCGTGCATTTTAACAGCATCCTTATAAAATGGGCAAAAAAATGGGCGATTACCAAGCAAGTACCAGCGCATAACAAAGCCTTTGCGCTTTGCAAGACTGCAACATCACTGTCACTTTTCGCCTGTAGAATTAAGCGCAAACGATGACTAAATGACTTGGGCTACAAGGAATAACCGGCCATGGAAGAAAAGCAAGTTAATTCATATACCCAGCGAACCTTAAATCGCCCGGAGCGTTTATTGAAACGCGTCATTCGCGGCGTGGTGTTTATCGGCTTAGTGATTATCGCTCTGGCAACGGTTGTCGCCGGTATTGAAGAAGTCGCTAAGATGCTGGTGGCACAAACAGTCACGCTCGGCGACTTGCTACTGCTTTTCCTTTATTTGGAAGTATTGGCAATGGTGGCGATTTACCTCGACTCTGGTAAACTGCCGATCCGCATGCCTTTGTACATCGCAATCGTCGCATTGGCACGATACCTAATCTTGGATATGAAAAGTCTCAGCGAATGGGAAATGATTGCCATAGCCGGAACGATCACGTTAATTACACTATCAATATTGATACTGCGCTACACGAGCGCCAATTTTTCCAAGAATTAACAACGACTCGGGACATAACTCGAACCGAATCGTACCGAATTTAGAATCAACTCATCAGGAAGCCAGTATGCAGCCTCTTCATGAATCAAACCTGACCAGCCTGCCATTATTAACTAAAGGCAAGGTTCGCGACATTTATGATATCGACGATAAACATATGTTAATTGTCACCACCGACCGAATTTCAGCATTCGATGTCATCTTACCGACGCCGATTCCGGGCAAAGGGCGCATCTTGACGGAAACCGCCCAGTTTTGGATGAAAAAGACCGCTTCTATCGTCCCAAACCAACTTGCTGACGACATGGCATTAGCAGATTACCTAACAGCCGAAGAACTGATTCAGCTAGATGGTCGCGGAATGATTGTTAAAAAACTGAAACCGTTACCGGTTGAAGCGATTGTTCGTGGCTACTTAGTAGGCTCTGGCTGGAAAGAATATCAGCAATCACAAAGCGTGTGCGGTATTAAACTGCCTGCCGATTTAGCGCAAGCACAACAGCTTCCTGAACCGCTATTTACGCCGTCAACCAAAGCCGAAGTCGGTGACCATGACGAAAACATCAGCTTTGAACGCTTGGTGGAAATCATGGGTGAAGAGAAATCAAACAAGGTTCGCGACATCGCACTTGAACTGTATAAGTTCGCAGCGGATTTCGCTAAAGAACGCGGCATTATCATTGCCGATACTAAGTTTGAATTTGGTGAAGACGAAAACGGCGTCATCCATCTAATCGATGAAGCACTCACTCCTGACAGCTCTCGCTTCTGGCCGGCATCAAGCTATGCAGAAGGCTCCAACCCGCCAAGCTTCGACAAGCAGTATATTCGCGATTATTTGGAAAGTTTGGATTGGGCAAAAGAGCAAGCAACCGCCCCGGAACTACCGGATGACGTAGTTAAACGCACTTTGGAAAAATACCAAGAAGCGCAAGCGCGCCTAACGGAAAATCCATAATAATGGCTGTTTCCGAAAATCAAAAAGCCGGTGTAACAGCCGGCTTTTTTGTAACCGGCACCGACACCGACGTCGGCAAAACCTTTATTAGCGCCAAAATCTGCCAAAGCCTAATCGCGCAAGGTTATTCGGTTCGAGTACGCAAACCGATTGCCTCCGGCTGTATCCACCAAGCAGACGGCACTTTACTGAGTGAAGATGCCTTGCAATTACAACAGGGCGCGCAAACTTCGGAAAGCCTAGCCGAAATCTGTCCTTACCAATTCGAGCCACCGGTCTCGCCGCACTTAGCATTACAACAGGCAAATTTGCATGTCAGTATTCAACAATTAGCTGAACACTGCCAAATTTCGCAACAGGACAATGAAATGCTGATTGTCGAAGGAGCCGGTGGCTGGTTATCACCTTTAGCATCGGACGGCTTTAATCAAGATTTAGCAGTCATATTACAGCTACCGGTTATTTTGGTGATTGCCAACCGTCTTGGCTGTTTAAACTCAGCACTCTTAAGCGCACAAGCCATTCGTCAGGCCGGATTAAGATTGCACTCTGTGGTGATTAATAACGTCGGCAACGGCCAAGACTATAGCCAAGGGATGCAACAATGGATAGGCTGCCCGCTATACTACCAAAACTATTGCCGGCAACCTGAATTGAGTCCATTAGAGCACTTTAAGATTTAAGCCGTTTGCGCACTTAATTCTGAATCCAATTCGGTTTCGTGATCGATTTCTACCCAGCGAAGCAGCTTCATTTCGCCATCCATGGTCTCGACAATCGCAGTGCAAGATTCAACCCAGTCGCCGCAATTGTAGTAATCAATACCATCAATTTCACGAATTTCAGGGTGATGAATATGTCCGCAAATCACCCCGCTAAAACCTTCTTTGCGACAGTCTTTTGCTACCGCATCTTCATAGGCGGAAATAAAAGACACCGCGCCTTTGACTTTCTGTTTTAAGAACGAGGACAGCGACCAATACTCTTTACCTAGCTTTTTACGCACCCAGTTGTAATAACGATTCAGCACCACTAAGGTTTCGTAACTCCAATCGCCCAAGTACGCCAGCCATTTTTGCGTCTGGATAACACTATCGTACTTATCGCCGTGTATCACCAAAAGCCTCTGTCCATCCTTAGTTTCAAACGTCGTTTGATCACACAAAGTGATATTACCGAAGTCCAAACCGGAATAGCGGCGCAGAAAGTCATCGTGATTACCGGTGACATAAACCACTTCCGTGCCACGTTTAGATTTGGTCAAAATACGACGAATCACATTGGTATGCGCTTGTGGCCAGAACATGCGTTTCTTTAAACGCCAGCCATCGATAATATCGCCAACCAGATAGAGCTTCTCACAATGATTATGCTTTAAAAAGTGCGCTAAATAATCAGCTTTGGCACCTCTAGAGCCGAGGTGGATATCGGATAAGAAAATCGCCCGATACTGGCCTATATCGCCGTCATTATCGGCAATAATCACATCGTCTTGCGCAATTGCTTGCATCCAATTTGGTATATCAGTCAGCGGTAAATTCATAGCTTCTGCCCGTTTTTAATTTTGGCAGTTTAGGTTCAACGCGTGATTGGTGGATGAAGGTTAGATGACAGATGCTTGATAGGATGCGCAAAGGAGTCATCTGTTTTTAAAATAAACGTCATCTTTGCACTATAGGATTAGTGTTTAAACGACAGAAAAAAGAAACGAATGACGCAGACAGAAACAAGCAATCAAACTCGCAAGCTAACATTAATCACCGATGCTTGGCAGCCGCAAGTCAATGGAGTGGTAACTACCCTCAACAACCTAGTCAGACAAGCTCGGTTACAGGGCATTGAAGTTGATGTTATTCATCCGCATGATTTCGCCACTTTTGCTATGCCCTTCTACCCGGAAATTCGTATTGCTTGGTACACCAAAAACCTTGAGCAACGCATCATTGAATTTCGACCGGATGCCGTGCACATTGCAACTGAAGGACCTTTAGGCTGGCGCGCACGCAGAATCGCGCAAAAGTACAACTGTCCTTTTACCACCAGTTATCACACTAAGTTTCCGGAATACATTCATCAACGCCTGCCATGGCTACCGGAGAGCTGGCTCTATAAAATCATGCGCCATTTTCACCGTCCTGCAGTCCGAACCTTAGTGCCGACGGCATCGGTACAAGAAGACTTATTAGCGCGCGGCTTTACCGATATTAAGCTCATGTCTCGCGGCGTTGACACCGACATATTTAATCCAAGCCGTGCCAAGGCTATGAAATTTACACAGCCTATGCATTTGTATGTCGGACGCGTTGCAATAGAAAAGAATCTCGAAGCCTTTTTGGATTTAGACTTACCCGGTAGCAAGATTGTAGTTGGATCCGGACCAAGCCTAGAACAATTAAAGCAACAGTATCCCGATGTGAACTTTGTTGGCAGTAAATTTGATGAAGAGCTGGCGAGCTATTATGCGAGTGCAGCAGTTCTGGTTTTTCCATCCAAAACCGATACCTTTGGCGTAGTTAATATCGAAGCCATTGCTTGCGGCACACCGGTTGCGGCATATCCGGTTACCGGCCCTAAAGATATTATCACTCAGGGTGTGAATGGTGTATTAAACAACAATCTAGCAATTGCTATCGAACAAGCCAAACAACTAGAACGAACACAAATTGCCGACTCGATTCCTCAATATACTTGGCAAGGCGCGGCTAAACAATTTATTGAAAATCTCGCTTTCATTAAATTTGAAGGTAATCACTAAGTCTTCTTAAACGAGGCACTATTTTTATCCTATTAATTCATCCATAAGAAAAGTGGATAACTTGCCCCAAATTCTAGCAAAACTATGTTATTAAGAAGCACTCTTCAATCACCAAGCTTCTAAAACCCACTATTGACAAGGCTTTCAGCTTTTGCACCAAAAAATATGAACCGTAATAAAGACTGGATAAAACTGTGCATAACTTTGTTGATTAATGCGTAAAAAGGTTAAAACAGCTGATAAGTCAGCGGGTTAGTAAAACCTGCTTTTATCCACAAATAAGTGGTTCCACTTTATTCTTCTTTTGCCGGAACCAGCTTCATCATAAGTAGCACAAATAGAATGCCTCCTAGAAAAGCAAATAGCCACAGTGGCCAAAGTTCGTACACAATTTGCCACTGCTCGGCGACAACAACCTGCTGACTATCAAAACGTTCAGATAAAACCCAGAAATCCATTTTGCCAAGCAAAGCATAAAAGACAACTGCCATTAATAATGCAATCAATACACACATACTGTTTCTCCATTTTTGCCCTACTATAAAACCAAAAAACCCGCCGAAGCGGGTTTCTTTCTCTGCATCTAATGCCGAATTATTTCTCAGGCATCATTGATGAGTGGTGGTGGCTGATTTTCCATTCGTTATTACGGAATTCATACACGAAGGTATAACGTGCCGGAACCACTTGCGACTTGCCGTCTTTAACGACTTTGAATTCATACACACCAGCATCGGTCAGCTTGTTACAACCTTGCTTAAGATTACGCGACTTGATGGTGCCATATGGCTTAGATTCTAGGAAATGGTGGAAGTAGTCTTCAATCTCAGTGTGATTAACACGTGGTACATTTGAAACCGTTGGCAATAAAATCGCATCTTCCCAATACAGCTGTGCAACCGCTTTCGCATCACCAGTCTGTAACGCAGCATTCCAACGATCGAACAATTCTTGCGCAACACGCTCAGAAGACGGCGCACAAACACAGGATTCGTTTGCGGTCGGGGTATCAATCGGGCTATATAAGTCACGAGTGGTTACTGGAGAGTCTTGTAAACCACGGTTACCTTGAACGCTACCGACGCTGACACGAGGATTGATGTCCCATTCGATACCAACCGTACCGCTGATTGCATGACGAGTGCTCATAAAATAATCTCTTTACACAATTTGTTAATTAATTGACTGTACATAGTCCTTGCGATTCTCTTGCAAGAACTCTAAAAATTCGTGTGCTAACACTGAAAGTTCTTTACCTTTCGGATAGACAATATTCCACTGTTTCTGTAACGGAAACCCTTCGACATCCAATACCGCCACCGAGCCGTTAAGGTGTTCGTTCGGCGATAAAGCGTGCATAGAAACACATGCGACACCTAAATCAGCCATAACGCAGTGCTTAATTGACTCATAGGTTTCCATGGTCAAACGTTCATTGATTTTCAGCCCTTGCGCCGAAAATAACGATTCCAACGCAGAACGAATACCGGAACCTTCTTCGCGCATAATAAACGGCTCGTTGGCTAAACGTTTAAGCGTGACTTTCTGCCCAACCAATTCATGTTCCGGGTGAGCAATAATCACCAATGGATTGGGAATATAAGGCACGACTTCCAACTCAGAACTGTTCTTCGGAACCTGGCCGATAATATATAAATCGTCCAAATTCTGCTCAATGCGCTTGAACAGGTTCTCTCGGTTGGTAACCTTTAAACTCAACTCAATGTCAGTGTGTTTTTTACAAAACTCACCCAATGCTTTCGGAGTGAAGTATTTTGCGGTGGTCACTATCGCTACCCGTAAACGACCACGCTTCAAACCTTTGTAGTCGTCGAGCATAATTTCTAAGTTGGATAAGCGGTCGATAATATCACGACAGCTATTGGCAACTTTTTCGCCCACTTCCGTCAGATAGATATTACGCCCGACCTGTTCGTAAAGCGGCATATCTATCGCTTCGGCAAAACTCTTAACCTGCGCGGATACCGTAGGCTGAGTTAAAAATAATTCCTGAGCGGCGCGGGTAAAACTTAAATGGCGTGAAACCGCATCGAAAATTTGTATCTGGCGCAATGAAGCGTGACGCAGTAAAAAATGGCTGTTGGTACTGGCATTCGGCAGTCGACTCATAGTCGCTCCTTAATCGGTGATATCCTAGCGTTGACGTATAGATTGTAGTAAATATCCCGACTAATGCAAATAGACCTTAATCTTTTTGCATTTGCAATTCTACATAATGTCAGTACAGCCCGGTCCGTTCGGCCCACTTAAACGAGTCAGCGCCGCAGAAGCAGCACGTGCTGCTTCTTCTATATCTGCTTCCTTACCAGACATGATCAAACGCCCGTAAGCTCCCACAGCACGCGCTTCAATCAACTTAATATTGGCTGCTTTTTCCGCCTCATTCGTCGCATAGATAATGTAACCGGCTGGATCGGTTTCCATAATCAACATACTCTCGCCCGGCAGAATCATTGAACCTTTACGGTTGTCACGGTTAATCAAAGTAGCGTGGTCCGGCGTAATTGCACGAATAATCTCATGCCACATCAAACGACAAGGATGACGCGTACTGTGCTCCGTGTTCATATAACGCAGCATGTGATCACCAGATTCCAATACATCAGATTGCACGCGGTGATGGACGAAGATCGAACCGTAAGAACGTTCAACAATCTGCTGACCAAGGTGAACATTAGAAGCCTTAAGTGCAATATCCGACAGGCGGTGCACGGCCATACCCGGTGCAACCTCAACCCAGAGACAGCTATCACCCGGAACCGGCAAGAACCCCATCGATGCGGTACCCATATAGGCCGCAAGCTGTGGTTGTAGCGAGTCGATAAAAACCCAAGTACGTAATTCAATCATGCCGGAACGGTTTCCAATAAAAAGGGTTACAAGGTAGCTAATCTTAAAGGTTTAACTACCGTAAGAGAAATTGATATTTCACGCTAGATATATAGATGATTATAAATAGGTAATCAATACAGTATTTATTTAAAGACTGCAACAATCTGCAAATAAATAACTGACTAAGAAAGAAAAAGGATGCCCGAGGCATCCTTTCGTTTTACTTAAAAAGTAAAACCTAGTCTGGCCAGACTCGACGTCTTGGTAACGCCTTAATCTTGTCCGCAATGTGCGTCTCTTTTACTGCCGCTGCCTTCGCCGCAGGTTTTGCTGCTGGCTTTTTCACCGGGGCTTTCTTCGCTACAGGTTTCTTAGCCGCTGCTTTCGCTGGGGCTTTAGGCGCTGTAGTGCTCGACGCGGCTGGTTTTGCATCAGCCATTACATTTACTGGAATTTCACCGCTAGTCTGTTCACTCATTCTGCTGTCTCCTGAGTCTTACTAAAAGCGTCATCAATGCCTTGTGCCAAGTTGAAGTCGGTATCAGATAAACCACTCTCTTGGTTTTGGGCATAGATAATCACCGAGACATGTTCGCGACCGAAGCTTAGGTTTGGGTGATGACCAACGTTGTCTGCAACGTCAGCGACCTCATCCAAAAAGTCACGCAAAAT
>NZ_JAGETV010000079.1 GCF_017571465.1 Thiomicrorhabdus marina | reverse complement strand
GGTAGAGCGCAACCTTGCCAAGGTTGAGGTCGCGAGTTCGAACCTCGTTTCCCGCTCCAAATTTTGTTAGATGAAGCGATAATTTCAACTCCTCTAACTAAAGTCCTTCGAAAGAGGGCAGTACAACTTGTTCATTTTTGACAAGTTTTATTTTGATTTAATTCAAATTCGAGGCAGATCAAGGGAATGTACATAATGGTACTTGAGCGAAGATCAACAAAGAAGTTGAGAATAAATCGGAATAAAAATACCAAAAATGTCCCGTTCGTCTAGAGGCCTAGGACACGGCCCTTTCACGGCTGTAACAGGGGTTCGACTCCCCTACG
>NZ_JAGETV010000078.1 GCF_017571465.1 Thiomicrorhabdus marina | reverse complement strand
GGTAGAGCGCAACCTTGCCAAGGTTGAGGTCGCGAGTTCGAACCTCGTTTCCCGCTCCAAATTTTGTTAGATGAAGCGATAATTTCAACTCCTCTGACTAAAGTCCTTCGAAAGAGGGCAGTACAACTTGTTCATTTTTGACAAGTTTTATTTTGATTTAACTCAAATTCGAGGCAGATCAAGCGAATGTACATAATGGTACTTGAGCGAAGATCAACAAAGAAGTTGAGCATAAATCGGAATAAAAATACCAAAAATGTCCCGTTCGTCTAGAGGCCTAGGACACGGCCCTTTCACGGCTGTAACAGGGGTTCGACTCCCCTACG
>NZ_JAGETV010000077.1 GCF_017571465.1 Thiomicrorhabdus marina | reverse complement strand
AATCATCATCATTACCAACGGCGGCGCTAACTGTATAGCTTCCAGTGTCATCATCGCCTAATTGACTAGCATCCAGATAGTAGGTTTCTGAGACGGTCGGTTGATAACTAAATTCAGCTTGAGACTCGCTACTGCCTTTAAAGTCATTTTCTAATAAAGAACCATTTGAGTTACGAAGTGCTATGTAAGGTGTGCTAAGTTCGGAACTGCTCATCGTAAAGACATAGGTTGTTCCGGCACTGAGTTCTACTGCAAACCAATCAGAGTCAGCAAGGTTTTCAATAGTACCTGTTGCGCTTCCTCCAACGCTTAACACGCCAGTAGTGGTTG
>NZ_JAGETV010000076.1 GCF_017571465.1 Thiomicrorhabdus marina | reverse complement strand
ATTGTTGATGGCACGCTTGGTACAAACTTAAGTGCACTTGATAACCCAGTTAATGAAGTGACGACAACGGTTGACGAGTTAGTAAACGGTGTTCTAGCAGGAGACCTTGATCTAGGCGGTACAGTAAATAGCCTACTAGGTGGTGAAGCTGAAGAGGGTACTTCAGGTGATGTTGATAAAGTTGTTGCGGCAGTGACTGACATTGTTGATGGCACGCTTGGTACAGACTTAAGTGCACTTGATAACCCAGTAAATGAAGTGACGACAACGGTTGACGAGTTAGTAAACGGTGTTCTAGCAGGCGATCCAGATCTAGGCGGTACAGTAAACAGCCTACT
>NZ_JAGETV010000075.1 GCF_017571465.1 Thiomicrorhabdus marina | reverse complement strand
GAAGCACCGGCTAACTCTGTGCCAGCAGCCGCGGTAATACAGAGGGTGCAAGCGTTATTCGGAATTACTGGGCGTAAAGCGCGCGTAGGCGGATTGTTAAGTCAGTTGTGAAAGCCCTGGGCTCAACCTGGGAACTGCATCTGATACTGGCAGTCTAGAATTTAGTAGAGGGAAGGGGAATTCCAGGTGTAGCTGTGAAATGCGTAGATATCTGGAGGAACATCAGTGGCGAAGGCGCCTTCCTGGACTAAAATTGACGCTGAGGTGCGAAAGCGTGGGTAGCAAACGGGATTAGATACCCCGGTAGTCCACGCCGTAAACGATGTCAACTAGCTGTTGGCCTTATTAA
>NZ_JAGETV010000074.1 GCF_017571465.1 Thiomicrorhabdus marina | reverse complement strand
TTAATAAGGCCAACAGCTAGTTGACATCGTTTACGGCGTGGACTACCGGGGTATCTAATCCCGTTTGCTACCCACGCTTTCGCACCTCAGCGTCAGTTTTAGTCCAGGAAGGCGCCTTCGCCACTGATGTTCCTCCAGATATCTACGCATTTCACAGCTACACCTGGAATTCCCCTTCCCTCTACTAAACTCTAGACTACCAGTATCAGATGCAGTTCCCAGGTTGAGCCCAGGGCTTTCACAACTGACTTAATAATCCGCCTACGCGCGCTTTACGCCCAGTAATTCCGAATAACGCTTGCACCCTCTGTATTACCGCGGCTGCTGGCACAGAGTTAGCCGGTGCTTC
>NZ_JAGETV010000073.1 GCF_017571465.1 Thiomicrorhabdus marina | reverse complement strand
ATGCTATAGACTTTATTGGCGTCGTTGTCGGCATCACTGGCACTGACCGTGCCAACAACGGTACCGGAAGTGGTGCCTTCATCGGCACTGAAGTCGTACACATCATCGGCATCGTCGAATTCCGGAAGGGTGTTGTTCACCGTCCAAGTGAAGTCTTGGCTGGTCTCGGCACCCTCTCCATCGGTCGCGGTTACCGTCACCGTATAGGCTTGGGTGTTGTTGTCATCGTCTGTCGCATCCGAGGCGTCACTGACAATCGTGCCACTGATCACACCGGTGCTGCTGTTGATGCTTAAGCCTTCCGGTAGCCCACTGGCACTGAAGGTTAAGCTGTCGCCTGCATCGGCGTCACTGAAGTGACTTGA
>NZ_JAGETV010000072.1 GCF_017571465.1 Thiomicrorhabdus marina | reverse complement strand
ACCATACCGTAAGCTTTCGCCACTTCCATACTAAGGTCTTCAATAATCGGGAATTCGATATCAACCCCGAATTTCTCTTTAATGTTAAGTACCCATGCATTGTGCGAATGGTGCGAATCAATTGAAAGTCCCAATAATTCACAGTTCATGGCATCGAAATCGGCTTTACGGTTTTGGAAGCCGATAAACTCGGTAGTACAAACAGGGGTAAAGTCAGCAGGGTGAGAGAAAAGCACCAACCACTTACCTTTATAATCTTCTAGTGTTTTACGGCCGTGAGTGGTCATTGCATTAAATGCCGGAGCGGCTTCATTTAAACGAGGTAATCCGAAAGTCTGTTCCATGATAGAGTCCTTAAATTAGTTTTGTTTATA
>NZ_JAGETV010000071.1 GCF_017571465.1 Thiomicrorhabdus marina | reverse complement strand
ACCATACCGTAAGCTTTCGCCACTTCCATACTAAGGTCTTCAATAATCGGGAATTCGATATCAACCCCGAATTTCTCTTTAATGTTAAGTACCCACGCATTGTGCGAGTGGTGCGAATCGATTGAAAGCCCCAAAAGTTCACAGTTCATGGCATCGAAGTCGGCTTTACGGTTTTGGAAGCCGATAAACTCGGTGGTACAAACAGGGGTAAAGTCAGCAGGGTGAGAGAAAAGCACCAACCACTTACCTTTATAATCTTCTAGTGTTTTACGACCGTGCGTGGTCATTGCATTAAATGCCGGAGCGGCTTCATTTAAACGAGGTAATCCGAAAGTCTGTTCCATGATAGAGTCCTTAAATTAGTTTTGTTTATA
>NZ_JAGETV010000070.1 GCF_017571465.1 Thiomicrorhabdus marina | reverse complement strand
ACTCTGACCGGCAAGATTTTCAGTACTGCCAGAAGCATTCATTGTTGCATTGGCATTCGCTTGTACATTAGCCTGAGAATTAGCTTGCGGAGAAACTGATGCGGCTGCCGAAGTTTGCGCTCCGACATTAGCGGCCGTTTGTACCTGTACATTCGCTTGTGCACTTGCCGTTGCTTGGCCGGCATGCAACGCTGCCACATGAGTAATCTCTTCAACTTGCTGTACAGATTCTGCTTCATCAACTAACTTGCCTTCATCAAGCTTATCCGCTGCTTTACCATGAATTTTATGCGCTGTCTGCAAAGCCTGCCCAGCAGACTGTCCGTTATTTTGTCCAGAACTCTGCGCACCTTGACCATTTTGGCCTGCTGACTGCCCACTCTGACCGGCAAGATTTTCAGTACTGCCAGAAGCATTCATTGTTGCATT
>NZ_JAGETV010000006.1 GCF_017571465.1 Thiomicrorhabdus marina | reverse complement strand
TTTTGCCATCACAAACGAAGTGCGGCGATCTTTAATTGGTTAGGCATAGCAAATCACCTGTCATTGCGAAGAGCAATGCGACGCGGCAATCACCCAGACAACCCATACAAATAGATTGCTTCACTGCGTTCGCAATGACATGTCGAGGAGTCACCGCAAGCGAAGTGCGGCGATCTTTAGTCGATAGAAACCCTTATTTCTTATATGAACAGGACTGCTATATAAACAAGCATTTAAACAGCCAATACATATAATTATTTTCACTTAGCATTAATGTTTTAGATGACCTTAAGCCAATCAAAACGAATTAAAAAATATTTACATCCCTTTATTTTCAGCCATCCACAAGGCATTGAGGTTTTTTTACATTTAATAATCAAACACTTAGATTAATTCATCATAATATATTAATCTGCTTGTAAATAATTTTAATTACTCATTGACAAAAAAATCCGGCATATTAATCGATGTACTTCAGAAGCACAGTGTTTAAGCGCAAATGAGTAGTGCCAAAACTCCGAATACATCTGGGTTTAGTCACTGTTACTTCTTACCCAAATAAAACAACAAAACTCTAAAAGAAATAAGAAAGAGAGCAGTATGAGAAAAACAAAATTAGCATTAGCCATTGCAGCAACCGCTATGGTTTCTACTCCAGTATTAGCAACGAACGGTGACGTCCTAATTGGTCTAGGCGCACAATCACGAGCACTTGGTGGTACAGGTACCGCAGCATTCTTTGGTGCGGAAAACGCCCTGACTAACCCAGCACTGCTTGCTAAATCACAAGGTTCAGAATTTTCAATCGGCGGCACAGTATTTATGCCGGATGTGGAAGCAAATGGAACGACAAGTGACAACGACCTAAACATTATTCCTGAAGTTGCCATGTCAACTCGTATTAACGACAATCTAACCTTCGGCCTTGGTATGTTTGGCTCTGCTGGCATGGGTGTTGATTACCGTAAAGATCCAAATCTGTTCAATGCTTACAGCAACCTTCAGCTAATGAAGTTTGCTCCAACTCTGGCGTTTAATCAAGATAACTTCGGCTTAGGCTTCTCACCTGTAATTCAATATGGTGCGCTTGATATAAATTTCAATAACAACCTTGACACTGGACAGACTGTTGGTAACGGCATGTCTACCGATTTAGGTTACGGCTTTAACCTAGGCGGCTATATAGATGTAACCCCAGAATTGACCCTAGCCGCATCTTACCAGTCTGCAATCAGCATGGAATATGACGGTCAAATTTCAACTGCTTCCGCACCATTTGGTGCAAATATGGGCGACACTCTTGAGCAACCAGCTGAAATTAAAATCGGTGCAGCATACACCATGGACAATTGGATGTTCACAGCTGATGCTAAACAAATTAAATGGGAAGACGCTGACGGCTATAAAGAGTTCAACTGGAAAAACCAAGAAGTCTATGCCATTGGCGCAAAATACACTGGTAAAGACTTCTGGGTCGGTGCAGGCTATAACTATGGCTCAGACCCTATTGAAGTGATTGGAGCTGGAGCTGGACAAACAGTTGACATGTTTAACAACCTTTTCTTCCCTGGCATTGTTGAATCACACTATACAGTGGGCGCTGGCTTTAACATAACCAAAAACTCAGCGATTGACTTCGCATTAGTCTATGCTGACAAAGTATCAAAAACTGTAAACGTTGATACCTTACTTGGACCAGGCGCAGCAGTAACTACAAATCACTCACAAACGGGTTACACTGTTGCATACCGTATGAACTTCTAAGATTTATTTCTTAAACGTTTAAGCGAATAAGCCGCTGTAGTAATACAGCGGCTTTTTTACTCCTCTCCGCTAACTGTACGTACTTAACCTTACTAACAACTTATTTTTTATTTAATAATAAAATATTTATATCCAATACGCTTAACTACTAAGCCAATAAAGTAATTCCCCCAGCAAACGCATCAATAGGCTATACACGCCTAAAAACCTGCACTGCAAACATTATATATGCTCTATATAAACGTACTTTTATACACACCAAGAAACATAAGAAAACCCTTATAAACTTTTATACTTATTAATTAATAAAACTAATACTAATTTAATATTTTTTAATTATTAAAACTCTCTCAAAGGTTGCATAGTAGGCTGTGATTTTTGGAAAGGTTCTTTACCTTCCACATAACATAACAACAGAGAGTGAACGTAATGAAAAAAACAAAATTGGCATTGGCTCTAACCACAGCCGCTTTCGCCTCAAGCGCAATGGCCACAAATGGTACTAATATGATTGGCATCGGTGCTCAATCAAACGCCATGGGCGGTACAGGTGTTGCAGCCTTTTTTGGTGCTGAAAACCTACTGGCAAACCCTGCATTGATTGGTAAATCAGAAGGTACCGAGCTAATTTTTGGTGGAACTATCTTCTCACCGGACGTACAAACTGAAAATAATGCCACTACTGATGGGAGCGCAGTATCAGATACTAGCGACGCGAATTTATTCGTCGTACCATCTGCCGCTTTCACTAGCCGTATTAATGAGAACATGGTTTATGGTATCGGGATGTTTGGAACGTCCGGCATGGGTGTTGATTACCAAGATAATCCAGACATTATGCGTGCTCAATCCGCGCTGCAAGTTTTACGTTTTATCCCAACACTTGCCTTCCATGACCACAATTCCGGCATTGGCTTCTCGCCAATTATTCAGTATGGCGCTCTAGATATCCACTACAATACCGAGGGTACGCAGTACGGATCCTTACCAGGAGATAAAAGTAATGGTCACGGCATGGCGCAAGGCCTAGGATTTGGTTACGCTGTTGGTGCCTATTACGATGTAAGTAAAGCATTGACACTGGCTGCCTCTTATACCTCCAGTATTGAAATGGAATACAAAGGCCAGCTTTCTAGCGCATCCGAGCCATTCACTCCTCTAATAGGAGAAGCATTCAAAGATGATTTAGAGCAACCGGCAGAAATAAAACTTGGCGCTGCTTATAATTTTGGAAATATGACGTTTACCGCGGATGCTCGTGAAATCATGTGGGCCGATGCAAAAGGCTATGGCGACTTCGGCTGGGAAAACCAAAAAGTATTTTCTCTAGGAGCAAAGTATAGCGGAAAAGAGTATTGGGTAGCAGCAGGCTACAACCATGCTGACAATCCGATCAAAGAACAAGACGGTACAACAGGAAGAGGTGCAGTTATTAACTTCTTTAATAATACTTTCTTCCCTGCAACCACAGAAAGCCACCTTTCTTTGGGCGGCGGCATGGCAATTAGCAAAAAAGCAACCGTTGAAGGCGCTTTTGTTTATGCACCAGAAGTCACCAACCGTGTTGATATTAGTGGCATGGGATCAGGAGCTCCTATCCCTGCCCCTTCATTGAATGGCGATTACAGCGAAACTAAACACTCACAAATGGGCGCGACCATGATGATTCGCTATAACTTTGATGAATAATCTCTGGTTATAAACATTTGAGCAACAGAAAGCGGTCCTATGGCCGCTTTTTTAATTCTAGAGAACGAAAAAGGATTGCATAAAAAAAAGTTTTTGACCTAACACAAATAGGTCTTTTTACTATGCTATTTTTTGTGCATACTAGGAGCCAATGCTTACAAAGCTTGATGGAGAAAGCTATGGCACGTGTACTTATCGCCGGTTGTGGAGACCTTGGCTGTCAACTTGGGACTATCCTTAAACAACAGGGTCATGAGATTTTCGGCATTCGTCGCAATATCGACAATCTACCTAGCGAAATCGAAGGGATTGAATGCAACCTTTTCACTCCTATCTGCGACCTACCCGAAAAAATCGACTATGTTTTTTATATCGTTTCTGCCGCCAAGTATAAAGACAACGATTACTACCAAGCTTACGTACTCGGCGTGCGCAATCTACTCAAGGCATTGAAAGGCCATCCGGTTAAACGTTTCTTTTTCACCTCAAGTACTTCAGTTTTCTCACAAAGCGACGGCGAGTGGGTTAACGAGGAATCCGCTACTGAAGGCCACGGTTTCTCAACCAATCGTTTACTGGAAGGTGAAGAACTGTGCAATGAAAGCACTATTCCAAGCACCATTATCCGCTTTGGCGGAATTTACGGGCCGGGACGAACTCACTTAATCGACCTCGTCCGTGAAGGTAAGGCGCACTGTATGGAAAACGTTTGGAGCAATCGCATTCACTCAACTGACTGTGCCGGCATCTTTGCACATTTAATGAATTTAGATATGCAAGATGCGAGCGCGGTTGCAGAACTTTATGTCGGTGTCGATAATCAACCCACCCCGTCTTGTGAGGTATATGAGTGGTTAGCGGAAGAATTAAATGTTCCGGAAGTTGACCATCAAGAACCGAGCGAAAACTCGCGCCAGATGAGAAGCAATAAGCGCCTAAGCAATGAACGCATTCGCAATAGCGGCTATGAGTTTAAATACCCGACCTACCAAGACGGTTATGCGGAATTGATTCTGGAAGACTAAGCTTAGTCTTTAAAATTGTTTCTAAGAGATTCCCGCCTACGCGGGAATGACGAGCCATGAGGTTGTTATTGAATTTCTTTAAAAGGAGATCCCCTCCCCAGCGCGGGAGTGACGGGTTATATCACCTTCTCAGGAACGATGTGCGGTGTATTCTCTAATTTCGTCATTCCCGTGCTTGACACGGGAATCTCACAAGGCAAAGATCTCGTTCGAGATTAATCTCGTTTATCTTGAGAATGATTAATTTGCTCAGGTGAACGTTCTTGTTTTTCCGTCCACTCGCCTTCGATAATCGTTTCATCATTCTTGCGATAGCGATAAGCGCCACGAGTCTGCATACCCTTCAGGCTTTGACGTACCATTGCTGCACGCACTGGTGGAATCAGTAATAAAAATCCTAAGGTGTCGGTCATTAGACCCGGGATAAATAGCAGAACACCACCGATAAAAATCAAAACCCCATTAACAACCGCTTCTTGCGGCGGCTTGCCGCTCTGCAAATCCGTTTGCGCCTGAACCATAGTTGCCATGCCCTGCTGGCGAATCAAATAAATACCGGCAATAGCAGTTCCAATTGTCAACAATACCGTCGGTAAAGCACCGATAACAGAACCCAATTCAATTAAAAGGTACAACTCCAACAAAGGAATCAATAGAAAAAAAAGTAAGAATATCTTCATAAAGCTAGCTCCACCCTAAAAAACCTGATTACCGTTTAAAAACAAACACTTAAGATGATGATTAATACAACTTATCGTCAAATAAATCTAGCTAGCTTTGAGCTTTATTTATTTTCATGGAAATTGTTATAAAATGCGCTCATTAAATTATCAATATATGGCTTAATCCATCGTTTTAAAGCCATATTTGTCAATAAAAGAGAAATTGCTATGTCACTAGGTGCTGCATTTAACCATAAAATCCAGAACTCATTCGCCCTTATCCTTGCCTTCTGGACTTTGACTTTCATTACATCAACCGGCGTTCAAGCCGATGAATTGCTGGAAGTTGACCAAGCATTTGAACTACAAACGCCTACCGTCAACAATGGTCAAATCAAAATCCATTGGAAAATTGCCGAGGACTACAAGCTTTATAAAGACAAAATGTCGGTCAGTGCAACGAATACTGATTTAGGCGACCTTCAATACTCTGCTTCCAAAACTGTCGACGATCCACTTTTCGGCAAAACTGAAATTTTTGCTAAATCCGCAACCATCACAGTGCCATACACGGGTACCGCAACGCAAAGCGAGATCACCGTTAAATACCAAGGCTGCGCAACCCTTATCGGTGTTTGCTACCCGCCGCAAGAACGTAAATTCATGGTTAATCTACCTGCCGTTTCTAACTCTCAAGCAGAAACCAACAATAGCGGCGTGCTAGGCTCTCTTAAGTCGTTGAATAACTTTCTTGCCGACAGCAGCGGACAACCAGAACTTTTAAAAGCCGACGACGCATTTAAATTCAACGGCGTGCAAAACGGCAATAAAATCGACCTTGAATGGCAAATCGCCGAAGACTACCACCTATATCGTGACAAAATTAAAGTCAAAATTACCCAAGGTGATGTCCAAGTTGCAGAGCTACAACTGCCGCAAGCAACCGAAATCGACGATCCACTGTTCGGCAAAACGAATGTTTACCACGGCTTGCTGCAAGCCAGTCTGCCGATTAATTCCGCTACCCAAAACAGTACTGTCGAAATCGAATACCAAGGCTGCTCGGCAGCTTCCGGAGTATGCTATCCGCCGACACGTAAAAGCGTAACTATCGATCCAGCAATGACGACCCAAGGTTCGGCAATTCCGCAACTTGCAACCGCAACCGTTGCAAGCGACAAGGCTTCACAAGACCTTTCGGAAACCGACCTAATAGCCGATACGCTGAAAAACAGTAGCGTATGGATTGTTATTCTGACCTTCTTTGTCTTTGGATTGCTCCTGTCACTAACGCCATGTATCTTCCCGATGATTCCAATTCTATCAAGCATTATCGTCGGTCAAGGCGACCAGCTAACTACCCGCCGCGCCTTCATTATGTCGCTAGTGTATGTTTTAGCGATGTCGATTACCTACACCGTGGCCGGTGTTCTGGCAGGCGTATTTGGTGAAAACCTACAAGCCGCGTTCCAAAACCCGTGGATTATCGGTTCGTTCAGTGCGGTATTCCTACTATTAGCACTATCAATGTTCGGCTTCTATGAACTACAACTGCCAAGTTCACTGCAATCGAAATTAACCAACCTATCTAACAAACAGCAAGGCGGCACCTTAACCGGTGTAGCGATTATGGGCTTTTTGTCAGCGTTGATTGTCGGGCCTTGTGTTGCACCACCATTAGCTGGCGCATTGATTTATATTGGTCAAACCGGTGATGCACTGCTTGGTGGTATCGCGCTATTCGCGATGTCAATCGGTATGGGCATGCCGCTACTGTTGCTTGGTACTTCAGCAGGTAAATTACTGCCACGTGCCGGTGCGTGGATGGATGCAGTCAAAGCCGTTTTCGGAGTCATGCTTATTGGTGTGGCTATCTGGATGGCAGGGCGAATTTTACCGGCAGAAGTCACTATGTTCGCTTGGGCACTGCTACTGATTATTTCGGCAGTTTACCTTGGCGCCTTCAACAGTACGGTCGACAAATCGGGCTGGTTCAAACTGTATAAAGGCATGGGGCTAGTGATGTTTATCTACGGCGCTATCTTGCTGATTGGCATGCTAGGTGGCTCAAAAGACACCTTACAGCCATTAAAAGTTTTCCAAGGCGGCGGTTCAAACATTAGTGCCCAAACCAGTGACAAACTACCGTTCCAAGTCATCAAAAGCGCTGAAGACTTAGATAAAGTGCTGGCGCAAGGTAAACCGGTTATGCTGGATTTCTATGCCGACTGGTGTGTAAGCTGTAAAGAGATGGAGCAGTTCACTTTCTCTGATAGCAATGTTAAACAAGCACTAAGCGGAGTGATCCTATTGAAAGCGGATGTTACCGCTAATGATGACATCGACAAGGCTTTAATGAAGCGTTTCGGCATTATCGGCCCACCGGCAATTCTGTTCTTTGAAAACGCCCAAGAAAAGAAAGCACAACGTGTTGTCGGCTTTAAAAACGCTGAAGATTTTACCGCGACCATCAATAAAGCTTTTGGCAAATAACCTCTCTGTCTCCTCCTGAAAAGTGATTAAAGACGTCACTTTTCAGGAAAACCCTTTACAGCCCTGCCCCGCTCACAACTTTCACAGCAGAACGCGCCTGTTTAGAGCAATTCACATAACAAAACCGCTTTTTCAATCAAATATTCCGCATTTTACTGGCTGTATAGATAGTTAAAAGCACACCTATCAGTTATAATCGCGGCACAGAAGTTATTTATTGATAATGAAAGGTTCTCCTCAATGGCAACAATATTGGTAATCAATGGGCCAAATCTAAATATGCTTGGCCGTCGCGAACCGCAAATCTATGGTCGCCAAACGCTTGCCGATGTCATTGAAAACCTAGAAGTTCTTGCCGACGAATACAATATCCGTTTACGCGACTTCCAAAGCAATGCAGAATTTGAAATTATCAACCGCATTCATCAAGCAATGGATGACGGCACCGACTACATCATTATCAACCCTGCCGCTTTTACGCATACCAGTGTCGCCATTCGCGACGCCTTAGCCACAGTCAATATCCCGTTTATCGAAGTGCATATTTCCAATATCCACCAACGCGAACCTTTCCGAACTCATTCCTATTTTTCGGATTTGGCGGACGGCATTATCGCAGGACTGGGAACCAAAGGCTACGAGCTGGCACTGCATGCTGCGGCAGACAAATTACTATAACAACCTAATTTTCACAGATAAGACCTGTCTAAAAGCAGGCCATAGAGCAAAGGATAAATCATGGATATTCGTTCGATTCGTAAACTGATTGAGATTGTTGAGCAATCAGACATCGCCGAAATTGAAATTAAAGAGGGTGAGCACAATATTCGCATTACCCGTAGCCAAGAGCCAGTGTATGTAAGCGCGCCTGCGGCACCGGTAATGGCCGCACCTGCAGCAGCTCCTCAAGCCGCTGCGCCGGCTCCTGCAACAGCTCCTGTTGCGGAAACAGCGCCTGCCGCACCAAGCGGTCACAGTGTAAATTCGCCAATGGTAGGAACTTTCTACTCTGCACCGGCACCAGATGCTGCACCGTTTGTAAAAGTTGGCGACCAAGTCAGCGAAGGCGATACCCTTTGCATTATCGAAGCGATGAAAATCATGAACCCGATTGAAGCAGATAAGAGCGGAACAATTAAGCACATTATGGGTGTAAACGGTGAGCCGGTAGAATACGACCAGCCACTATTTATCATCGAATAATCACCGCCACTGACAATTAATAAGGTCATTACATGATTGAAAAAATTCTAATTGCAAACCGCGGTGAAATTGCCCTGCGCATTCTGCGTGCTTGTAAAGAGCTTGGCATTAAAACCGTCGCGGTTCATTCGACTGCCGACGCCAGTTTGAAGCACGTACTGCTTGCAGATGAAACCGTTTGTATTGGACCTGCCGCCTCGACCGACAGTTACCTAAATGTACCAGCGATTATCTCGGCTGCGGAAGTGACCGATGCTGAAGCGATTCACCCGGGTTACGGCTTTCTAGCGGAAAACGCCGACTTCTGCGAACGCGTAGAAGAAAGTGGTTTTGCTTTTATCGGCCCGACTGCAGATACCATTCGCCAAATGGGTGACAAGGTTGCCGCAATCCGGGCGATGAAAGCGTCCGGCGTACCGACCGTTCCAGGTTCAGGCGGCCCTCTCGGTAACAACGATGCAGAAAACCTACGCATCGCTAAAGAGATCGGCTATCCGGTCATCATCAAAGCGGCTGGCGGTGGCGGTGGCCGCGGTATGCGCGTGGTACATACCGAAGCCAACTTACTTAAGTCAATTCAGCTAACCAGTACCGAAGCGAAAACCTTCTTTGGTAATGCTGAAGTGTATATGGAAAAATTCCTTGAAAACCCTCGCCATGTGGAAATCCAAGTTCTGGCGGACGGCCAAGGCAACGCGATTCACCTAGGTGAACGTGACTGCTCAATGCAGCGTCGTCACCAAAAAGTGGTTGAAGAGGCACCGGCGCCTGGCATTACCGAAGAGCAACGTCAAAAAATTGGTGGCGCTTGCGTTAATGCTTGCCTAGAAATCAACTACCGCGGCGCTGGGACTTTTGAGTTCCTGTATGAAAACGGCGAATTTTATTTTATCGAAATGAACACGCGTTTACAGGTAGAACACTGTGTTACCGAGATGGTGACCGGTATCGACTTAGTTAAAGCACAAATCGAAGTGGCAATGGGCATTCCATTAAGCATCAAACAAGAAGATGTGAAAATGAACGGCCACGCTATCGAGTGTCGTGTTAATGCCGAAAACCCTGCGCGAAACTTTATGCCTTCGCCAGGTAAAATCGAGCGTTTACACCTACCGGGCGGCTTAGGTGTTCGTTGGGATTCTCATATCTACACCGGTTACAGCATTCCACCGCACTACGATTCGATGATTGGTAAACTGATCTGTCACGGCGCCGACCGAAATTCAGCAATTGCTCGCATGAATAATGCGCTTAGCGAATTAATTATTCAGGGCATTGATACCAATATTCACATGCAACGTGAAATTATGAATGACCACGGCTTCGTTGAAGGCGGACAAAACATTCATTATCTTGAGCACCGTCTTGAGCATTTAGTTTAAGCACTAATACCGCAAGACTCAGCAAACCACTGGCGTTTAAAATGGCGCCAGTGGTTTTTGTTTTTCATACATAGGACACCAAATATGGCTTGGATTCAAATCAATACCACCGCAGCCGAAGCATTAGCCGAACCGCTTTCCGATGCGTTTATGGAATGCAATTCTGCCTCGGTCACTTTCCAAGACGCTGAAGATCGCCCTATTTTCGAACCGGAATTAGGCACAACGCCAATTTGGGAAACCACCAGGGTTACCGCCCTATTCGATGCTGAAGTGGATGGCAAAGCAATGATTGAAATGGTCAAACAAATCGTGCCCGCCGCTTCAGAACTTACTTTCAAAATCGACCAATTGGAAGATAAAGATTGGATTCGAGAATGGATGGATCAATTCCAGCCAATGCAATTCGGCGATAACCTTTGGATTATTCCAAGCTGGTGTGAAGCCCCAAACCCAGAAGCAATCAACCTAATGCTTGATCCTGGCATGGCATTCGGCACCGGTACCCACCCGACCACGGCGATGTGTCTGCGTTGGCTAGATGCCAACCCTCCAGCGGACAAAACAGTCATCGACTACGGTTGTGGTTCAGGGGTTCTGGCATTGGCCGCCTGCAAACTCGGCGCGGCAAAAGTCAGCGGTACCGATATTGACCCACAAGCGATTCAAGCCTCGCAACAAAATGCAGCTGATAATGAAGCCGAAATGCATTTTGCTTTGGTTAAAGATTTTGATTCCGAACCGGTTGATTTATTAATCGCCAACATTCTTTCCGGCCCGTTAAAAGAACTCGCATCTGAATTTCAGCGCTTAGTAAAAACCGGTGGTCAACTGGTGCTTTCCGGCCTATTACAAACCCAAGCAGCTGAACTGCAAGAACACTACAAAGACTTTGGTTTCGAGCTAAACACGCTAGAAACCGAGGAAGAGTGGGCGCGCTTAAGCGGTCACAAGGTAAGTTAACACCACCATGTTACAGATAGGCACCTATCAATTTGCCAACCCTCTGGTGCTAGCACCCATGGCGGGGGTCACTGACGCGGTGTATCGCAAGTTATGCCGCGAAAACGGTGCAGCCTATACTCTGGCAGAGATGGTCGCTTCAAAAAAGGAGCTACGCGACTCCAAAAAATCCTCAACGCGCCATGTCGATAAAAACGATCCTGAACCGCGCGCGGTGCAACTTATCGGCACTGATGCGCAAGAACTGGCAGAAGCCGCCGCTTGGCAAGAAAGCCAAGGCGCGCAGATTATCGATTTAAATATGGGCTGCCCTGCCAAGAAAGTCTGCGCCGTGGCTGCCGGCTCCGCACTAATGGCTGAACCGGATAAAGTCAGCGAAATTTTTAATACCGTCGTTGCTGCCGTACAAACGCCAGTGACCGTTAAAATCCGTACCGGAACCGACCCAGAAAACAGAAACGCGCTACAAATTGCGAAAATCGCACAAGATTGCGGGCTACAAGCGGTCAGCATTCACGGTCGAACTCGAGCCGAAAAATTCCAAGGGCAAGCAGAATACGACACCATAAAACAGGTTAAAACTGCACTGCACATTCCAGTAATCGCCAATGGTGACATTTGCACACCCGAACAAGCTAAATTTGTATTAGAATACACCGGTGCTGACGGCATCATGATTGGTCGCGCCTCACAAGGTTATCCGTGGATATTTCGTGAAGTAAATCATTACCTTAAACATGCCGAAAAATTGTCCGGCCCCTCTCTGGAAGACTTTTATCAAACCATCCAGCAGCATATGTCCGGACTCTATGAACTTTATGGTTTTGAGCACGGCGTACGTATCGCTCGCAAGCATCTCGGCTGGTACACTCAAAACCTTAGCCAGCAACTTGCACCTGCCGAGTGTACAAAATTACGCCGCAGTTTTAACCTGCTACAAACAGCACCAGAACAACAACAGTTAATCATTGATTTTTTCGAGCAGGCTTTTCAGTGCCATTAAGGCCAAAGCCCTGCCCGACTAACCGACACTTTATAGACGTATGACAAACTCAAATTCGACTGGCCAAATTTCATTAAGCGACAAAGTCACAAAAACACTAGAAATCTACTTCAACAATCTGCAAGAAGAATCCACTTGTGACCTGTATGAAATGGTTATCCAGCAAGTAGAAAAACCGCTCATCGAATTTGTTCTGGAAAAAACGGAATATAACCAAACTCAATCTGCGCAGATGCTCGGCATCAACCGCAACACGCTGCGTAAGAAAATGCTCAAATACAAACTTATTGAATCTTAATTTTTTAAATTTTAATCTTTCGGAGAACAATCCATGAAACCAGTTCGTCGTGCTTTAATCAGCGTGTCTGACAAAAATGGCATCCTTGATTTTGCCAAATCACTTAGCGACATGGGGGTTGCTATTCTTTCTACTGGCGGTACTTACAAAGTGCTTTCAGAAGCAGGACTACCCGTTACAGAAGTATCAGAATACACTGGCTTCCCAGAAATGATGGATGGTCGTGTTAAGACTTTGCACCCGAAAATTCACGGTGGTCTATTAGGTCGTCGCGGTAAAGATGATGCGGTCATGGCTGAGCACGGTATTGATGCCATCGATATGGTTGTCGTAAACCTGTACCCATTCGAAGCAACGGTGGCTAAAGCAGATTGCTCTCTAGAAGACGCGATTGAGAACATCGATATCGGTGGCCCGACCATGCTTCGTTCTGCGGCGAAAAACCACAATGATGTGGCAGTTGTCACAGATCCTGCGGATTATGCTCGTATTCTTGAAGAGATGGGCGCAAATGACGGTCAACTTTCTCACGCAACCCGTTTCGACCTAGCAATCAAAACATTCGAGCAGACTTCTCGTTACGACGGTGCGATTTCGAACTACTTCGGCAAAATGTTCTCTGAAGAAGGTGATAACTTCTCACGTACTTACAATACGCAGTACGTTAAAAAACAAACCATGCGTTACGGCGAAAACCCGCACCAAGAAGCGGCTTTCTACACTGAGCGCAACCCTGCTGAAGCATCAATTTCGACAGCAACACAAATCCAAGGTAAAGAGCTATCTTTCAATAATATCGCGGATACTGATGCCGCTCTTGAATTGGTTAAGACCTTTGACGAAACCGCTTGCGTAATCGTTAAGCACGCCAACCCATGTGGTGTGTCAATCGGTGCTTCACAATTTGAAGCTTATGACCGCGCTTACAAAACTGACCCTACTTCAGCGTTCGGCGGCATTATCGCTTTCAACACAGAGCTAGACGAAGAAACCGCAAAAGCGATTGTTGAACGTCAGTTTGTTGAAGTGATTATCGCGCCAACCGTTTCTGAAGCAGCAAAAGCGGCAGTTGCCGAGAAGAAAAACGTTCGTCTACTAGAGTGTGGCGAATTCAATGGTCAGCACGCCGCTTACGACTACAAAAAAGTAACTGGTGGTCTATTGGTTCAAGACCGTGATCTAGGTACCGTAACGCAAGACGACCTAAAAGTGGTGACTAAACGCGCACCAACGGATGCGGAAATGACTGACCTAATGTTTGCTTGGAAAGTAGCGAAGTTCGTTAAGTCTAACGCGATTGTTTACGTTAAAGACGGCATGACTATCGGTGTGGGCGCAGGTCAAATGAGCCGTGTTTACTCTGCGAAAATCGCAGGTATCAAGGCAGCGGACGAAGGTCTAGAAGTGCCTGGTTCGGTTATGGCATCCGATGCCTTCTTCCCATTCCGTGACGGTATCGACGCAGCAGCAGCAGCGGGCATTACTGCGGTAATTCACCCAGGCGGCTCAATGCGCGACCAAGAAGTAATCGATGCGGCCGACGAACACGGTATTGCGATGGTGTTTACCGGAATGCGTCACTTCAAACACTAAGAGCCTTCCGTAATGGCTTATTGACTCAATTTCTTTGTTGGGTAAAAACTTCCGATGCTCACGTACTAGGTGTACGCCGCGCTTCGGCTCCTTTACCCGCCTTGAACTTGAGCCAAGCGCACATTACTTTTACGGAATTAGAGAGAATAATAATTCGAAAATGACTTTCTGAAAGACCGAAAATCAAGGCAGAAAATGTGAGCTTATAAATCATAAGTGACCATTTTTGAACGCAGGGTTTCGGCCTTTCAGGAAGGGATTAAGAATTATCCCTGAAGGATAAGAAATGAATATTTTAGTTATCGGCAGTGGCGGTCGTGAGCACGCTTTGGCATGGAAAGCGGCGCAGTCGCCAATGGCAGAAAAGGTGTTTGTAGCACCGGGTAATACGGGTACTGATCTTGAGCCAAACCTAACCAATGTAAACATCGGTGTTGAAGACCTAGATGGTCTTGTGAAATTCGCACAGGAAAATGACATCGGTCTAGCAATTGTTGGCCCTGAAGTGCCATTAGTTTTAGGTGTTGTTGACGCTTTCCAAGCGGCGGGTCTTAAATGTTTTGGCCCAACAAAAGGTGCGGCACAACTGGAAGGTTCAAAAGCGTTCTCAAAAGACTTCTTGGCGAAACACAATATCCCGACGGCTGCATACCAAGTTTTCACAGAAATCCCGCCTGCAGTTGAGTACATCAAAGAGATGGGCGCACCAATTGTAATCAAGGCTGACGGTCTAGCCGCCGGTAAAGGCGTAATCCTTGCCGATACGGTTGAAGAAGCGATTGAAGCGGTTGAAGACATGCTGGAAGGCAATAAGTTCGGCGATGCTGGCGCACGAGTGGTGGTTGAAGAGTTCTTAGTTGGTGAAGAGGCCAGCTTTATCGTTATGGCGGACGGCGTAAACGTTCTACCGATGGCAACTTCTCAAGACCATAAAGCACGCGACAACGGCGATACGGGTCCAAACACCGGCGGTATGGGCGCTTACACCCCTGCTCCGGTGGTTACCCGTGAAATTCACGACCGCGCCATGACAGAAGTTATTATGCCAACCATCGAAGGGATGGCGAAAGACGGTTTGCCTTATACCGGTTTCCTATACGCAGGTCTAATGATTGATGCTTCTGGTGCACCTAAGGTTCTAGAGTTCAACTGCCGTTTCGGTGATCCTGAAACTCAGCCTATTATGATGCGCTTGCAATCTGACTTAGTGCAGCACTGCCTAGATGCACTGGACGGTAAACTAGACACTGCGCAAGCGCAGTGGGATTCCCGTGCGGCACTTGGTGTGGTGATGGCTGCTGGCGGTTATCCGGACGCTTACCCGAAAGGTGATGTCATCACCGGTATCGACGAAGCCAACGCCGCCGATCTTAAGGTTTTCCATGCGGGCACGGCAAGCAACGAAAATGGCGATGTCACTACCAATGGTGGTCGTGTACTTTGCGTGACTGCGCTTGGCGAAAATGTGACTGCCGCGCAGAAACGTGCCTACGAAGGTGTTGCTAAAGTGAATTGGGATAAAGTTTATTACCGTACCGATATCGGCCACCGTGCCGTTCGTCGTGAAGCGCAATAATCTCGATAAGAAGTCATAACTTGATATGACGTAAGCACGGAATAATTACTTTATTCCGTGCTTTTTTTATGCCTAGAAAATAAGTAAAGTGGGTAAACGAATAAATATTTTCAGTAGGAGTTAAACATGGAGTTAGATAGTGTCCATAACTATTACGAGCGTTTAGTTTTCCAAGAAATTAAAGAGAATTATTCTGGCCTGTTGGATGATGGACTCTTAGCTGATATGGCATGCATTGCACTGAACCGAATCCCTCCACGTTATATTCGTTACGATATAGATATGTCATTTTTCCTAACCACTGAAGAACGCGTGACGATAGAGCACCAAGTACGAAAAGCCTGTAAAAAAGCCTATAAAAAATTATTAGCATTTCAAGAGAGTCACCCGGAAGAAGATCTTCTCTAAGGAAACCCGGAACAACGCCAAATGACTTCAAGTGAAGTAAATGAGGGCTTATTCTCCATTCTCCTAAAGTGAGACTATCTTTCCTAAACGGCTAACTACCTAGCAAACCCTTCACAATTTATCGTGCCGAGATAATTTCACTTAATCCTTTAATAAATTTTTTCTTGGCATTTATAAAAAATACTTCCTACCGAATCTCCCCTATTTCGACTGCCATTTAACGTTTTTTGTTAGAATTTCGCGGCTTGGCACATCTGGATTTCATCCACAAACGTCTTTGATACGTATACAAAATATAAAAATCAGTTCAAGCCGAAAAAACATTCGCACAGAAAACGAAACCATAAAATGCAATTAGAAGCTCAAAATCTGCGCTGCCGACGTGGACCGAAAACCCTGTTTACCGACATCAGCTTTAGCCTTGATGCCGGCAAGCTATTGCTGGTTGAAGGTCAAAACGGTGCTGGCAAAACCACGCTTCTAAAACTACTTTCTGGTTTACGACGCCCAGACAAGGGTGAGGTTTTATGGAACGGCATGTCGATTCGTTCCGCCAATTCGCAATTCAATCGCCAACTCGCTTGGCTCGGCCACCAAAATCCGCTGAAAGAAGATCAGACTGCTTTTGAAAATCTGTCGATGCTCGGCGCAATTCGTTCTCGTAATGAACGTTGTGCTTATGAAGCCTTGCAAGCGGTCAAGCTCGGCAATGTAAAACATAAAGCCGTAAAAACCTTCTCGGCCGGCATGAAACGTCGTTTGGCTTTAGCCAGCCTATTGATTGCCGACACCCCCCTATGGATTCTCGATGAACCGCAAGCTGCATTAGATAAAGCCGGCATCGCCCTTTACGAACAACTAGCCACCGAACATCTAGAGAACGGCGGCATGATTATTATGACCTCGCATCACGATGTGGCGATTGACGAACGCTTTATTGAGCGTCTGATTTTGGGGCAATAAGATGCGCGGTTTTTTCTACCTCATTAAACGCGACCTAACTCTCGCCTTCCGTCGCCGCGGCGAAGCGACCAATTCCTTGGTGTTTTTCGGTCTCGTTGTGTTGTTATTTCCTATCGGTATCGGCGCTTCGGAAAAGCTGCTGTCAGAAGTCGCACCCGGTTTAATCTGGATTGCCGCTCTTTTAGCGACCATGCTGTCGCTCGACAATCTATTTAAAGAAGATTTCCAAGACGGTACTTTGGAGCAATGGGCATTAAGTGAGCATTCACTAGTCAGCTTCGCTTGGGCGCGTCTGTTTTCACACTGGGTGATTACCGCCGTACCTCTGATTATTGTTGCGCCCCTATTTGCGATTTCATTAAGCCTGCCGGCCGAAGCCATCTGGGTTTTAGTATTGAGTCTTCTACTCGGCACGCCTTTATTGATTTTTATTGGCGGCATCGGTGTGGCCCTAACCACCGGCTTAAAGAAAAGTAGCATGCTACTGCCGCTACTGGTCTTGCCGTTTTATATTCCGGTTTTGATTTTCGGTGCCAGCGCGGTTGAAGTGACCGCCGGCGGTTGGTCGGCAGCCGGCCAGCTGTACGTGCTCGGCGCCCTATTCGTTTTAGGTATTGCTTTGGCACCTTTCGCGGTCGCCAGTGCATTAAAAGTGAGTGTTTCACAATGAATATTATCGCTAAATGGTACTACCGCTTAGGTGCGCCAAATTGGTTTTACCCTCTGGCCGGGAAAATGATTCCATGGGTAGCCGCCATTTTTGTGGCGCTGCTAATTCCGGGATTGTATATGGGACTGGTCACCGCGCCGGCTGATTATCAGCAAGGCGAGTCTTTCCGCATTATGTATGTACACGTACCAGCAGCATGGTTATCGATGTTTGTGTATGCCGCCATGGCGATAGCGGCGGTGGTCGCACTGGTGTGGCGCGTGCGCATGGCGGAAATCATGATCATTTCCTCGGCACCGATTGGCGCGAGTTTCGCCTTTATCGCCTTGATTACCGGTTCGCTGTGGGGTAAACCGATGTGGGGCGCTTGGTGGGTTTGGGATGCGCGCCTGACTTCCGAGCTGATTCTATTCTTTATCTACTTAGGAATTTTCGCGCTCTACAATGCGATTGAAGACAAACAGACCGCCGGTAAAGCAATGAGCATTTTGACTTTGGTCGGCGTGATTAACCTGCCGATTATTCACTATTCGGTTGTGTGGTGGAATACCTTGCACCAAGCCGCCACCGTCAGCAAATTCGATACCCCGTCGATTCATATCGACATGTTAATTCCATTACTGTTAATGGCTGCGGCTTTCCAATTTTTATACCTGCTGCTGCTATTAATGAAAATGCGCGCCAATTTATTGGAGCAAGACTTAGCCAGCGGCTGGGTCAAAAAAATTGTTTTTGAACGTCAGAAGAACTTAAAAAAATAAATAAAACGACGCCGCTAAGAGCGTCCACATAAAAACATTTAAGGAGAACACATGGCAGAGTTTTTTCATATGGGCGGTTATGCCTTTTATGTCTGGATGTCTTTCGGCATCAGCGCGCTAGTGTTACTGGTCAATTTTTTACAGCCGTTGTTAAAGCATCGCCAAGCTTTGCGCGAAGCGGAAGACTATTACAGCGAAGTGTAATTGAGAGTGCTTTGCACGAGATGGAGTCCACTCGAGCAAAGCATTCTTTTAAGAGGTATAAATATGAGTCCTTTAAGAAAAAAACGAATGTATCTGGTGATGTTGCTGCTGACCGCCGTCAGTGTCGCGACTTTCCTGATTATCCAAGCCTTTAACCAGAACATGATGTTCTTCTACTCGACTACCGAAGTAAAATCCGGTGCGGCACCAACTGATCGTGATTTTCGTATCGGTGGTTTAGTGGTGAACGGAACGGTTAAACGTGCTGACGATAGCTTATTGGTTTCTTTCGACCTAACCGATAGCCAAACACCGGTAACGGTGCAATACACCGGCATCCTGCCTGACCTGTTCCGCGAAGGCCAAGGCATTATTGCTAAAGGCCAACTAAACGGTAACGGTGTGTTTGTCGCCGAAGAAGTATTGGCGAAACACGATGAAAATTATATGCCGCCGGAAGTTGCTGATTCGATTCAGAAAGCGCAAATGGCACAAACTGAAATGCCGGCAATGCCTGCCAACCATAAAAACTAAGGCGAGTATATGATTCCTGAAATCGGACACTTTTTTGTTATCGTCGGTCTTGCCTTCGCGATTGTTCTCGCAGTGGCACCGATGGTCGGTATTCATAAAAACAACTCCGCACTGATTGCGCTGGCAAAACCGGCGGCAATCGGGCAATTCATTTTCTTCTTAATCTCTTTCTTGATATTGGTTTATAGCTTTACCGTCAATGACTTCTCGGTCAAATACGTTGCCGCTAACTCCAATACTCAACTGCCGATGATTTATAAAGTTTCGGCCACTTGGGGAGCGCATGAAGGCTCTTTACTGCTTTGGGCATTAATTCTCGCCGGTTGGACATTTGCGGTCGCGCTATTTAACGGCAAACTGCCTGAAGATATGATTGCACGGATTCTCGCTGTGCTGGGTGTGGTCAGTATCGGCTTTACCCTATTTATTCTGATTACTTCTAACCCATTTGAACGTTTGACCAATGTCCCGGTTGAAGGCCGAAGCTTGAACCCGCTACTACAGGATATCGGCTTAGCGATTCACCCACCGATGCTGTATATGGGTTATGTTGGTTTGGCCGTTGCCTTCGCTTTCGCGATTGCGGTATTGCTAAAGGGCGAATTCCAAATGGCATGGGCTCGCTGGGCAAAAATCTGGACGGTAGTCGCTTGGGCATTCCTGACCCTTGGCATTGCACTAGGAAGTTGGTGGGCTTACTACGAGCTTGGCTGGGGCGGCTGGTGGTTCTGGGATCCGGTCGAAAACGCATCGCTACTGCCGTGGATTATCGCCACCGCCTTAATTCACACCCTAAGCATTAGCGCCAGCCGTGGCACTTTCCAGTCTTGGACATTGCTGCTGGCAATCTTGGCATTTGCCTTGAGCTTGCTAGGAACTTTCTTGGTACGTTCCGGCGTTTTAACCTCAGTGCATGCATTCACCTCCGATCCAGCTCGCGGTGTTTTCATCCTGATTTTCTTGGTGGTCATCGTCGGTGTTTCGCTATTGCTTTACTCGGCACGTTCGCACCTTGTGACCAAGAGCAAACCATTTAAATTGGCATCAAAAGAAACCATTCTGCTCTCCAACAATGTGATTCTGGTGGCGATGATGGCGACGGTATTACTGGGAACCATCTACCCGCTGATTCTGGATGCACTTGGCTTAGCGAAACTTTCCGTCGGCGCGCCTTACTTCAATACGGTAATGTTGCCATTGACCGTGCCTTTAGCATTGTTAATGGGCTTCGGATTCGCTTCACGCTGGATTGAAGACAAGCCGCAACGTTTGCTGCAAAAACTTTGGCTACCAGCTGTCGCTGCTTTGTTGGTTGCTTTTATTGCACCGTTGCTTCTGTTACCGGAATTCTCCGGTCTAGCGGTATTAGGTCTTCTGATGAGTGCGTGGATTGCGTTTAGCGCCCTGCACTGGCTGGTGCAAAAGAATCCGCACGGGCAAATTAAACCGTCGATGCAAACTGCCGGTTCGGTATTGGCACATATCGGTTTTGCAGTCACCCTAACCGGTATCACCATCACCTCGATTTACAGCATTGAAAAAGATGTCCGTTTGGAACCGGGGCAAAAATACGCCATCAACCAATATGAATTTGAATTTAAGGGTGTCGTACAAAAAGAAAAGGACAACTATCTCGCTTCGCAAGGTACGGTCATCGTTTATGAGAACGGCGCGGAATTAACGCGTCTGTATCCTGAAAAACGCACTTACCTAAGCCAGACCATGCCAATGACTGAAGCCGGGATTGATGCCAAACTTTCACGCGATCTATTTGTCGCTTTGGGCGAAAAACTCAATGGCGATGCGTGGGCGGTACGACTTCAGTACAAGCCATTCGTTCGCTGGATTTGGCTCGGTTCAATTCTGATGGCCGTCGGCGGTGTTTTAGCGTTGATTCGTCGTAAAACCGCCGCTCCGCGTGCGGAGGCAACGGCATGAAAAAACAGAGCATGCCGCTGATTATCTTCGGTGCTTTAGTGATAGTGTTGGCGATTGGGCTGACACTGGACCCGAAAGACGTACCGTCGCCACTCATTGGCAAGCCGGCTTCGGAATTTAGCTTGCCGGAACTCTATACTCAAGAGCCTTTTTCACCAACACAATTAAAAGGTGAAGCGTGGATCTTAAATATCTGGGCTTCTTGGTGCGTCTCTTGTCGTCAGGAACATGAGGTTTTGGTGGAATTCTCCGAAAAATATCCAACCAAAATCGTCGGGCTGAACTACAAAGATACCCCGGAAGAAGCAAAAGCTTGGCTGAAACAGTTCGGCAATCCGTATCAAATTACCGTTGAAGACCAACAAGGTCGTGCCGGTATTGATTGGGGCGTATATGGAGTACCGGAGACCTTCGTGATTGATAAAAAAGGTATTATCCGTCACAAGTTCACCGGCCCAATGACTCGTAAACGCGTGAATGACGAACTTAAACCATTATTAGCGCAAATTGATAAGGAGCCGAGTTAATGAATTGGTTACGCCTATTACTAATTTCCGTCTTACTCAGCTTTCACAGCCAAAGCTTCGCGGCCATCGAGACCTATCAATTCGATAGCGTCGAGCAAGAAGAGGCTTATAAAGAGCTGATTTTTGAACTGCGCTGCCTAGTTTGCCAAAACCAAAACCTTGCCGATTCCAATGCCGAATTGGCGCAAGACCTGCGCCAGCAAGTCTATGAAATGCTAACCAAGCAGAACGCCAGTAAAGACGAAATTGTCGATTATATGGTGGCGCGTTACGGTGAGTTTGTTATGTACAAACCGCCGGTGGAACCAAACACCTATTTATTGTGGGTCGGGCCATTTCTTTTCTTGCTAATCGGTTTGTGGATTTTGATTCGCATTATCCGCAGCAACCAACAAAACAACGAACTGGATAAATAACTATGACAAGTTTAGCCATGTGGTTCTCACTGATATTGGTCATTGCTTTAGCAATCGTCCTGATTCCGTTCTTGAAAAAGCGCTATGACAGTGAAGATGACACACAACGTAAACAGAATAAACTCGCTTTAATCAGCATCGCCCTTTTTGTACCGGTGTTTTCCATGGGTGCTTATTTCACTTTAGGAATGCCGGAATTTGCCGAAATGCAAACCGCTAAACCAGCACCGGAACAAGTGACTTTAGTTGACAAGCTAGAGCAGAAATTAGCTAAAGATCCGAAAGATCTTCAGGGCTGGTTACTGCTTGGTCGCTCTTCAATGATTACCGAAGATTACGACAAAGCGATAATGGCGTTTGAAAAGGCGTTGGTTCTCGACGCAAATAACCTTAATGCCCTACTACCGCTTGCAGATGCTTTAGCCGTTAAATCTGCCGGCAAACTACAAGGTCGTCCGCATGAACTTTTAAAACAAGCTTTTGCTATTGACCAAGAAAACCGTATGACGCTTTGGCTTTTGGGACTGGCGGAAAAACAGCAAGGCAATAACGAACGTGCGGCTATTCTGTGGCAAGACTTATATAACCTTTTGCCGGATAACGATGCCGATAAACCAATGATTGCCAAACTGTTGAGCACCGTTGGGGTTCAAGTCGACTTACCTAAAAGCGCTGTCGCGGATCGGCCACTCATGACAGAATCTCAGCCTAACAAGCCTTCAGACCATATAAACATTGTGGTTAAAATTCCACAGGAACTAAAAAATTCTTGGGGTGATGCCACCGCTTTCATTTATGCCAAAGAGCCAACCGGCATGCCGATGCCGATTGCCGCACAAAAAATTTCAGTGGCCGAATTGCCGGAAAATATTGTGCTTTCATCCAAAGATGAAATCATGCCTAACAGAAAGCTTAGCAATTTCAATGAGATAACCGTCGGAATTCGTATAACCAATTCCGACAAAATGAATCAAGGGCAAGTTCTGTTTTTACAGGAGCAAAATTGGCAAGGTCAGAAATTAATAAAATTTATCATCAAAAGCTAATATTATTAATTTGTAAAATAAGCATTATGTATAGCGTATAAATTTTCCTTTCTTTACCCAAAATTTTATTTTCACTAAGATAGCGCAAGTTTAAAAAAACCCTTAAGACAAGATTAAGAGAATTTGTTTAAAACTTGCGCACTTTCTCTTCAACTCAACGACGACTAAAAATAGATATATAGAATATGTTTAACAAAAAAACTGGGCTTTTCGCAATCATCTTCCTTCTTGGCTTTGCTTCGTTCGGCGCAATGAATGCATTCTTCTCTTATACCAATACCACTGAATTCTGTACTTCATGTCACAGTATGAAAGTGAACTTGGCTGAATACCAAGAAACGGTTCACTATAAAAATGCCTCCGGTGTTCGTGCCGAGTGTGCCGATTGTCACGTACCAAAAGAATTCTTCCCAAAACTAAAAGCAAAAATCATCGCTGCTAAAGACGTTTATCACGAGTTTATCGGTGATTTTGCCGTAAGCGACGAAATCAAAAACGATCCAGAACTTTATCTGGAACACTACAACAAACACCGTTGGGCAATGGCGAATGCAGTTTGGGACAAGATGCGCGCTTCTGACTCTCGTGAATGTAAAACGTGCCACTCGTTTGCCGCCATGGACTTTGAAGAACAAGGTAAATCGGCAGCTCGTAAACATCCTCGCGTAATGGAATCAGGCGATAAGACTTGTATCGACTGTCATAGCGGTATTGCGCACATGGAACCGGACGATCCATCACTTTAATTAAGTCCCGCTCTTAAAATTTTCCAAATTCAAGCGGGCAGAATCGATTTGCTCGCTTAATTTAGGCCTCTGGCCACTTTACAAAAAAACCAGTGTTTCTGGAAAAGTACACTTCTGAGGAGGAGTATATGAAAAAAGCTAATCTTAGCTTGCTTGCGAGTGCAGTCCTAGCTGGCTCAATGGTAGCTTCAAGCGCTGCTGTCGCTTTCGATCGCGGTGAAATGCTTGCTAACACTTGTGCAGGTTGTCACGGTCCTGGCGGTATCTCTCACGGCCCTGCTACCCCTAGCATCGCCGGTAACAGCGAAGCTTATTTCGTTGAATCAATGGAAGCTTACAAATCAGGTGAGCGCCCTTCAACGATCATGACTCGTATCGCTAAGGGTTACAGCACTGCAGATTTCGAAGCTATGGCGGCTTATTTTGCTAAACAGAAATATATCTCTGCTAAGCAATCTACTGATGCAAGCATGGCGAAAATCGGTGAAAAACTACATGATAAATACTGTGAAAAATGTCACACCGAAGCAGGTAAATTGGCAGAAGACGAGTCTGGTTTCCTAGCCGGCCAGTGGAAGCCTTACCTACAGTACAATCTGCATGACTTTGCGGTTTCTCAAGATCGTGAAATGCCAAAGAAAATGGCTAAAAAACTTGACGCGCTTTACAAAAAGCACGGCCAAGAAGGTCTTGATCAACTTGTAGAATTCTACGCAACTAAGTAAGCCTGGAGAGTAAAGCATGACTAATATTTCAAGACGTAACCTCCTTAAAGCTTCAGCGGCAGGTGCTGCTGGTGTTGCAGCGGCAGGCGTTTCAGCTAAAGCATTAGCGAAAAGCAACGGTAAACGCGTTGTTATCGTTGGTGGCGGTATCGGTGGTGCTACGGCAGCACAGTACCTAAAGAAAATGGATTCAACCATTGATGTAACTATCGTTGAATACAATAAAGACTACTACACCTGCTTCATGTCAAACGAAGTTATCGGTGGTAACCGTGATATCGAGTCTATCCACTTCACTTATGAAAAACTAGCTGCGAAAGGCATCAAAGTTGTTTACGACACCGTAACTGACATCGATGCTAAAGGCCAAGTGGTTAAAACTAAGGGTGGCAAATCTCTAGCTTATGACCGTTGTATCGTTTCTCCAGGTGTTGACTACAAGTGGGAAGCCATCGAAGGTTTCACTCCTGAAGTTGCTGCGACAACGATTCCACACGCATGGAAAGCAGGTCCACAAACTAAGCTACTACGTAAACAACTAGAAGAAATGAAAGACGGTGGTACAGTTGTTGTCGTTGCTCCGCCAAACCCTTTCCGTTGTCCTCCTGGACCATATGAGCGTGTATCACAGATCGCTGCTTACCTAAAAGAGAACAAGCCTAAGTCTAAAATCGTTGTTCTAGATCCGAAGAAAAAATTCTCTAAATTCGGTCTATTCATGGATGGTTGGAAACGTCACTACGGTTACGGCACTGACAACAGCATGATCACTTGGATTAACTCTGAAAACGGTGGTACGGTTTCAGCAGTAGACGTTGCATCGAAAACAGTTACCGCAGCAGCGGGTAAATTTAAAGGTGACGTTGTTAACATCATCCCACCACAAAAAGCGGGTTCAATCGCATTTAAAGCAGGTCTAACTAACGATTCTGGTTGGTGTCCGATTGATCACAAAACGTTCGAGTCAACTATCCACAAAAACATTCACGTTGTAGGTGACTCTTCAGTTGCAGCGCCAATGCCTAAGTCAGGCTACGCAGCAAACTCACAAGCAAAAGTTTGTGCAGCAGCGGTTGCTTCATTGCTTAATGGTACAACAATGATTGAGCCTTCATGGGTTAACACTTGTTACTCAGTTATCGCGCCTGGTCAGGACGGTATCTCAGTTGCAATGGTATACAAATACGAAGGTGGCAAAATCGTTAAGGTTAAAGGTTCTGGCGGTCTTACCGGCGCTTACGATCCTGAACTACGTAAGCGTGAAGTTCTTTACGCGCACTCTTGGTTCGAAAACATTACTGCGGATACTTTCGGTTAATCGAAAGCTTATTCAAAGCAATAAAAAAACCCGCTTCACGCGGGTTTTTTTATGTCTGCTGCAAGTCTTAATTAAGAACCCCAAACATCCATAGTGATGGATTTATACCAACCACGTGCGTAGTCCGCTTCCATCTTACGCTCTTGTTGGGTCATACCCATTGGGCTAACGCCACCCGCGCCTTTGATACCAGAAATACGGTTCTCGCGGTTTTCATAAACACCAACAATTGAAATACCCCAATCTTTACTGATTAAGCTGTAGCAGGTATTCACATTACGCGTTTCAGGCATCGGTAGGTTATTCAAGCTCGATACGACCGCAGCAGCACACATCTTACCTTGGCTCGATGCGGAGTGACCAGACTTAGGCATCGCTCCGGCAATTGAAGAATCCCCGACGACGTAGACATCTTTTTGAATAGTCGATTCAAAGGTATCTTGATCCACTGGACACCAGCCAGTTTCATTGGTTAGTCCCGCCTTAAACGCAATCTTACCGGCCTTTTGTGCCGGGATAATATTGATAACATCAGCAGTGATTTCATCAAAATCGCTATAGGCGGTTTTGCTTTCCACATCAATCTTAGTTACCGTGGCACCGTCTTGCGCACCATACCATTCGATCATTTGACCATACAAATCCTGCCAACCTTGGTAGAACAATGCTTGCTTAGAGAACTTCTTCTTAGGATCAAGAATCATAATAGTCGCTGTCGGGTTATGTTCTTTAAAGTAAGCGGCAACCATTGAGATTCGCTCATAAGGACCCGGAGCACAGCGATATGGATTAGGCGGCGCAACCATTAAGAATTTACCACCTTGTGGCATCTCTTGAATCTGTTTTGCTAATAAGTGCGTTTGCGGTCCAGCTTGCCAAGCGTGCGGGAAAATTTCTGCAACTTCTTCTGAATAGCCTTCAATTTGATCGTAAATGAAATCAATTCCAGGAGACACAACAAGACGATCATAATTCAGCACTTCGCCATTATCCAAAGTAACCGACTTAGCAGCGGCATTAATATCAGTCGCAATCTGATGAATCACTTTTACATTGTGCTTAGTTTTTAAAGCTTCGTAATTATGAGTCAGCGATTTAACATCAATTAAACCGGCTAAATACCAGTTTGAACCCGGACAGGTCATATATTCAGTTTTCGGTTCGATCAGAGTTACATCAATATTACGATCAAAACGCTTGATGTATTTAGCAACGGTCGCTCCACCAAAGCCCCCGCCGATTACCACAACATGCGGTTTAGTGTTTTTACTCGGCTGAGCCGAACATCCCTGAAGTGCGCTCATTACCGGAAATGCGATACCGCTTGCAGCTAACCCTTTAATCAGGCTACGACGATTAAATTTACTCATTTTTTGTCATCCTTTATTGATTATGGTTTTAGTGAACCTAGATAGGTTGCAATGGCATCAATATCTGCATCGCTGTATCCCATTAGATGACGTTTCATAATTGTACTCGGGCGTGTTCCTGCTTTAATGGCTTTAAGTTGTTGCGCCATAATATCGGCAGGATAACCTGCTAAAGGAGGAATCGCTCCGCCGGCAGATTGACCTTCTGCGCCATGACACTGAAAACAAGTGGTCGCCCACAATTCAGCTTTCGAGATAGGTTTCATTTGTTGCTGCTCCGCCTGCACGGGTGCGGCAATAAATAGGCCGACGATAGCGCCAACCAAAGTAATATTTCTTATTTTCATTTTTTTGACCTTGTAAATGTTTACGTTGGTTACTCCGCAAATGAAATAACACTTAGTTAAACAGCACAAAATCCTCTTACATAGACATAAGTTTTTCTAATAAATTATTCTTCTAGCAATCCATAAAAAAAACATATAGATATATAAAAACACAAACAAATTACCTACTAATCAGCGAAGTTAAAAAACCAAAACCTTCTTTTAAGTCAAACATTTACAGAATAGTCGTCATAAACTTTGCAAAAAATCCTTAGATAAGTAGCAACATTGGCTTCACACATAAATATAGGTAATTACCACATAAAAATAGTACATATAATTTTTATATCAATACATAAACTTAGATTATCAATTTTCTGATATACCTGACAAATACAAAGGAATTAAAGCTTACTAAAAGGTACTAAAATACACTTTAAAGACCTCTTTATTTAACTTAAACAAATACTAATATTAGATATACCTAAAATAAGGTTAGCTTATAAATATTAGTAATAGAATCTATTAGATATTATTGTCGCAACTTGGAGAATAGCGGTCAGTTTGCAGTAATAATGAAGAGATAAATTCTGCCAAGCTTATGAAAACGCACGTCGATTCCACTGTCGAATTATGCGTTTCTTAAAAATATAAGAAAGTATAGAGGTTGTTTATGAAAAAACTACAATCACAATTTGTGAAAATATTGGCGGCTACGGTTCTCACCCCACTTGCATTTTCCGTCTCAGCATCGGAAATTTCTAACGCTGAATTATCTGCCACGACTTGCTTCCAATGCCACGGTGCTGAAGGTCAATCTGCAGGAGGCGCTATTCCTCCGCTTGCCGGCTACCCTGAAAAGGTGATGGTACAACAGCTCCTAGATATGAAATCAGGAAAACGTGCTTCAACAGTAATGGGACGTCATGCCAAAGGCTACACTGACGACGAAATTCGCGCTATTGCGAAATACCTAAGTACTCTTAAACCTTAATTTACAGTGGAGCATACTATGTTAAAACGTCGATCTTTAATTAAAGCTATGGCTGCCACTGGTTTCGGTGGTACTCTTGTTGCAGCTCTTCCAGGTTGTACCCTACCAAAAGTTCCAATGTTGAGTGAAGGCTCATCGGTTAAAGCACGTAAATCCGGTGAACCGGCACACGTTGTTGTTATCGGTGGTGGATTCGGTGGCGCTTCGGTTGCGAAATACATCAAGCGTTTCGATAAATCGGTAAACGTTACCGTTATTGAACCAAAGCAAACTTATATGACTTGCCCTGGTTCAAACTGGTATCTTGCAGGCCTAGTCAACGCGGATTTCATCACTCATGACTATTCAGCGTTGCGCAATAAACACGGTGTCAGCGTTATTCATTCAATGGTAACCAAGATTAATGCCGGTGCTCAACAAGTGACTCTTAAAGACGGTCGCGTACTCGATTATGACCGCCTCGTTGTCTCTCCGGGTATCGACTTTAAATACGAAGAAGTTCCTGGCTATTCTGCAGACGTAATTGATCAAATTCCGCATGCTTACCAAGCAGGCCCACAAACCGAACTTCTATACAAACAACTACGAGAAATGCCGCAAGGCGGAACTTTCGTCATGTGTCCTCCGGGCAATCCATTCCGTTGCCCTCCTGGACCATACGAGCGAGTTTCAATGGTTGCAGACTTCTTCAAGCGTGAAAACCCGACTGCAAAAATCGTTATTCTTGATGCTAAAGAAAAATTCTCGAAACAAGGCTTGTTCCAAGAAGGTTGGGCGCAACTATATGGCGATATGATTGAATGGATTCCTGCTTCAAGTGGCGGCAAAGTCAAGAAAATCGATGCTGCAACGAAAACCGTTTACACTGAGTTCGGCGAGTACAAAGCAGATGTTCTTAACGTTATCCCACCGCAAAAAGCAGGCAAAATTGCCTTTGCCGCTGGCCTGACAAACGATAAAGGCTGGTGTCCGGTCAATCAACAGACCTTCGAGTCGAAAATTCACCCTAACATCCACGTTATCGGTGACTCTTCAATTGCAGGTAAAATGCCTAAATCGGGTCACTCTGCTGCTTCACAAGGCAAAATGTGCGCCGCAGCAATTGTCTCTCTATTAAATGGAACAACGGTACCAACAGCAAAAAACGTAAACACTTGCTATAGTCTGGTTGGCGCCGATTACGGTATTTCTGTTGCAGCAGTTTACCAACTGCAAGACGGCAATATTGTCGGCGTTAAAGGCGCTGGCGGAGTTAGTCCTATGGGTGCAGATGCAGCTTTCCGTTTAATGGAAGCGAAATACGCTGACGGTTGGTATAAAGCCATCGCAATGGATCTATGGCATAGCTAATCAAATCAGTTAGTTTAACCATGCATAAAAAAACCGGGTCATCTAAACCCGGTTTTTTTATCTCTAAGGAAGTGTAAATTAAGCAAAGCTCAATTCCCCCTCCATGACTTTGACATGCACCGTACTATTTGGCGCAAATTCCCCAGCCAAGATTTTCTGAGCCAATGGATTTTCTAAACGTTGTTGGATAACACGTTTTAACGGACGAGCACCAAATAACGGATCAAAACCGGCTTCACCCAATAAATCCAAAGCTTCATCGGCAATTTCAAAACCGATGTCGTTTGCCGCCAGACGTTTAGTCAAATGCTGCAACTGAATCGCGGTAATCGAACGAATCTGCTCACGACCTAATGGATGGAAGACCACGATATCGTCGATACGGTTAATGAATTCCGGACGGAAATAGCCGCCGACCACTTCCATCACACCCGACTTCATTTCATCATAGGACGCTGCGCCGGCTTTTTCTTGAATCAACTGCGAACCAAGGTTGGAAGTCATAACGATAACTGTATTCTTAAAGTCCACCGTACGTCCTTGCCCATCGGTTAAACGACCATCATCCAACACTTGCAATAAGATATTAAAGACATCAGGATGCGCTTTCTCGACCTCATCCAGCAAAATCACCGAATAAGGTTTACGACGCACCGCCTCGGTCAAATAACCGCCCTGTTCATAACCCACATAACCCGGAGGTGCACCGACTAAACGCGCCACCGAATGTTTTTCCATAAACTCAGACATATCGATACGCACAATCGCATCTGTGGTGTCGAATAAGAAATCCGCCAGTGCTTTGGTTAACTCTGTTTTACCGACGCCGGTTGGCCCTAAGAATAGGAAAGAACCGTTCGGTCGATTTGGATCGGCTAAACCGGCACGTGAACGACGGATTGCATCAGAAACCGCTTTAACCGCTTCATTTTGGCCAACCACTTGTTTCTCAAGTACCGATTCCATTTTCAGCAATTTATCACGCTCGCCTTCCAGCATTTTTGCCACAGGAATACCCGTCCAACGTGCGACCACTTCAGCAATCTCGGCATCCGAAACTTGGTTACGCAGCAGTTTATTGCCGCCGTCTTCCTGCGCAGCTTGTTCGGCCGCTTCCGCTTCACGGATTTTTGCCTCTAACTCAGGAATCTTGCCGTATTGGATTTCCGACATTTTCGCCAAATCACCGCTACGCTGTGCCATTTCTAGCTCAGTACGCGCCGCATCCAATTGCTCTTTCCATTTTTGCGCACCTTGCAATGCGGCTTTATCACGCTTCCAGATTTCTTCCAAATCCGAGTATTCTTTCTCAAGCTCAGCAACTTCATCATTCAAGATCGCCAGACGCTTTTTCGAAGCGTCGTCTTTCTCTTTTTTCAGCGCGACCTGTTCGATTTTCAACTGAATCAAACGACGGTCAAGTTTATCCATCACTTCCGGTTTGGAATCAATTTCCATACGAATGCGCGATGCCGCTTCATCGATCAAATCAATCGCTTTATCCGGCAACTGACGATCAGTGATATAACGCTGCGACAGTTTCGCCGCCGCGACAATTGCCGGGTCAGTAATCGCCACACCGTGGTGAATTTCATAACGCTCTTTCAGGCCGCGCAAAATCGCAATGGTATCTTCTTCGGTCGGCTCATCCACCAATACTTTTTGGAAACGACGTTCCAGCGCGGCATCTTTTTCAATGTTCTCGCGGTATTCATCTAGCGTGGTCGCGCCAATGCAGTGCAGTTCACCACGTGCTAGCGCCGGTTTTAGCATATTCCCAGCATCCATAGAGCCTTCGGTTTTACCGGCTCCCACCATCGTGTGAATCTCGTCGATAAACAGAATTACTTGGCCTTCTTGTTTTTCCAAGTCTTTCAACAGCGCTTTTAGACGTTCTTCAAACTCACCACGGTATTTGGCACCGGCCAACAAACCGGCCAAATCCAGCGATAACAGACGTTTGTTTTTCAGCCCTTCCGGCACTTCGCCATTGACAATACGTTGCGCCAAACCTTCGACAATGGCGGTTTTACCAACGCCCGGTTCACCAATCAACACCGGATTGTTTTTAGTACGGCGTTGCAACACCTGCACGGCACGGCGGATTTCATCGTCACGCCCGATGACCGGGTCAAGCTTGCCTTGTTCGGCGCGCTCGGTTAAATCCAAGGTATATTTTTCCAAAGCCTGACGGTTCTCTTCTGAATTTTGATCTTGCACGCTCTCACCCCCACGAATTTGTTCAATCGCCTGCTCTAATTTGTTTTTGTCTGCACCGGCTTGTTTAAACAGTGTCGCCGCATCGTCTTGCACTTCTAATAGTGCGGTGAAAAACAGTTCGCTAGCGATAAAACGATCGCCACGTTTTTGCGCCTGTTTGTCCATTAAGGTTAAAATAGACGCCGCTTTCGGCGAGAGTTGTAGATTATTGTTTCCACTTACCGTCGGCAGCTGTTGCAGCTTCTGCTGCACTTGAGTGCGCAAGCTATTGATATTAATTTGCGCCAGATTGAGCAAACTTGCCTGCTCATCCAGCAAGATGGTTAAAATATGCAACGCTTCGATATAGGAATGGTCTTTGCCCACCGCCAAAGATTGCGCCTGCATGAGTACTGATTGAAATTGCGAAGTAAACTTATCTTGCATAACACCCCCATAAAAAGTGCCGTGATTTTTCTCTAGGTTGAATATGGGGTTGAAAATTAGGCTTTCAAGTTTTAGCAGTCGAATTTATTGTTTTTTATCAAGAATTCAGACGCCTTAAACCACGCTTTATCAAACTAAACGAGATTTATGGACAACCTGTTTTTTGTGCTTTCCAAACTGGCTTGGGCGCTCTTAAGCCCGAGTAATCTACTGCTGATTCTGTTTGCATTGGGAACCCTGTTCTTACTGTTTAACCGAGCTCGCATCGCTAAATGGATTTTAGTACCGACCTCGGTAGTCGCGCTGAGCATTATGAGTTATCCAATGGCCGACTGGTTAATGACCCCTCTGGAATCTCGCTTCGCTAAACCTCAGCAAATGCCGGAGAAAATTGACGGTATTATCGTTTTGGGCGGAGGAGAAGATATTATGCGTTCTGCCAGCTGGCATGTTGCCGAGGTCGGACAAGGAGCCGACCGCTTTATCGGCGCTGCACAATTGAGCATTGATTACCCGCAGGCGAAAATCCTCTATGCCGGCGGCAATAGTTCGGTGCAGAAACAGGGATTGCAAAACGAATTGAGCATCGAACAGCAGCTGTTCTCGGCTATGGGCGTTGATTTAAAACGTTTAATAATTGAGAAACAGGCGCGCAATACCTTTGAGAACTTCGCCAATATCAAACCACTGTTGCCAAAAACGACGGACGACAAACTAGGCTCATATCTGCTGGTAACGTCCGCCTTCCATATGCCGCGTTCGGTTGGCATCGCCCGTAAACAAGGCATCAATGTGATTCCCTATCCGGTCGATTATCGCTCTTTACAAGCTGAACAGCGAGTTTGGGGCTTAGACTTCTATGACCATCTGCAAGTGCTGGAACCGGCTTGGAAAGAGTGGATTGGCTTGGTGGTCTATTATTTGACCGATAAAACCAGTTCTCTATTCCCTGGCCCACTGCCACATGACAATGAACTAGAAATTCACCCAGACAACGATGCCTTTTATCAGCAGTCCGAGCAACAGCTTTTGCAAACCAAAGGCGAAACTCAGACCGCTGAAAAGTAATCGAAACTGAGTTTAAATCACTTTTGAAAAGCGGTTCTGCATATCCGGCTTTAGATACGCATCGAACACCATACAGATATTACGAATCAGCAGACGGCCTTTCGTGGTGACATAAATATCATCCGCGCTGATTTCGATCAAGCCATCTTCCTGCATCGGCTGAAGTCGTTGCAACTCTTTGGCGAAATACTCGTCAAAACGGATATTCCACAGCTTATTCAACGTTGCAAAACTCAGATGAAAATGCGAAATCAGACGAGTAATCACATCGCGACGTAATTCATCGTCTTCACTTAACTGCACTCCCCGGTAAACCGCCAGATCACCGCTATCTATCGCCTCATAGTATTCCGCCAAGGTTTTGCGGTTCTGTGCGTAGGTGTTATTAATCAGTGAAATCGAAGTCGCCCCCATACCGACCAAATCACATTCGGCATGCGTCGAATAGCCTTGGAAGTTGCGATATAGGGTTTCATTACGTTGCGCCACTGCCAATTCATCATCGGGCTTGGCAAAATGATCCATACCGATATAGATATAACCTGCTTGTAGCAAGCGCTCACTGGCAGCGTGTAGAATCGCCAATTTTTCATCCGCACTCGGCATATCCGCTTCGTTCATCTTTTTCTGCGTCGGGAATAAACTCGGCATATGCGCATAATTAAAAATCGAAAAGCGGTCTGGCTCGGCTTCTAACACTCTATCCAGCGTTTTTACAAACCCAGCCTCGGTTTGATGCGGAAGACCATAAATTAAATCGACATTCACCGATAAAAATCCAGCATCACGAGCGCCATACAACACTTCAAATGTCTGCTCTTGCGATTGAATACGGTTAACCGCTTTCTGCACCTTCTCATCAAAATCCTGCACCCCTAAACTCATACGATTAAAACCCAGTTCACGTAAGAGTTTGACCGATTCTCTATCCGCCTCACGCGGGTCGATTTCAATTGAATACTCGCCAGAATCGTCATCCAGCAGATTAAAATGCTGGCGGGTTTTTTCCATCAACTGGCGCATTTCGTCATTATTCAAAAAGGTCGGCGTGCCACCGCCCCAGTGCAGTTGCTCAACGACACGACTGCTATCGAACAGTTCGCCTTGCATTTCAATTTCTTTGAACAGGCGTTCAAGATAAGGCGTAGTCTTGGAACGGTCTCGCGTCCAAACTTTATTACAAGCACAGAAAAAACAGACCGTATCGCAGAATGGGATATGAAAATACAGCGACAGTCCACGACCGGATTGATTGCTACGCGCCACGGCTTGACGATAATCGTCTAACGAAAAACTTTCATCGAACTGTAAAGCTGTCGGGTAAGAAGTGTAGCGCGGCCCGGTTTGGTTATAACGTTTGATTAAATTGGTATCGAACTCAATGCTCTGTTTCATCTCAATCTCTTTTTTCTGTATTTTGTTTTGACCACAGAGGATAAGCGATGACTGATAAATGTGAGTTAATCTCGCTCAAGAGCGGAAATTGAAAGGAATTATTCTGGAACAGTTTTACCAACGATTGGTCGCTGATTAACAAACTAAGGCCAAATGTTTTATGCTATTTTCTCAACAGCGCTACAGTTTAATAAAAAATCGGCGACATTTATGTCTATTAAGAACCTGCTCAAATCCCTACTTGAAGTACACCGTTACCCTTTAGCGGCTTGGATTGTCTTGTTTATCTCCCTGACATTGACCGCGGTGGCGTGGAAAATTTCCCAGAATACGCTACTGGAAAAAGCCGAAACCCGCTTTCAATTGAACAGCGAAGAAATTTCTGCCGCCATCACCGAGAGACTACACACCTACGAGATGGCTATTCGCTCCGGTAAAGCGTTTTTCGACTCCTCGGAAGAGGTCACTCGTGACGAATGGCAGAGGTTTGTCGCCAGCTTAAAAATCGAACACCGCTTTCCCGGCATTCAAGGGCTCGGTTACAGTGAATTCATCAAAGCCGAAGACCTTGAGCAACATATTGCCAAAATCCGTGCCGAAGGATTTGAAGACTACAGCGTAAGACCTTCGGAACAGCGGGAACTTTATTCCGCCATCGTCTTTTTAGAACCTTTCGACTGGCGTAACAAACGTGCTTTTGGCTATGACATGTATTCGCAGGAAACTCGACGCGAGGCGATGGATCGAGCCCGTGACACCGGTTCCGCTGCCGTGTCAGGACAAGTGACTTTAGTGCAAGAGACAACAACCGACGTGCAATACGGTTTTTTGCTATATGAACCCGTGTACCACAAAGGAATGCCGACAAAAACATTACAGCAGCGCCGCGACGCCATTCAAGGTTATGTATACAGCCCTTTCCGCGCCGCCGATTTTATGCATGGCATTCTCGGTTTCAGCCACCAAGGTTTATTACTGGAACTCTATGACGGCGCAAGCCCGAATGAAGATTCAGTTCTCTACAAATCCGATGGCATTGCCGATATCCGTGCAGTGACAGATACCGGCTTCACAAAGGTGTTAACCTTGAAAAACAGCCAACGTGTTTGGAGTTTACGGGTAACCGCCGGCCCAGAATATCTTGCACAAGATCAAAGCTGGCAGCCAGCGATGGTAGGGATTTTGGGGTTGATTATCGATCTTCTGCTATTCGCTATCATCACCTATATGGGACGTAAAGAGCGCATCTTGCAAGAACAAGCCGAAGAATTAGCTATCGCGACTAAACAGGCAGAAACCGCCAGCTTGGCAAAATCGAACTTCCTAGCCACCATGAGCCATGAAATACGTACCCCCATGAATGGCGTTATCGGCATGATCGAAGTCTTAAATCAAAGTAGTCTAAAAGGCGAGCAAATTGAAATGGTACGCACCATTCAAGAATCCGCTAATAGCCTACTCGGTATTATCAACGACATTCTTGATTTCTCTAAAATCGAAGCCGGCAAACTGGAATTTAACTTTGAACCTATGTCGATTGAAGAAGAAGTCGATAAGGTTTGTATTTTACTCGATCGAAGCGCTCGCAAAAACCAAGTACAGCTTGCACTTTTTACCGATCCAACACTGCCTACATCGGTAAACGGTGACGCCTTAAGGCTGAGACAAATATTGACCAACTTAGTCGGCAATGCCATTAAATTCTCCACTACAGAATACGCCGTCGGTACGGTCAAAGTCAGTGTACAACTTGATAAACGCCGAGATAATCAGCAGTGGATTAAATTTACCGTGACCGATAACGGAATTGGCATTGAACCGAAACTGCAAGAAAAACTCTTCCAACCGTTTGAGCAGGCAGACCGTTCGACAACACGCAACTATGGCGGAACCGGGTTAGGGTTGACCATTTCCCGACAATTGGTCGAAATGATGGGTGGCGAAATTGGAGTACGTAGCACACCCAAACAAGGTAGCGTGTTCACTGTATGCATGCCGTTCGAAATATTACAACCATCGACTTATACCAGACAATACACTGCACCGACACTAGGGAACTTAAGCTGCACCCTAATTACCGAAAACCCCAAATTAAGCCATCTCGACGATATCCGGCTTCACCTTGAAGCCAGTGGCGTTAAAGTGAGTATTGCCGAAAGTCTTGAACGAGCAACGCTTGAACAACCAACTAGCGATATCTGGTTAATTGAATGCTTTAAAGAACAACCCAGCTTACACCAATTTAAACCTTATCTGGATGCGCACTCTGAATTGCGAATCTTGTTGCTCAGCCAATGTTTACCGCAGAAGAATCGACGCCGCAATAACCGTAAATTGCATGAACGCCTATTCCAATCTGACGGCAATGTATTAACTCGTAATCGACTACTGCGTTTTGTCGCCTTAGGTGCGGGTTTAATCGAGCTAAATATGCAAGAATTTACCGAGGCTTCCAATCATCGTGTGATTAATATTCCTAGCCGCGAGGAAGCCATTGCTAGAAACCAGCTTATTCTGGTTGCTGAGGATAACGAAGTAAATCAAAAAGTCATCCAGCGTCAACTCGCCCTATTAGGCTATGCTTCAGACACGGTTGAAAACGGTCTACAGGCATTAGAAAATTGGCAGAGCGGCGACTATTCACTGCTATTAACCGATTTACATATGCCTTCCATGGATGGCATGCAGCTAACCCAAGCGATTCGAGAGCTCGAACGAAACAGCGTAACCGACGCAGAATTACCGATTATCGCTTTGACCGCAAATGCTCTAAAAGGTGAAGCGAAAAGATGCATTGAGATCGGCATGAACGATTATCTAATTAAACCGGCACTGATTTCCGAAATACAACAAGCTTTGCAAAAGTGGCTGCCAACGCCGGTAGACTTTGCACCTCAAGTACAGATCAATAACGCTAACGAAAAGCCAAACCCTACCCACTTTGACAGTAATGCTTTACGTCAACTGGTCGGCGATGACGAACAAGTCATTCGTTCCCTGCTCCAGGATTTCGAGGTCAATGCCAAACAAACCATCAATGAAATTCAAGCGGCGCAAGAACAAGCTAATTACCAACAGATCGGGCTTCTCGCACATCGATTAAAATCTTCCAGTGCCTCGGTAGGCGCACTTAAATTACGTTTAATCTGCATCGAATTACAGCAAAAAGTAGAAAACAATCAGCTGAATCAGATACCGGAATTAACTCGACTACTGGAAGCGGAAGCGATTGAATTACTGGAAGCGATTAACGAATATCTGCAACAAGAACAGCAGAAAGCTTGAGTGCCAAACTCTGATAAAGGGATAAAAATGCTCGATAAAAACCTCAACATTATGGTTCTGGACGACGACCCCTTTATTCTGAAAATGATGCAATTGATGCTGCAACAACGCGGTCTAACGAAAGTACGGACGTTTGAGCTGGCTCGCGATGCCTTAGAGGAATGTAACACAGGAATTCGCCCCGACATTCTGTTTTTAGATATAAATATGCCAGATATCGATGGTATTCAAGTATTGCGATTAATGCATCAGTCTAACTTTTCCGGCAGCATCATTTTCTTAAGCGGAGAAGATGAACTAATGCATAAAACCTTATTCAAACTCGCTAGTTTGCAAGGTTTGAATGTTATTGGTTCGTTACATAAACCCATTCAAGCAGACGCTTTGAATCATCAATTGGCTCGCACGCAAAAACGTTTTCTGCACCACTTACAATCATCGCATCAACGACGCCAAGCACTGAAATTGGATAGCAGACAACTCGTGATGGCTTTACATCATCGCGAACTGACTAATTTTTACCAACCGAAAGTCAGTCTACGAACCGGACTCTGGCTCGGTGTAGAATGCTTGGTACGCTGGCAGCATCCTGAACTGGGCATGATTTCCCCTAAGCAATTCGTTCCACTTGCCGAAGAGTCGAACTTGATTACCGACATCACTCGTCAGGTTATTAAACAAAGCATTGAAGATTTTCACGATTGGGATCCTGAACAAATGCCAAAAATTTCCATCAATCTGTCGATGCAAGATCTGACTGATGTAAATTTCTCGGACTTTCTAATTCAGACCACTCAGATGCAACACTTTTCTCCGCGACAGATCACTTTTGAAATCACCGAAAGCCGTTTGGCAAAAGATTTAGCGCCTGTGCTCGATATATTAGCGCGTCTAAGGCTACATCGTTTCAAACTCTCGATTGACGATTTTGGAACCGGCCATTCATCGCTCCTACAACTTAGAGATTTGCCTTTTGATGAACTGAAAATAGACCAAGGATTTGTCCACGATGCTCATAACGAGCACCGAATGAATGCGATTGTTAAGGCCAGCATTGCACTGGCGAAACATTTAGAAATGGAATCAGTCGCCGAAGGCGTAGAAACGATTGAAGACTGGCGTAACATGCAAACTCTCGGTGCCGACATTGCGCAAGGCTACTTTATCGCAAAGCCGATGCCTTTTGCAGAACTGGAAAACTGGCACCAACAATGGCGGCAACGCATTCAGCAAGAAAACCTGCTCACGCCCCTTATCTGAGAAAACACAGAATAAGCCCACATTGACTTCAGCAAGAAGTTTATCTCTTCAAACGAAGAACTCGACACTCAAAGGGGTAAGTCGAGACAGGGGCTTTGGAAAATTTGGACTTGTTCTACGTTTCCCTAAAAAAATCTTTAACCGCGCGCCGAGATTAGCCACGCTTGGTGAATCTTACTATTGCGCTTAAAATCTTGCGGCATGGTTGCAGCAGTAATATCTTTCACATCAAATTGCATCTCGACCAACTCGTCCATTTTGAACTTACGCAAATTGTTCGAGAAAACCATCACCCCGCCCGGATTCAATAGCTGCATTGCTTTACGAATCATCCAGCCGTGGTCACGCTGAATATCCAACACGCCTTCCATTTTCTTCGATGACGAGAATGACGGCGGATCGATAAAGATAACATCGAATTTTTGTTTCGGTGCTTCGGCCTGCTCAGCCAACCAAGCAATGACATCAGCGCGCTCAACTTGATGCTTCTGTTCGTCAATCTTATTCGCCCAAAAGTTATGCTGCGCCCAGAATAAATAAGTCTTTGACATATCCACGCTCAAACTCGACTTAGCACCGGCCATCGCCGCCTCGGCACTGGCTGTAGCGGTGTAACAGAACAGGTTCAATAGACTCTTACCTTGGCTCAGTTCGGCCACCTTAGCGCGCACATCGCGGTGATCCAAGAACAGACCGGTATCGAGATAATCGGTAAAGTTAACGCGTAACTTGGTGCCGTTTTCGATAATGGTAAAGAACTCTTTCTGTTCGTCCATACGCTCGTACTGCGATGCGCCCTTCTGGCGTTCACGCACTTTGAAGATAATCTTATCGGCGCTGATTTCAAACACTTCCGGCAGTACCGACATCACTTGATACAAACGATTCTTAGACTTACCACGATCAACCGATTTTGGTGGCGCGTATTCATTTACTACCAGCCATTCACCTTCTTCAATGGTGTGGTAATAATCGATAGCAACGGCATATTCCGGCATATCGGCATCATATACACGGTAGGCGTAAACCTTGTTTTTATTGGCCCACTTACGCAATGTCTTCAGATTTTTGCGAATACGGTTAGCCACCATCTGCGCACCGTCACTTTCCGCCATTTGCGGCAGGAATTCTTGCACCTGTGATGCCAGTTCCATACCACCTTTTAAGGTCGGCTCACGATGTGCTTCTTCTGTAATATCGAAGCGCAATAACTTACAGCTTAACGGACCGTTGGCAAAATTATGCGAACGTTTCGCCTTTAGACCAAGATACATTCCTAGCTCAGGGTTACAAGTCAGCAGCGCTGCCTGCCAGCCGTTAAATTCGTTTTTCAGGTAGTCTCCCAGCTCGGCATACAGATGCTTCACTTCATCGATTTCCCCAAGGCGCTCGCCATACGGCGGGTTACAAATTACCAAGCCCGGTTGCCAATCGCCCCAACGACGTCCCTGCTCCACCGTCATCTGTTTAACTTCAATCGAATCCGAATAACCGGCTGAAGCAATCGCTTCTTCGGCAATATCCAAGGATTTATGCGAAGCATCTGAACCGTAAATATCCGGCAGATTACGCAAACCTTCCTCTTCACGGCGTTCGGCTTCTTCAACCAACTGCTTCCACAACGCTTTGTCGTGCTGCTTCCAGAAGTTCAGCTGCATCTCATCGGCTTTAATCAAGCCCGGTGCTAAGTCCGAAGCAATCATCGCCGCTTCCACCAAGAAAGTCCCTGAGCCGCACATCGGGTCATACAAAACACCACCCTGCTTGGCGATTTCCGACCAACCGGCACGCAATAAAATTGCTGCCGCGACATTCTCTTTCAGCGGTGCTGTCACTTGCTGCCCTTGTCGATAACCACGTTGATGCAGGCTATAGCCGATTAAATCGATACTCAGAGTCAATTGGTTACGGTTCAGGTGACCGTGCACTCGGAGCTGAGGATTCTTTTTATCGACAATTGGACGATCATCACAATGCTCACGGAAATAATCGACGATGCCGTCTTTGATTTTCAAAGCACCATAATGCGTATGGTCGATGCCCATGCCTTTACCGGAGAAACTAACCGAGAAAGAACCGAAAGCATCCATATGCTGTTGCCAATCAATCTTGGCCACTTCGGTAGTTAAAGCTTCTTGGTTTTCAAGCTTGGTTTCCAAAATCGTTAAAAAAATACGGTTGGCGGTTCGCGACCACAAACAACAACGGTATAGGGTTTCAATATCGGCAATAAAGGTCACTCCACGCGGTTGCGCCTTAGCATCAGTCGCCCCTAAACTGATAAGTTCTTCACGGCAAAGCTCATTCAAGCCTTCGGCAGTGGTGGCAAAACAGGTAAACTGATCGGCGGTCGTCATAGGAGATTCCTTATCATTCTTAGTGCCGCTCATTTTATCCGCTTTTGGCTTTTCCTTTAGCCTTGTTTGAGTAGAATAGGAAAACAATTTGATAAATATAAAATAGCAATTAGAGGTCTCAATGACTCAAGCGGTAGCAACCTTTCAGAAAGCATGGCATAAATTCACCCAACCGGTTCTTAGCATCGGTAGCATTTTACTCATTAGCAGTGCCTTATTCAGCACTCCTTCGCATGCAGAAACTGAGCCGAGTTTTACTGCCCAGCAACAGCAAGAATTCCAGATTTGGCTACAGGACTTTTCGAAACGCGCTATGGCTGAAGGCATCTCCAAAGCCACACTGGACAAAGCCTTTACCAATATTCAACTGAGCAACAAAATCTTACAGATGGATCGCAAACAGCCGGAGTTTACGCGAACTTTTTTCGAGTATCTTAGTAGAGCCGTATCAAAAACTCGCATCGAAAACGGTCGTGAAAACCATGTGCAAAACATGAAACTGCTTAAAGCGGTCGAAGACAGATATGGCGTGCCAAGCGCCTATCTAGTCGCATTTTGGGGAATGGAAACCAACTACGGTGGCTATACCGGCTACGATCCGATTATTCAGTCATTGGCGACGCTGGCTTTTGACCCTCGTCGCAGCGAATTCTTCAGTAAAGAGCTCATCGCCGCTTTGACTATTCTTGACCGAGGCGATGTCTCTTTAAGCGATATGCAAGGCTCTTGGGCCGGAGCAATGGGACAAGTGCAATTTATGCCAACCAACTATCTGCGTTACGCAGTGGATGGTGATGGAGACGGTAAAGTCAATCTATGGACTAGCACAGCTGACGCACTATTTTCGGCTGGTAATTTCCTCAACCAACTTGGCTGGCAGCGCGGCCAAGAATGGGGCTTGGAAGTTAAACTGCCGAAAGGTTTTGATTTATCCTTAGCCGATAATAAAACCAAACGTTCTATCAACGAATGGCAAGAATTAAACATTAAGACTACCGAAAATCAAACACTCCGCAACGCTATCAACCCTGCAATACAGGATGCAATCTTGGTTTTACCGAGCGATTATCGCGGCCCGACCTTCTTGGTTTTTGATAATTTTAAGGTGATTAAACGCTGGAATAATTCAACGAACTACGCCATTGGTGTTGGCTACCTCGCCGACCAAATTCGTTATAAAGCGCAATTGACTAAAGGTCAGCCTGCTGACGACAAAGGCCTGAACCGTAACCAGGTGATTGAAATTCAATCTCTTCTCAATGAGCTAGGCTTCTCTGTTGGTAAAGCGGACGGAATTGCCGGCGGTATGACTCGATCAGGGCTACGCGCTTTTCAAAAATCAATCTCAATTCCTGCCGATGGTTACCCATCAGTGCGGATGTTGAATTATTTACGCTCTGCATTAAAACAGAGTAATAACGACAGTTAAGGAAGCGCAGAACACGTCCCCATTGACGTCAGCGAGGAGTTTGAAGCTTCGCCCATAGGAGCTTTGCAATAATGAATCGATTACCCGATAGACCGAATAAAACCAAGATAAAGCCGGTGGCTTTTATCTTTTGGTTATTACAGGCACGTCTGCTGATTCTAAGTAATCAAATTCAGCGAGAAAAAACCGAAAAAAAATAAGCAATAAAAAAAGCCTTCAGAATGAAGGCTTGCAAGAAAGAACGATCGTCTTAGATTTGTTGGTAAGGAGAATCGCTCACAACAAAATCGTCATCATCAAGATTAAGCCCAATTTCTAAGGACGAGAGGCTAGCAAAATTTTCTCCGCCACTAGAGAAATGTTTACTCAAATCCATCACTTGTACCAGCTGACCGATTAAACCGTCAAATTCCATTGAATCTTGACTTGTTTCCAAAATATGTACTAAAGCTTCCGTATTCCCTACTGAGAAGGTTGCTTCGGACACATCAGCTTCAGCAGAAGCGGTCAGCTCACCGGTTAATGCTTCCTCTAAGCTCAACTCACTAACTTGCTCGCGTGCAGCATTAAGGCCTTCCGTTAGTAAATCCTGACTTTGCATCTGTTCAGCTTCAACTTCCAAAAACAACGAATGATCCTCCAAAAGTGCAGAATCTACAAACGGTGATGTGTCCATTGATTGATTAAGCAAGCTATTAAGGTTCGTTAAAAGTTGACTTAAAATATGATCTGGATCTGCCAACGCAATCTGCACGACAGCATGCTGAAAACTGGATTGGCTTACTTGCGCTTCAGAGAGAGGATCTACCGACACGCCAAGAACATCCTCGTCAATAAGCAACTTTTGCTGAGCGGCTATCAATACAGATCCGTGCTCACACTCCAGCATACACTCTGAGTTTTCAGCAGCGACAACAACCGCATTCAATGCAACTTCGTCACCGACTTGCGCCAGATATGCTTTACCTTCAGTAACAATGGTCACCGAGCCAGAAATGGATTGTACCGTTGCGGACTGCATGAGCATCTCCTTAATCTCAAACATAGCAAGTAAGCTTTATTTACTGACAATAGTACGCAAAAGACAAACAAATTAATATTGTCCCCAAGTACAGTAAAGATAAAAAACGAGAGCAGATAAGCGCTGATTTATATAGAAAAAATCGTAAGATAAGAAAAGACGTTAAGTTACAAAAAAGGCTCCACAAGGGAGCCTTTTTCAAAATCAAATAGAAATTATTCTATTGATTACAGACCTAGATCTAGCATGCTACCCAGATCAAGTGCATTGCCGCCTAAATCAAGGATTGCCAAAATACCGCCATCAGACGCAGACGCTTCAGCAGATGCGCTTCCAGAACCACCAGTTAGGCCACCTAGAAGACCGTCTAGCGGGTTAGCGCCTCCAAGATCTAGCATATCAGTTAGACCAAGACCGCCTAGATCACCAAGGCCGCCTAAACCTCCAGCAGGAACCATAGAACCAATAATTCCAGTATCGGTATCTAAAAGACCATTGAAAGTAGTATATGCAGGCACTACGTCATGCGCGATACCAGCGATTGCGATTACGTCATCACCAAGCATTTTAGGGAATACACCTGGAATAATTGCACCTTCTGTACCTGTAACGTGGTTGAACAGTTGAACCACTTTATCCACAGAGTCTTCACCAGCACGATCAGCCATTTCTTCTGAACTTAGTGTTGTTCCAGCAGGAACAGTACCTTTAAGCAGGTGGCCACCTAGAGAGATTTCGTGAAGCAGGTTAGTTACTGGGCTAGCAATACCGTCATTAGCAACAAAGTTAGCAATGAAAGCGTTAATAACTGGCTCAGTCAACGGAATAGTTTTCAGATGACCAACAACAGCACCTAGTGCATCACCACCCAATTCAGATTCCGAATTAGCAGGTGCAAGAGCACTAATAAATGCAGCAGCAGTAGGCGAACCTAATAGTTTACCTTTAACAATCTCAACTGGATCAGCAGCAGGAGATAGAGTGTGAGCAAGATCGATAATTGAGGAACCAGCTGGTACATCGTTTTTAACAAAGCCAATGATGTCCATGATGTTAGTCGAATTTTCACCTTCGAAACCGAAAGCAGAATCTTCGAAACCAGTAGGCGCTTTAGTTTTTAGAATATTTACTACTGAGAACAATGCGTCTGAGTTGTCAGACTTATCTTGGTCGATAAGAATATTTAGTGCCATCTTTTATTTACTCCGAATATCTTTTTGAAATAAGAGTTTCATCTGTTTTGTTGTAAAACGAGCTATTTAAGTGCTTTTATGCTCGCTTTCAGATTTAACGGAGGCCATATTAACCAATGAAGTAAATATTCTCTACACCATTTACCGACTTTTTTTACTCACAAAAAATAAATCAAAATAATATTCTTTAATTTCAACAACTTACAACAAAAAAAGCTTAATCATATTTTTTTATAGAAACATTAAAAATGCATTTTTCAGTCAATACTAATATAGACTTTAGGCGCATTAAGTTCTCGATCTTGCAACAAATACGTCTTGATAAGGAAACATAAACTATTCAATATCGAGCAAAATACATCACTAGGTTGCAAAAAAGGATATTCTAGCTCTAAGCAGAAGTTTTATTCTCTTTACGAAAAAAAAGTTCATAAATAATCAATAACACAGCGCCAAGCGAAATGGCTACATCAGCAATATTAAAGGTTGCGTAATGCCATGTACCGATATAAAAGTCGATAAAATCAGTAACACGCCCTTCTAAGATACGATCAATCACATTACCAATTGCCCCGCCGATAACCAAATTCAGCGCTACGACTTCAGTCGTTATTTTTGCCGGTAACTTTTTCAGCCACCATAGCATGAAAGCCGTCATAACAAAGGCAAGCCCGACAAAGAACCAACGCTGCCAACCACCGGAATCCGCCAGAAAACTAAAGGCCGCGCCATAGTTATACGCCAGTGTCCAATTAAGGTGATCAATCACCGGTACCGGCTCACCGAAAGTCAAATTGCTGACTGCAAGATATTTAGTGATGTGGTCGATAACGATTACCAGAACGGCAATCCAAAGGGTTTTTAAAGCAGTCGAAGTCATTATCGTGAGCCTTTAAAAGTTATAAAAAAACCACGCAGATTTCTCTCGTGGCTTTACTAAAATCTTATTTATAGAACATCTATTGTATTCATAATTTTCTATTTAGGTTAGCGGATAGATTGAGGCAATTCTAGGCGGGAAATGTGAGGCTACAAATTGTAGCTGACCATTTTCCAACAACGAAGTGTCCAATCTAGTCCTAAGATAAATCTGAAAATTAAGCGAAATGACGCGTCTCGCCATTACCCTCGGTATTATCAACACAACGCTGACATAAATCTTCATGCCCTTCAATTGATCCCACTTCTTCACGGTGATGCCAACAACGCGCACATTTTGCATGCTTAGTTGCTTCTGCTTTGATGAATACATCGTCACAGTCAGTCCCTTGAACAAAACCAGGTTTTGTAATAGTGGCATCTTCAGCATACGCAACTAGCTTTGCTTCAGAAGTTAACAATACAAAACGTAATTCATCACCTAGTAGCACTAATTTTTCATAAAGAGTTTCATAGCAAGAAAGCGTAACTTTAGCTGTCAAAGACCCTTTAATCACTTTTTCGTTACGAAGTTTTTCGAGCTCTCTTGAAACATCAGAGCGAACTTTCATGATAGTGCTCCAAAACTCTGAATTCATCTCAGCCGATTCATCAAGTAATTGGAAACCATCATTTTCATACCACTTTGTGACAAACACGGTTTTCTCATGTTGACCCGGTAGCTCTGCCCAAATTTCTTCAGCGGTGAAACTTAAGATTGGCGCAATCCAACGCGTCATCGCTTCAACAATGTGATAAAGCGCAGTCTGTGCAGAACGACGTGCCAGGCCATCTGCTTTACAAGTGTATTGGCGGTCTTTAATCACATCCAAGTAGAAAGCACCCAGCTCAATCGAGCAGAAATGCGTGACTTTTTGGTAAATATCCAAGAAGTTATAGCTGTCATAAGCCGCAATAATCTCATCCTGCAATTTAGCGGCAAAACCAATTGCCCACTTGTCCAGCGGTAGCAAATCTTCGTAAGCGACCATATCGGTTGCCGGATTAAAGCCGTTGATATTCGCCAATAAGAAACGCGCAGTGTTACGAATACGGCGGTATGAATCCGCAGTACGGTTAATAATTTCATCAGAAACCGTCATTTCATAACGGTAATCCGCAGCTGAAATCCATAGACGAAGAATGTCCGCACCATATTTATTAGAAATATCTTGCGGTGCAACCACGTTACCTTTCGATTTCGACATTTTCTTACCGTCTTTATCAACGGTAAAACCATGTGTCAGCACCTGCTTGTAAGGCGCTTGACCATCAGTCGCCAACGCCGTTAACAATGAAGACTGGAACCACCCCCGATGCTGATCGGAACCTTCAAGATACAAGTCCGCAGGCGCAGAAAGTTCTGCACGCTCTTTTAATACGGTTTGATGCGAAATCCCTGAGTCAAACCACACATCCAAAATATCCGTCACTTGCTCGTAATCATCGGCTTCGGCGCCCAAGAACGCATCCACATCCAAGTCATACCAAGCATCGATTGATTTCTCTTCAACCAGATCCGCCACTTTTTTCATTAGCTCAACGGTATCAGGATGCATTTCTCCAGTAACTTTATGCACAAAAATTGCAATCGGCACACCCCAGAAACGCTGACGCGAAATACACCAATCAGGACGCCCTTCAATCATGCCTTCAATGCGGTTTTGACCCCATTCAGGAACCCACTGAACAGATGGGATAGCTTTCATAGCGCCATCACGTAAACCGGCTTGTTCCATAGAGATAAACCATTGCGGCGTGGCACGGAAAATCAATGGCGTTTTAGTACGCCAGCAGTGCGGATAGCTGTGCTCGATAATTTCAATATGCACCAAGGCCGCATGTTCTTTTAGTACTTCTAGCACATGATCATCAACCTTAAGCACATTCTCGCCTTCAAAGATTGGCGTGCCGGCAACATAGTTACCGTTATTGTCTACCGGACAATCCACTTCTAGGTCGTATTTCTTACCGACCTCGAAATCCTCAACACCATGCCCCGGTGCAGTATGCACACAGCCAGTACCCGCATCAGTGGTTACGTGCTCACCTAAAATCAGCGGCACGATTCGCTCATAGAACGGATGTTGAAGACGAATCAAATCAAACTGCTCACCACGACCGTAGGCAATCACTTTATATGTATCAAAGCCCCAACGATCCATCGCATCTTTAATCATCGCTTCCGCTAAGAACAGACGCTCCGGACCGTTTTCACCTTCGACCTGAACCACGGAATATTCCAATTCAGGATTGATTGAAACCGCTTGGTTAGCCGGCAAAGTCCAAGGCGTAGTGGTCCAGATAACCACCGACAGCGGCCCTTCACCTGTGTGGTCTTCAACATGATGACAACGCTTAAAGAATTGCTCTTCATCCACCACTTTAAAACGAACATCAATCGATTTAGAGCGTTTGTTTTCGTATTCGACTTCCGCTTCCGCCAGTGCAGAGCGTCCGCCGACAGACCAATAAACCGGTTTGGTGCCTTTGACTAAATGACCGTTTTCGATGATTTTCGCCAAAGCACGGATTTCGTCCGCTTCGAATTTAAAATCTTTGGTCAAATAAGGATTACTCCAATCTGCCATCACACCCAAACGCTGGAAATCAGCCATCTGACCGTCAACTTGCTTTTGCGCGTAGTTACGGCATTCTTGGCGGAATTCAGTCGCGCCAATCTTCTGACCAACCTTACCTTTTTTCTTCTCGACATTCAGTTCAATCGGCAGACCGTGACAATCCCAACCCGGTACAAAAGGCGCATCAAAACCGCTAAAGCCTTTCGACTTAACAATCATGTCTTTGAGCACTTTGTTTACTGCATGACCGATATGGATATTACCGTTCGCATACGGAGGACCATCGTGCAAAATAAATTTTGGTCGCCCAGCCATGTGCTCGCGCACGGTTTGGTATAGATCATCCGCCAACCATTGTTCTACCTGCTTTGGCTCACGATTCGGCAAGTTGCCGCGCATCGGAAAACCGGTTTCCGGTAGGTTCAAAGTTGGTTTATAGTCTTTCTGATTGCTGTCTTTGCTCATGCAATTCACTCTCTAAAACTTAGCGGTCATACCGCGACTCAAAATAATTAAATACTAAAAAACTTGCGCGCTTGTTGCGCATCTTGACGAATCTGAGCAGTCAGCTCGTCAAGACCATTAAATTTCATTTCCGGACGGATAAATTGGCACAGCGTCACATTAATATGGCGGCCATACAAATTCTGATCCCAATCGAAAAGGTGCACTTCAATCGACGGGCGAATACCGTCCACCGTCGGGCGCAAACCTAAATTCGCCACTGCGGGCCAAGGTTTATCGGCAATGCCTTCCACCGTGACCGCAAATACGCCTTGCACCGGCATCTGAATGCGCTTTGGGTTGATATTCAAGGTCGGAAAGCCGATGGTTCTGCCCAGCTTTTGCCCATGAATCACTCGGCCGTTAAAGCCAAACGGCGCGCCCATTAATTTCTCGACGACAGCCAAATTCGGTTTAGCAAGCTCGGCACGAATGCGGGTGCTGCTGATACGCTCTTGTCCTTTGCAATGGGTCGGCATATCGGTAACGCTAAAACCATGTTGCTCACCTTGCGACTGCAAAAACGCATAGTCACCCTTACGCTCTTTGCCAAAGCGAAAATCATCACCGATAACCACATGCTTGACCGATAAGTCTTCGAGCAAAATCTGCTGTACAAATTGCTCGGCACTTAAATTGGCAAACTCAGCATTGAAACGCACACACAATACATAATCGATATGGGTCGAATCGAATGCCTGCAACTTTTCACGCAGGTTCATCAATCTAACCGGCGCTTTTTCCGGCGCAAAAAACTCAATTGGTAGCGGCTCGAACACCATGACCACGCTTGGCAAATTCAAATTTTGTGCCTGTTCGCTCAATGCCTGCAAAACCTGACGGTGCCCTAAATGGATACCGTCAAAATTGCCGATGGTCAGCACGCAGCCTTTCGCAAAAATGTCTTTAAAGCGTTTTAAATTGTGCAGTCCGCGAATCAGTTGCATGGTTTTCTATTCAGTTACGGCGCCGTTCGCCTTGTTACATTGCATCGGCGAAGAATCGATTCATTTTCGCCGGAAAAAGTAAACAGCAGATTATAGCCGATAGCCCCACCTAAGTCAGTGCTAAGTCAGCGGTTTATTTACCTTTTTCAGTCAGTAAGCAATTCACTTAGCTACGCAAAAGACGTTTTGGGTTAACCCCAACCGCAATCAATGCCACAACATAAACAACAATAGAACCGAACACCAATCCCAATAACCAGCCAAGTCGATGCCAAACATCAAACTCCAGCCAAGCACTAACGTCTGGATTGAGCCATAATAAAAAGCCGATTAAGGCAACATTGGCGGCAATAATTTGCACCGTCATTTTCGACCAACCTTGCAATGGTGCAAACACGTCTTGTTTACGCAGATACCAATACAGCAGACCGGCATTAATAAAGGCGGAAATAGACGTTGCTGCCGCCAGACCAACGTGCGCAAAGGGGCCGATAAGTAACAGGTTGAAAATCATATTAGTAACCAAAGCGACAATCGCCACCTTAACCGGTGTTTTCATATCTTTACGCGCATAGAAAGCCGGTGCCAAAATCTTCACTAAAATAAAACCGAGCAGACCGAAAGAATAGGCCATTAAACTGGCTCCTGCCATGGAAACATCATGAGCGGTAAAGGCCCCGTAATAGAACAGACTGATAATCAAGGGTTCGGCCAACAGGAGCAGCCCGAGCATAGCCGGCACGCCAATCAAAAACACCAAACGCAATGCTGAATCCAAATCTTGCTGAAACCCTTGCCAGTTTTCGTTGGCGGCTTTTTTTGACAGTCCCGGCAATACCACCGTCGCTAAAGCGACACCAAACACCCCTAACGGAAATTCCATCAACCGGTCGGAATAGTACAGCCACGAGACCGAACCGGTTACTAAGAACGACGCCAGAATGGTGTCCACCAAAAGATTGATTTGCGCGACAGAAACGCCAAACAATGCTGGAATCATTAAGCGTTTTACTTCGCTCACACCTGGATCGCTTTTGCGGGTCGGGTGCGGCAATAAACCAAGTTTATATAGAAACGGCAGATGAAATAACAGCTGAACCACACCAGCAACCAGAACCCCCCACGCCAGCGCCATAATCGGCACATCCAACAGCGGTGATACAAATATCGCAAATGCAATTAACACCAAATTCAAAAATACCGGCGTAAAAGCGGGCACGGCAAACTGATTATAGGTATTAAGAATCGCCGAAGAGAAGGCAACCAACGAAATCAGTAAAAGATACGGAAAGGTAATTGCCAACATATCCGCAGCGAGCTGAAACTTCTCCGGTTCATCCATAAAGCCCGGGGCAAACACCATCATCCACAAAGAAGAACCAAAAACCCCAAAAGCGGTCAATAACAGCAATATTCCACCGAGCCGATAACTAATGGCATCGACCAATAACTTGACCGCTTCCTTACCGCGCTTCTCTTTGGCTTCCGCCAACACCGGAACAAACGCTTGTGAGAAAGCCCCTTCAGCAAACAGACGGCGGAAAAAGTTGGGAATTTTAAAAGCCACAAAAAACGCATCCGCACCGGCGGTTGCCCCAAAATAGCGAGCGATGACAACATCACGAACAAATCCGAGAATGCGGGAAATCATGGTCATACTGCCGACGGTAGCCGTCGCCTTTAGAATCTTTTTCAACTCAATCGCCTAGAGAATAGTGGTTAATTTTAGGGAATTTTAGCAGAGCTCCGCTCGGCAATTAATGCCATCCTGACATCAATCTAGTTTTTTATTGGATTCAAGCAAAAATTAATCAATATTGAAATCAAAAACTCTTGGGTTTTATGCACTGTCATCTACCCTTAAGTTGTGCCAATATAAAGCCTAAGGAAGTTGTTTCCGACTATGAAAATTTGACTATTCTCTTTGCCGAGATAAAGGAAGTCCTATGAAAGCGGCAGAACTGTTCGTACGTTGTTTGGAAAACGAAGAGGTTGAGTATATTTTTGGCATTCCCGGCGAGGAAAATCTCGACCTGATGGATGCCCTACTCGATAGCGATATCCAATTTATTCTCACTCGCCACGAACAAGGCGCCGCTTTTATGGCAGATGTCTATGGTCGCTTAACCGGAAAAGCCGGTGTCTGCCTGTCAACGCTCGGGCCAGGCGCAACCAACCTGGTTACCGGTGTGGCCGATGCCAATATGGATCGTGCGCCAGTGGTCGCAATTGCCGGTCAAGCAAGCTCCAACCGCCTGCACAAAGAAAGCCATCAAGTATTGGATTTGGTCAACCTGTTTGAACCAATCACCAAATACAGTACGCAGATTCTGACACCGGAAGTCATTCCAGAAGTGGTTCGCAAAGCCTTTAAAGTCGCCGAAGCGGAAAAACCTGGTTGTAGCTTTATCGATTTCCCGGAAAACATTGCCGAAAAACGTCTCCATAAAAAACCGCTTAAACGCCAAAGCCCATTGCCGTCTTTTGCGCACAGCGCCAAAATCACTCAAGCAGCCGAACTTGTCAGCGCGGCTAAGTTCCCGATGATCATCGCCGGTAATGGCGTGATTCGCTCTAACGCCAGTCACGCGCTGGTAGAATTCGCCACCAAGTTAAATATTCCGGTCGCCACTACTTTTATGGCTAAAGGAGCGCTACCTTGCGATAATCCGTTGTCTTTGGGAACCATCGGCCTACAAGCACACGACTATATTTCTTGCGGTATTGACCGCGCCGATGTGGTGATTTGTGTTGGTTACGACATTGTCGAATATCATCCGTACCTATGGAATAAAAACCCAGACCTGAAAATTATTCATATCGACTCCAAGCCGGCCGAGGTAGACGAATTCTATATTGTCGAAGCCGGTCTAATTGGCGATATCGGTAATGCACTGCAAGGCATTGCCGCGCAGAGTAACCGCCACGCCAACAGTCCTTATCTACCAATTAAACGTGAAATTGAACTGCATTTCCACGAGTTCGATAAAGACGACAGCTTCCCGATTAAACCGCAGAAAATTTTGCACGACCTGCGCCAAGCATTGAATGCCGAAGACATTGCTATTTCCGATGTTGGCGCGCATAAAATGTGGATGGCACGGATGTATCAAACGCTGGCACCAAACACCTGCATTATCTCTAACGGCTTCGCATCGATGGGCATTGCGTTGCCTGGCGCGATTGCTGCCAAACTGGCTAAGCCGGAACGCGTTGCACTTGCCGTGACCGGTGACGCCGGCTTTATGATGAATATGCAAGAAATCGAAACCGCGGTGCGATTGCAGATTCCTATTATCGTGCTGATTTGGAATGACGCCAGTTATGGACTGATTAAATGGAAGCAAATGAATCAATTTGGACGCGAGAGCAATATCGCTTTCACCAATCCCGATTTCATCAAATTGGCGGACGCTTTCGGCGCAAAAGGCTATCGTATTGAATCGGCGGAGCAACTGCTGCCGACACTACAGCAGGCTATCGAAGATAACTGCGTGGTATTGATTGATTGTCCGGTTGACTATTCAGAAAACCTTAAGCTAACTGAAGAACTCGGTAATATGACTTGCCCAGTGTAACCATCGATTTTATTACAGGCATAAAAAAACCGAGCATGAGCTCGGTCTTTTTCAAACGCTTGTTAAGCTAGACAATTAAGCCATTGCTTTGATGCGAGCGTTGATACGGCTTTTGAAACGCGCAGCTTTGTTCTTGTGGATGATGCCTTTACGCGCCATACCGTCAAGTTTAGATTGAGCAACACGGAAAAGTTCGTTTGCTTTATCTTTGTTACCAGTTTCGATTTCCGCTAGTACTTTTTTCACTGCAGTACGCATGTCAGAACGCATTGCTACGTTATGGATACGATTCTTTTCTGCTTGGCGAGCGCGCTTAGTCGCTTGTGCTGAGTTTGCCATGTTTTAACTCCATGTGGTTTTACGTGTTAACGATCCGTAGACCTATCAATAACAATTAACACAACATCTAAATCTTATTCGAAGACGCGATTCAGATGACTATTGTGACTGCACAAATAGATCACGTAAATTTGAAGAATCGGATTATCCACTTTCTTAACACAAAGTCAAGAAAATCATAGACACGCTAAATAACGAAGGCGCAAACGCGCGGCAATATGTTTTGTTTTGGTAAAAACTGTTGGAAATCATCTTAACCTTTGCATTTTTCTGCTGTAATCTGAGGACATAATCTCACAGACTTTTGGACAGCAATGAATATCTCGGTCAGCGCATTATTTGGTTTTATTCTAGGCATGGGGCTGTTCGTTGCGGCTGTCATCCTGAATACGGATAACTATCTAATGTTTTTTAGCCTGTCGAGTTTACTAATGGTTGCCGGCGGCACTATTGCCGCAGCCATGATCTCTTACGACGGTCGCTATGTTGCGCTCGCCTTTAAAGAAATGGGATCAACCCTGCTCACTTCCAAGGTCAACCCGGTCAAACTCTACGAAGATGTCGGTATTCTTATCGACTGGTCAAAAATCATCCGCAGCCAAGGCTTAATTCGTCTGGAGCGTGTTATCGAAATGCCCGAAGAAGGCCAAAGTTTTCTTAATCAATCTTTTGTATTTTTACTTTCCGGCTATAAAGGATCCCATCTAAACAACCTTCTGCAACATTCCAGAGCATCGATGTATGAAAGTAATATGCGCCCGGCTAAAGTTTTACTGACTATGGCAGCGACCGCACCGGCTTTCGGCATGGTCGGTACCCTAGTCGGCTTGATTATTATGTTGAATTCAATGGAAGGTGATCCATCAAAAATAGGCGGCGGCTTGGCAGTGGCATTATTAACAACACTATATGGTGTCTTAATGGCACAACTGATTCTAAAACCAGCCGCCAGAAAGCTGGAACACAAACAAGATCTGGAAGCGCAACGCAATCTGATTCTGACCGAAGGTATCGTGCTACTTTCCGAAGGCGCATCGCCAACCTTAATTGAAGACACCATGAACTCCTATCTGCACCCTAGCTTTCAATTCCGACGCGCAGATCGATAGGACCAATAATCATGCGCTATCACGACCACGGCTCCTATAAAACGGCGAAATTGAAAAAGCCGACAGAGGAAGAACAGAGCGACTGGCTCATCACCTATGCCGATGCCATGACCCTGATTTTAGGGTTCTTCGTGCTGATACTGTCGATTTCGATTATCAACCAAGGCAAATTTGAAGAAGTTTCCGAAGCCCTTAATCAAGGCTTGCTAAAAAAAGAGCAGGAAAACCAACCCTTAAAAGACCTTAACGCCAATTTGAAATACACCCTAATAAATCACGATATCGCGCCGGAAGCGGCATTAGAACTTGGTGACAACTACCTGAAAATCAATCTACCGGGAAATGTGCTATTCGCCACCGGCTCAGCCGAACTCGGTAAAGATTCCACACAGCTACTGGCTGATATTGCCAAGAATATCCAAACCTTCGAATTGCCCGACTACAATATCGAAATCGAAGGCCACACCGACAATATTCCGATCAGCACCACTCGTTTTCCATCCAACTGGGAACTTTCCTCCAGTCGTGCCATTAGTGTTTTACGGGTATTTCTAGAGCAAGGCATCGACGGCAATAAACTCAAAGCCATCGGTTATGCAGACACCCGCCCGAAAGTCCCAAATCTCGATAACACCGGCAATGGCATTCCAGCCAATCAACAACAAAACCGCCGCGTAGAAATCAAAATTACTCGTAATTTCTGATTATCAACCACTTGTGATTTTTAACCACGAAGATCACGAAGAGTTTTGAATTGGATTAACTGCCATAAAAAAGGCACAGAGTTGCGGAAACGTAGTCTAAGAAATAAGACTTTTAGCCAAAACATTCAGTGTTAAAACTAGCCACACTAAAAAACGAGATTTTTATTTCAAGGTCAAGGCAAGTTTTAGCAACTATTTATAGCTTAGGTTTTAAGCCAGAATTTTTCTTCAGCATCGCGGCAAATCTAAGCGAGACGCAAGAAAAAACAACCACACAAAGAAATGAGATTTTTGCCTCAAGGTCAAGGCAAGTTTTGGCGACGTGTACAAGTAGTACACGAGCCGAAACTTAACGCAGAGATTGGGTCAAAAAGACATTTCCCCAACTATTCTCTATGATAGGGGTGGTTATTGATTACCGACCACGCTCGATAAATCTGTTCGGCAACCAGAATCCGTACCATCGGATGTGGCATTGTGAGTTTCGACAATCCCCACTTCCACTGCGCTTGTGCTAACAGCGAAGCGTCTAGACCATCCGGCCCGCCGACAATCAAAGCAATGTCTTGTCCGCCGCCAAGCCAGTCTTCCATTTTATCGGCTAAGCCTTTGGTGGTGACTTGCTGACCATGCTCATCGAGCGCAATCAACCTCGCCCCTTTCGGAACGGCATCCAAAATACGTTTGGCTTCTTCCGCTTTCATCTTGTCAACGGAATTAGTCTTACCGCGATTGGCCATTGGCAATTCAACCAGTTTTAAACTGCATGCTTTCGGTAGACGCTTGGCGTATTCGTTATAGCCGTCTTGCACCCATTTCGGCATTTTCTGACCAACGGTAATAAAGTGAATAACCATAATCGAACGTGATTATTCTGCCGAACCGGTTTGCTCTGAAGCAGATGCTTGCGATTTGATATCCCAAAGCTTTTCCAACGCATAATGCGCACGCGCGGCTTCGGTCATGATATGGACAATCACATTACCTAAGTCGACCAGTACCCAATCCGGCTGAGGGCCTCCCTCAACACCTAATGGCGGCTCTTCGGCTTCTTTAAACGCCTTCTCTAAATGTCCGCCCATCGCTCGCACGTGCGTAGTCGAAGTACCGGTACAAACAATCATCAAATCGGCAAACGAACTAACACCTTCGATGTCAATTACTTGAATATCACGACCTTTACTGTCATCCAGAGTGGTCACCGCCAGCTCTTTAACTTGTTCTAACGACATAGCCATTATTATTGTGTTCTCCTTGAACGTTAAGAATCTTTGGCAAGCGCGCCGTAAAGACCCTGTTTCTGAATATATTTACAAACTCGATATGGCGTCAGATAATCCGGTAACACGCCCTGCTCAATATCCGCACGAATCGCCGTCGAACTGATAGCCAACTGAGTTATCGCCAATTCCATTACCTGACCGCACGCTTCGCTAAACTGTTTAACTTCTCTCTCAGCAAATAACTTAGCTTCAGCGCCATGCAAATCGAGCTTTTCGCCCGGACGGTGCATCACGACCAAATTGGCCAAATTGAGAATCTCTTGCCAGTTATGCCACGAGCAAAATTTAGCATAAGCATCAGTGCCCATCATCAATACCAGACTGGTCTGTTCATCGGCAAATTGCTGCTTTAACTGCGCCAAGGTATCGACCATAAACGACGGGCCGCCACGGTCAATTTCAATGCTATCGAGTACAAACTGCGGTTGCGCTTCGATTGCTAATGCAATCATGTCACAACGCTGCCTAGCGGATACACTCGGTGTACCGCGATGTACCGGCTGATAGCAGGGTACAAAACGCACCTGCTCCATACCGACCTTTTGCATTACTTCCAAGGCAGCACGCAGATGACCATAATGAATCGGGTCAAAAGTACCGCCATTAATGCCAATAAAACGCATTTTATTTACGGATGGTTCCATCGCCTAAAACGATATATTTTTGCGAAGTTAGACCTTCCAAGCCAACCGGTCCACGCGCATGGAACTTGTCGGTACTGATACCGATTTCCGCCCCCAAGCCGTACTCAAAACCATCCGCAAAACGCGTTGACGCATTGACCATTACCGAACTGGAATCGACTTCCGCCAAGAAACGACGCGAGGTGCTGAAATTCTCGGTAATAATCGATTCGGTATGCCCTGAGCTGAATTGTGCAATATGATCCATTGCTGCATCGACATCAGTCACCACACGAATCGACAAAATCGGCGCAAGGTATTCGGTTGCCCAATCATCCTCAGTTGCTGCCTTGGCATCGATAATCGCACAAGTCTTTTCACAACCGCGTAGTTCAACCTCTTTAGTCGCATACAGCTCTGCAAGCTTAGGCAGGATTTCTTGAGCACGTGATTCAGCGACCAGTAGCGTTTCCATTGCATTACAGACACCGTAACGATGCGTCTTAGCATTGAACGCCACATCTAGCGCTTTCTGCTCGTTGGCATCAACATCGATATAAACGTGACAGATACCATCCAAATGTTTGATAACCGGCACACGTGCGCCCTGCGAGATACGCTCAATCAGCCCCTTGCCACCGCGAGGAATAATCACATCGACATATTCCGGCATGGCAATCAGATGACCAACCGCTTCACGATCTGTGGTTTCCAAAACCTGAACCGCCGTTGCTGGCAGGCCGGCTTTTTCCAAGCCGGCAGCGATGCATTTTGCCAAAGCTTGGTTAGAGAATTTCGCTTCTGAACCACCGCGCAGAATCGCGGCATTTCCCGATTTCAAGCATAAGGCAGCCGCATCAACCGTTACATTTGGACGTGATTCGTAGATAATCCCAACCACACCCAAAGGCACGCGCATCTTACCGACCTGAATCCCCGAAGGACGGAACGACATATCGGAAATTTCACCGACTGGATCTTGCAAACCGGCAATTTGACGCAAACCTTCAGCCATACCGGCAATCACGCCGTCAGTCAGAGCCAAACGATCCAACATCGCCGCATCCAAACCATTCTCTTTACCGGCCTGTAAATCCTTAGCGTTTTCCGCTTGCAAGGTTTCCGCCTGAGCTTCAATCAACTCCGCAATCGCCAGTAAGGCGCTGTTCTTCATATTGGTATCGGCACGTAATAGTTGACGCGAAGCCGCACGGGCTTGTTGCCCCAAATCGATCATGTACTGTTCAATATTCATCTGTAAACTCTATTTTCTATAATCTCTTAAGAAGCAATCTTAATCACTAAATCTTTTAAGGCCGACCAGACTTCTTGGTCGCTATTATTTGGGTCGATACCTTTGATTTTTAAATCCACTTGCAAAGCCAACTGCAAATACGCCTGCCAAGCTTGATAACCTTGTCGTTGCATAGCTTGACGATATTGCGCTTGGTTAACCTGCCAAACCCCACACTGCTTAAAAGCTTGCGGCAAAGAAACCTGCTGCGCCAACAGTTGTAACTCTGACAAGACGCGCAATTCACGGCTTAACAGCCACAATATAATCGGCGCTTCAATACCTTCTTGCTGCAAACGTTGCAGAATCTGCAAACTGCCGTCACGCTGCCCTTTTAGCATCGCGCCACTCAAAGCGAACAATTGATAATGCGCCTGATCGACCACATTTTGCAGAATCATCTGCGCATCAACCAATTGTAACTGGCCGCTACTCGGCGGCAGTATCAACGACAACTTAATCAACTCTTGGTCAGCCGCCAACAGATTACCTTCGGTACGTTCCGCCAATAAGCTAGCTGCTTCTTGATCAAGCTGTAAGCCCAAAGTCTGCGCTCGCTGCGCGACCCATTTCGGCAGAGCATCTTGTGTTACCGGTTTGGTTTGCACTACCAATCCAGCAGCCTCAATCGCTTGTACCCATTTGCTCTTCACCTGACGGTTATCAAGCTTTTCGCAAAACAGCAAAAGCACCATTTCTGCCGGCAAATTACTTTGGCTATGATACTGGCAAAACTGCTGAATAAAGGCTGCGCCATCTTTACCCGGCGATCCTTTCGGCATATTAACCACTAAAAATTGGCGGTCGGCAAACAGCGAACCCGATTGAGTCTCCATCTGCAAGGCTTGCCAATCGAAACCGGCATCGACTTCAAATATTTCGCCGCTGATAAAACCTTCCTGCTTTAAACGCTGACGAATGGCATCACTGCAATCACGCAAGTACAGCGGCTCTTCACCATAAAACAGGTAGATTGGCGCAAGATTGAACTGTGCACTCTGGACTTGGCTTAGGAAAGCTTGAGCAGGAATCAAACAGCGTTACCTTGGTGTAGCCATAAACTGAATGCGACGCACAATCTGCTCGGCGATTTCAGTCGCCATCTGCTGATTGATTTCATACAGCTCTTGGTTAGCCGCCATCAATCCTTGTGGATCCATCTGACGGTCACGATAAGCAAAGGCTTCATCGCTAAACAGCACTTCACCTTTCAGGTTCAACACTTGGTATGGCTGCACCCAACGGATGAATTCTGCGGTGGTTTCACCGACCACAGAAATCGCAGTACGTTTGTTCTGCTTCTGGGTGCTACTCAATACCAAAAACACTTCTTGAGCCATCTGCTCATTAGAAGCATTTGTTAGCGGCACAACCGTCTGTACACTTTGCAAATCAATGGTTTTAGGCAAAAGTTCGGCGATGCCTGACTTAATACCGCTGTCGGCATCCGGTTCGGCGCGTAACGAAATCAATTGCAACTGAGCGTTGGCAAACTCACCATCGCTACCACGCAATTGAAAACTACAGCCGCTAAGCTGGACACTTAACAAGATTGCCAGAACGGCCAGCAATCCGGTTTTAAATAGGCTTGTTCGCATTTTATTACCCTTTTACCACCAAGTTGACTAAGCGTCCCGGCACATAGATTTCTTTCACGAGATCTTTACCCTCAATGAACTTTTGCACCGCTTCATCGGCTTTCGCTGCCGCAAGAATGCTGTCTTTATCGGCATCGGCCGCCACTTCGATTTTACCGCGTAGCTTACCGTTAACCTGCACCATCAATTCGATTTCCGATTTAACCAGCGCTGATTCATCAACATCCGGCCAGTTAACATCAACCACAAGTCCGTCATTACCTAGCGATTCCCATAGAGACTGTGACATATGCGGAGTCATCGGCGACAGAATCAGCACCAAAATCTCAATCGCTTCTTGCATCAAGGCTCGGTCAGCATCATCATTCACATTAAACTTGCTGATGTCATTCAACAGTTCCATACAGGCAGCAATCGCGGTGTTGAATGTCATACGACGACCCATGTCGTCAGAAACTTTCTTCAAGGTTTCATGCAGTTTCAAACGCAATGCTTTGGCGTCTTTGCCTAGACCTTCCGAGCTCGTACAAGCGGCAACCGGACCGGCTTCAACATGGCTATGCACTTGACGCCAAACACGGTTGATAAAGCGCGAACAGCCTTCCACACCTTTATCCGACCATTCAAGCGTTTGCTCCGGCGGCGCCGCGAACATAATGTACAGGCGCAACGTGTCTGCCCCATATTGTTCAATCAGTGTTTGCGGGTCAATACCGTTGTTCTTCGACTTCGACATTTTAATAATGCCGCCATACTGAACCGCCGTACCGTCTTCTTTCAGCTTACCGCCGATAACTGCACCTTTGTCATCCATTTCCGGCTCGACATCCAGTGGCGAATACCAGGTCTGTTTGCCAGACGCATCTTCTGTGTACCAGCTGCTTGCCAAAACCATTCCTTGCGTCAATAGGTTCTTGAACGGCTCGTCGGTGCTCACCAAACCTTCATCACGCATAACCTTGTGGAAGAAGCGCGCATACAACAAGTGAAGAATCGCGTGCTCAATACCGCCGATATATTGATCAACCGGTAGCCAGTGATCGGCAGCTGCTTTATCCAACATGCCAGTCGTACAATCTCGCGACGTGTAACGTGCGTAGTACCAAGAGGATTCGAAGAAAGTATCGAAAGTATCGGTTTCACGCTTCGCACGACCGCCACACTGCGGACAAGTACAGTTTTTGAATTCTTCCAATTTTGCCAACGGTGAACCAGCACCATCTGGAACCAAATCTTCCGGCAGACGCACCGGCAATTCTTCTTCCGGAACCGGCATGACGCCACACGCCGGGCAGTAAACCGCAGGAATCGGGCAGCCCCAATAACGCTGACGAGAAACCCCCCAATCACGCAGACGGTAGTTGGTTTTCTTCTCGCCCATCTCTTGTTCGTGTAGCACTTTCGCCATCGCTTCCAGCGCGTCGTTTGACTTAAGACCATCAAACTGACCAGAGTTGAACAAGACACCTTTTTCGGTCATCGCGGCTTCTGAAACATCAACCGACTCTTCACCTTCCGGCAGGATTACTGCATTGATTGGCAGATCGTACTTTTTCGCGAATTCATAATCACGCTGGTCGTGCGCCGGAACCGACATGACTGCACCGGTACCATAGCTCATCAAGACAAAGTTAGCCGCCCAAACCGGAATGATTTCGCCGGTAATCGGATGACGAACACGCACGCCGGTATCGACGCCTTTCTTCTCCATAGTCTCGATATCCGCTTCCGCGGTCGAAGTATGGGTACACTCTTCCATAAAGCGCTCTAGCGGCTCGTTATGGATTGAGGCTTTATGCGCTACCGGATGATCCGCAGCAACCGCAAGATAGCTAACGCCCATCAAAGTATCCGGACGAGTGGTATAAACTTTCAAAAACTGGTTTTCTTTGCCTTCAATCGGGAAAGAGATTTCCAAACCGGTCGATTTACCAATCCAGTTTTTCTGCATGGTTTTAACCTGTTCCGGCCATCCTTCAAGCTGGTCGATGTCTTGCAACAGCTCTTCTGCGTAGTCGGTGATTTTCACAAACCACTGCACAATGTCTTTTTTCTCAACCGGCGCGCCTGAACGCCAACCTTTACCGTCGATAACCTGTTCGTTTGCCAGAACACACTGGTCGACCGGATCCCAGTTAACCTGAGACATCTTGCGGTAAACCAACCCTTTCTTCATTAACTGAGTAAACAACCATTGTTCCCAACGGTAGTATTCAGGATGACAGGTCGCCAGTTCACGGCTCCAATCAAAACCAAGACCCAAAGACTTTAGCTGGTTACGCATATAGTCGATATTCGAATAGGTCCACTCCGCTGGCGCACGATTGTTTTGCATCGCCGCATTTTCTGCCGGCAGACCGAATGCATCCCACCCCATCGGCTGTAGAACATTTTTGCCTTGCATACGCTGGAAACGTGAAATTACATCGCCAATCGTGTAGTTACGCACGTGCCCCATATGCAGCTTTCCGCTTGGATACGGAAACATTGATAAACAATAAAATTTCTCTTTGTTATCGTCTTCCTTAGCAACAAAAGTTTCGTTGTCATCCCAGACTTTCTGAATTGCGGCTTCCAAATTTTTAGGTTGATATTGCATGTCTGCCATGGCTTGTCTTGTAGTCCTTTTACCGATTTTATGCTGTTTGGCGGCACTGAAAAAAACATGCGCTCACGCAAACAAATATGTCGTAGCTATGTAAAAATTAATAAGTTCAGTATTATATGGGAATAAGTTCAAAATCTGGGAGAAAAAATGAGCGTCAATAAAATGTTAAAGGCGTACCGTACTCTGTTTAATTACGCCAAAGAAAAAGCAATCATTGCCGAATACCAGACTTGGCAGCATTTAGGGCATGCGATTGAAAAAGCCGAACAGGCCGACCACGATTTGGCGGACTTAACCGACAAAGAATTCAACCAAGTCCAGAAAGACCTGCACGCCGATATGATGCAATTGGCGGAATACTTAACCGATGTTGAACAAGGCGTTAAAGAGTTCTTGTATATGGACTTGCCGGTACTGGAAAAACTGTTAATCGATAAAGCTATGAGCCTTTCCGATCCGACCGCGATAACTGTTTTGCGTATGCGTATCGCCGCAGCGATGGACGAAAACCATCCAATGTTTGATAAACCACATTAAGGATAAAAGCGACTCACGTCATTCCGCGCTTGACGCGGAATCCCGCAAAACTCAGATGCCGGATCAAGTCCGGCATGACGCAACAGTGGCAATCCAACATTCATTTAAACCTTGCAAGATCGCCGTACTTCGCTCGCGATGACGAACACCCGCAATTATCTACGCTTAAAAAGCAATCTTCCACCAAGCGTAAACAGCAATAGCAAACCAACCAGTAATAGAATCGGTAGCCACTTCCATTCTGCATAAGGCGTTAGGCCTTGATAAGGCTGTATTTCACTACGCAAAGCGTCCAATTCATACGGTGGAATTTGCGCTTTGATTTTACCATCGACACCAACTATCGCAGTATAGCCGGTATTGGTTGCACGAGCGATTTCTCGCCCTAATTCCAGCGCACGCATCTGCACATCTTCAAGCTGTTGATGCGGCTCTAAAGTATGCGCAAACCAAGCATCATTGGAAACGGTAATAAAGTAACTTGCTTCCGGCAACTGTCGAGCCAACTCTTCACCAAACGCCATTTCAAAACAGATGCTTAAACCAGCTTTTTGTCCACCGATTAATAATGACGGCTGGTTCGGATCACCGTGCGAGAAGAAAGAAAACGGGATATCAAACAAATTCGCCAAGGGAGCAAACAGATTATGAAACGGGAAATATTCACTAAACGGTACTAGGTGACGTTTGTGATAGCGTTGCTCCAAATTCCCAAGATTAACGATTGCGTTATAGACTTTTTCATCGTCCGGCTCTCCATCAACCACACCGGCAACAATGTCTTTTTTAAACAATTGCGCATCACGGATAAACGTACTGAGCGCACCTCTTTCAACAACAGACAGATAGCTAGCGATAGCGGTTTCCGGCCAAACAATGACATCCGCATCAAGATTGGCTTTAGTCAAAGTCACGTAACGCTCCAAAGAAGGCGTTAGTGCCTTAGAACTCCACTTAATCTGTTGCGGGACATTGCCTTGAATTAACGCAATATCAATCGGCTTGCCCAATGGCTGCACCCATTGAATCTGTTGCAAGAGACCGCCGACCGACCACAACACACAGATTAAAACGCTGCTTAAAATCCAACTACGCTTTACATATAACAGAACCAAAGCGCCGGCTGTCACCGCGACCGCCCAACTCATGCCCCAGACACCAAACACAGGCGCATAGCCATCCAGCCAAGAACCTAAATGACTAACCCCAGCAAGCAAAAACGGGTAACCGCCAAACAGAGAACTGCGTAATAACTCAAACAATACCCATAACACAGGGAAAAGCCCAATTAGAGCGAGGGTTCGACTACGCTTAAGCTTGACAGCCAAATAACCGGCAGCAGTCAAGAATAGCCCGTGATAAACCACCCAACCCAAAGTTAATAACACCGAAACCGGTAGCAACACTTCGGAATAGGAGTACATACTTTTGAACAACCAGCTCAAACCGAAGCCGAAAAAACCAAGCCCGAAGTAAAACCCTATTTTGGCGCCATCACCTGCCGCTGGCGACTGTTGCCATAGATAAAATAAACCGGCTATCGTCAGCAACATCAGCGGCGAGAAATTCAGCGGCGCAAAAGCGGTGACCGATAAAGCACCAAGAAAAAAGGCGATTAAATGCGATTTATTTGGCTTCAGTTTCGAACCCGCTCTAACAATCGGTGCCAGCACACGCTTTAACAATTTCACTGTATCTCTCTTTTCTGAATTTCAAAAAAAACGGCCAGAGATTATCTGACCGTTTTCGACACGAACCAGCTCGGTAATCAAACCGCCTGTTGGACAATATCGTCTTCGCTTTCTTGTTCGGCTTTAGCCGGGCGGACTTCAAACATTTCAACACGACGTTCGCTTGCCTTGGTAACGCGAATCACTATCCCATTCACAGCAAATTCTTCATCAACCATTGGCACATGACCAAACTGGATTGCTAAGAAACCACCAATAGTTTCCGATAACTCTTCGTCCAAATCCAACTGAAAGAACTTATTAAACTCTTCCAAAGTGGTTAAGGCACTAACCGAGTAAATTTCACCGGCACGCTTCTGAATGTTGGCACTCTCTTCTTCATCATGCTCATCTTCAATTTCACCGACAATCTGCTCAATCACATCTTCAATGGTCACCAATCCGGCTAATTCACCGTATTCATCGACCACTAACGCCATGTGATTACGACTCTCTTTAAAATCACGCAGCAAAACATTTAGACGCTTACTTTCCGGCACGAAATTCGGTTCACGATAAATGGATTTCAGGTCATCCTTACTCGCCAGCTCACCTTTAACCACTGCACGAAAAACGTCCTTCGCCAATAGAATACCGACGATTTTGGTATCCAAAATCACCGGATAACGCGAATGCGAGCTTTCCAGCATTTTATCCAGAATCTCTTCCAGCGTTTCTTCCGCATCAATCAATTCAATCTGCGGACGTGGAATCATAATATCGCGAACGCGAGATTCTGAGACTTCCAAAACACCTTGGATCATCGCTAGAGCATCTCCATCGATAATCCCCTGATGATGCGCATCTCGCATCCCTTCCACTAAATCTTCTCGACTCTCCGGTTCATCCGAAAATACTTTACTCAGACGTCCTAACCACGAAGAGCCGCTACTACTGTCACTCATTAATGAATGTCACCTTTTATTAAAAAATTACTTTTATACGCACGACTTTTGGTCTTGCGCATAAGGGTTTTCATACCCTAAATCCTGCATGATTTCGCACTCGAGACTTTCCATCTCATGCGCTTCTTCATCCTCTATATGGTCAAAGCCCTGCAAATGCAAGGTGCCATGTACAATCATATGTGCCCAATGCGATTCCAATGATTTATTTTGCTCTTTTGCTTCATCAATAACGACTTGTGCGCAGACAACTAAATCACCTAAATACGGCAGTTCTTCACCCAATTCCAACAATCCAGGCGGCTGCTCAAATGGGAATGACAACACATTGGTTGGTTTATCTTTACCACGATAATCACGATTCAATTGCTGACTTTCGTTTTCATCAACGATGCGCACCACCATTTCCACTTCCTGATAGGCATTGTCATTTTGCAGAGCAGCTTGCGCCCAACGTTGGCATTGCTCTAATGTCGGCATAGGCTGTTCGTCAATCGCCCACTGCAAATCTATTTCTAACATGACCGCCTCCGTCATTCCGGTGATTTCGCTAAAGAATTTTCTTTCTGCTGTTTGGCTTTACTCTGCTTACGGTCATAACGGTCGTAAGCATGCACAATTTTCTGCACCAGACGATGACGAACAACGTCTTGTGTCTGATAGAACGTAAATCCAATACCTTCTACCCCTTCTAGCACTTCAATTACATGACGCAAACCGGACTTCTGATGTCGTGGTAAATCACACTGGGTAATATCCCCAGTAATCACCGCAGTCGAACCAAAGCCAATCCGCGTCAGAAACATTTTCATCTGCTCTGTGGTAGTATTTTGCGCTTCGTCGAGAATAATAAAGGATTCATTCAACGTTCGGCCACGCATAAAAGCCAAAGGCGCCACTTCAATTACGTTCTTTTCCATCAAACGTTCGACGGTTTCAAAGCCCATCATTTCAAATAAAGCATCAAACAGAGGACGTAAATATGGATCAACTTTTTGCGTTAAATCACCCGGCAAGAAGCCAAGTTTTTCACCGGCTTCAACTGCCGGGCGTGTCAAAATAATACGACGGACTTTTTCGCTTTCTAGCGCTTCAACCGCGCAAGCGACCGCCAAATAGGTTTTCCCGGTACCGGCCGGACCAATGCCGAAATTGACATCGTGCTCCTGAATGGACTCAATGTAGTCGCCTTGATTCTTATTACGGGTCTTAATGGTTTTGCGGCGCGTCTTAATCAAAACCTCATCACCAACCGCTCGCGCATGGTCGTGCCCATGTTCATGTAACACCATATGGACCGCTTCCGGCACCAAGGTCTCTTTTTCAGTAATCTGGAACAACTCGCGAAGCACTTCTTCCGCTTTATGCACGCGCTCTGCCAAACCGGTAATGGCAAAGAGAAATCCACGATTATTAATTTCCACGCCTAAGCGTAATTCAACCTGCGCAAGATGCTCATTTTGCCAACCGCATAAATTTTGCAGGCGCTCGTTGTCTTCAGGTTGAAGCTGAAACTGAATGGTGTGCAGTGCTGTCAAAAACCGACCTCATGGTAATGAAATTCAGAAAAATAAATTTAAAAAGCGTGTAGAAATAAACAACGCCCAAAACTGGGCGCTCAATCATGCAAAACGGGATTCGACTTGCTATGGATTTATTAAATACGTATTTACATCAATTTACAAGGCATGAAATTGTTGAGTTTCGTATTTATCTGCTTCCGGGGTAGCAACAATCTCACCTTTCAACGAGTTGGTGTAGGCTTCAGTGATTTTGACATCGATAAACTGACCGATTAAATCTGGCGAGCCTTCAACATTTACCACTCGATTATTCTCGGTACGGCCGGCAATTTCAGTGAACGAATTACGCGACAGACGCTCTACCAGAATGCGTTGCGTTGTACCAACCATCGACTCGGAAATTTCCGCTGTCTGTTTGTTCAGCAATTCTTGCAAGTGATAGAGACGACGCTTTTTCTTTTCCATCGTCTCCTCATCAGGGAACGCCGCCGCCGGCGTGCCTGGACGTGCAGAATAAATAAAGCTGAAAGAGCGGTCATAATTCAACTCTTCAACCAGCGCTAAGGTTTCTTTAAAATCATCACAAGTCTCACCAGGAAAACCAACAATAAAGTCACCCGACAGGCTTAAATTTGGTCGCAAAGCACGAATTTTACGAATCGTCGATTTATACTCAATCGCCATATGATTACGCTTCATCATCGCTAAAACACGATCCGATCCGGTTTGAATCGGCAAGTGTAAATGTGAAACTAATTCCGGTACCTCGGCATAACAATCAATCAATGACTGGGTCATTTCATTCGGATGCGACGTAGTGTAACGAATACGGTCGATACCGTCGATTTCACGCATCGCATGAATCAATACCGCTAAATCAGCAATCTCACCGTCTTCCATTTCTCCGCGGTAGGCATTCACGTTTTGCCCAAGCAGGTTGATTTCACGCACACCTTGCTGCGCAAGGGTTTCAATTTCTCGCATCACATCTGCGAACGGGCGACTAACTTCTTCACCACGAGTATATGGAACCACACAGAAAGTACAGTATTTAGAACAACCTTCCATCACCGAAACCATTGCTGAAACACCATTCACTTCCGGTTCCGGCAAATTATCAAACTTCTCAATTTCAGGGAAGGTAATGTCGATAACGGCTTTTTTCTTCTTGATGGAATCATCACCACGCACACGCAAGGCTTCATCAATCATTGCCGGTAAACGGTGCAAGGTTTGTGGCCCGAAAATGACATCAACACTCGGCGCTCGCTGACGGATTACATTCCCTTCTTGCGAAGCGACACAACCGCCCACCCCAATGACACGATTCGGTTTTTTCGCCTTCCACTTCGACCAACGACCTAATTCAGAAAATACTTTTTCTTGCGCTTTTTCACGCACTGAACAGGTGTTCATCAAGACAACATCCGCCTCATCCGGACTATCCACCAACTCAAGACCGTAAGTCTTCTGCAATAGACTTGCCATCTTGTCGGAATCATATTCATTCATCTGACAGCCATAAGTAATGACATAAAGACCGCCATCAAAAGGGGTATCGGTTTGAGAAGCGTGCGCCATGAAAAAACTCTCGTAAGTTAGCCAGCCGCCTAATTTCGCTACTAAAAATGCAAACTAGGTGATTGAAATTACACTAAAAATTAAGGACGCGTATTTTAACACAGCGAAAGCGAAATACTAAAAATTAGAAGGGGGTTTTAATTGCCAATAAAAAACCCGCCAAAGCGGGTTCTGAGTTATTTTGATTTAATCAAAATTTAGATCTCTAGACAAATATCCAAATCAACATTAGTACCTGAGCCATAATTATCAAACCTTACAACGCCAGTAGTTCCATCACCATCATCAAGTTTAGAATCCATACCAGTAGCAATTAACTCTGCATCCTCGTCTGTAATATTAGTAATACAAACTTGGTTTTTTCCAGTAATAGTTCCAGATCCATTTGCAGCGCTTGCTACGTAACCAGCTGCAAAAATTCCACCCCACTCTGTAGAAGGATCTTCGGACTTTAAAAAACCTTGTTGTGCTAAATCATAGAAAAAATCAGAACCATCTGTTGAAGCAGCCGTGCCAGCTACAACTGTCGAAAAATTAATTTGCCCGTCTTTACCATTCGTAGCATCACCATCCCCAGGATAATAGCCTGTTCTATCACGATATGCATAGGCTGCGGCCTGGAGCCCTACCAGTGCATCAGTATCAGCTTTAATTTTTGCTGAGTTAATCATTTCCTGCCCCTTTAGAACACCACCGAGTAGCAAACCGATAATTACCAATACAATTGCGATTTCAACAAGTGTAAAACCCTTTTGGGCATTTCTTTTCATCTTCAATGATTCCATTGTCCAATCCTCACTCAATTTATAAGCATTTCCCTTGCTTTGACACCAACCCAATAAAATAACGAAACGCATCTCGGCAAGAAACTTACATTCAATTAAACATAAACAAACGATTTAAAACAAGCACTATTACTTAGACCGTAGCCAAAAGTTAATTCTAGATAACAAACCTAAAAACCACCTGTTTATCTGATCATAGAACTGGACGCTTAAACAGGTAAATTTCTTTTAAAAAACCACAGAAATTCGAACTAAGCTTGCATTTTTGGAAGAGACAGTATGAAACCAAAGTGTTGACTGCCTTGTTGAAACTTAATTTCTCCTGAAACCTGCTTCAACAATTCACGAGCGAGAAACAGTCCCAAACCTAAACCACTTTCACTTGTTGTCCAAAAGGGTTCAAACATACGTTCTGGAAGAAGCGTCACTCCTGGAATATTACGGTTTTGAACTTGAATCTCAACCATATTAGGCTGCGCATTGTCCGCTACATAAACCGTTAAATCATTACCAACATTATGATCACGGAAGTTACCCAATACATTTTTAAAGATTTCAAGCACAAGCTCTTGACGCATAGTCACTTCCGCAGAACCCAAAACTTTACACGGCAAATCATACATATGCACCACTTCGTTCAGAACCTCACTAACATCAAAAGTCGCTTCTTTTTCTTGAGAAAGGCTCGGGTCTTTCATGGTTTGAATCGTTTTTTGTGCGCGCTGAGCCATAGCCGGCAAAGTCTTCTTAAGACGATCTGCTAAGCGGATTTTATCCTTATCTTCTTCGATCCTCTCGACCTGCGTACTGAGTAAATTGATAAACTGGGCAATATTTTTAATTTCATGCTGGACAAACATTTGGTACCGTTCCAAGCGCTTTTGCGTGGAGGTTACTTGTTCTTCTTTCAAAATCATGTCTTGTTCAAGAATATTGAAAAAGGTCTGTAGAACTAAATTTTCCATTGAGCCTTCTCGCAGAACTTTCTTAGGCAAGCGTAAAATAACATCAAACGCCATCTGCCCGTACTCAAGCTGCTTAAACTCCTGCGTGCACTTACATTCAGTAGACTCACCTAAAAGAATTTGCTTATCTTCACCAAACCATCGAATTTTTGCCGCCAATTGGCTCACACCGATGGAATTAAGAATTGGCCATGCTTTGCGAAAGAAATTAATCGAATCATGTTCAAGCTTGTGATTTAAGGAATGAAGTTCACTTAGGGCAAGACTTAAATTACGAATTTTGCGAATATAAAGAAGGCCAAGAACGGCACTGGAAAGGAGAATAGCGGTACCAAGTACCGCGCTTGCAATCTCGACTGAAGTCACTAATTTCGCCCAATGTATAGAAAGGTTTACTGCCCTTCGTATTCAGGGCGCTCGATATTGTATTTCTTGATTAGATAATACACGTTTTCGCGTTTAAGTCCCAGACGTCGCGCAGATTCATGCACATTAAAATTAGTATCTGCCAGAACCTGACGAAGCATTTTTTCCTCCGCCTGATTACGAACAGGCTTAACACCTTCACCCATTGGAGCATTAATCTGCATTTTTTGAATGCCTTCATCACTACGCAATTTTTGATTCTGCTGAAAGAACAGTCTTGCACGCTTAACGGCTAGTACCAAAGCAGACTCACTGATGGGCTTCTCAAGAAAGTCAAAAGCGCCTTCTTTTAACACTTCATAAGAGGTTGCCTGAGCATCCTGGCCAGTCAAAACAATGACTAGCGTCATTGGATGATAAATGCTGATCCAATTAAGAACATCAACGCCCTCTTTGGTCGTATGTTCGTGTGGAGGCATCCCCATATCTAGAATCACAATCGGATATTCAAAATTGTCAAAGGCTGCTTTCGCCGTCGCCTGCGATTCCGCTTCATCGACTTCATAACCTTCTGACTCTAGTGCAAAAGCTACCATGCCGCGCAATGCTGGATCATCATCCACTAATAAAACTTTAATTGATTCGCTCACACGAATTCTCCAAATTTTTAAAATATTTACAACTAAGTAGTTTAACCTAAAACTTTGAGCTTGCTAGCTATTTAATAGCTTGGCCTATGGAATCGAAGAATAAGCTTTTTAGTTTTTCAATTGAATTTCATTGAAGTTTCTAAATTTACCTGAATTATCCGATGCACTTTCACCTATCAGAGTTTCAAACTCTTCTAAAGTCATATTTTCTACCTCTAAGGTGTTGTTACCAGACTCACCATCAATTATCGCATTAACTCCAAAACTTAACTCGCCAGAACTTGCTGTAAAACGCATCGTATCATTACCATCCCCCATATCAATTTCACCGTCCATTACGGAACCATGAAAAGTCAGAGTATCGTTATCGCTTTCTTTGTTATCCTTTCCTCCGGAAGAAACCACGGCACCATCAGAAATAGTTCCGTAAATATCAATCGTATCATTCCCATCACCGGCATCAAATGTACCAGAAACACCTGACTGAATAATAGAAATATCAGACCCCGTTCCCATGGTTACAATTCCAATAATAGAACCTTCCACTGTTAACCGGTCATCACCATCACCTAAGTCGGCATTACCTCCTGTAACGACACTGCCTTCCAAATACAGCCGGTCATCACCATCTTTTAAGTTGACTACAGCCGACAAATCTCCTGCTTCATCCGCTACCCCATCACCATCTACATCCAATATCTCTCCATCTTCACCCTGCTTAGCTCCGATATAAAATGAGTTATCTTCACCATTACCAACATTCAAATCATTTGCATTATCAACATTTCGTAAATAGATGACCTCATAACCTCCATAGTTTGGACCATCCTTACTTTCTAAATTGAAGCTATTAAGACGATCAAGTACTTGCTGCTTAATTTCATAAGCTGAAATTGTGACCATTTGATCATCGTAAACACCATCCGAAAAATAATTTTTTAACAGATAGAGATCATCGTTACAATTTTCCTCTTCCAAAGCTCCCCAATTACTACCATTACATGAGGATAGAGTTATACCGTTGCCATTTTCATTAAAAGCAACAATCACAGCTGGAATATCTTCAACTTCAATATCTACTGCGGGAGAAGCGCTTGAACAAGACACTGCCGTTTTCTTACAAACTACGTAATTTTTATTTGCCGTTGCAGGTGTCTGGCTAGTTGGAGGAGTATCTAACCCAAACAAGGGAAGAATAATTGGAATTTCATAATTACTAGGTTTATTTGTATTTGCTTCCGATGTCACATCCTGATTAGCAAAATAGCTAGGCTCAAATTCACCATACAGTTCATCAGTCGCGATCCCTGTTACAGCGACAATTTGAGCTTGATCAGTGACATCTAAAGTCACTCCATATGCGAAGACATTTCCGTAATCGTCACTAGAATCAGCCAATGACCGACCAATATCAACATAAGGCACTGTTCCTTTCGCTGAACTACAGGCCTTATTGTCTGCGTCACGATTCTCCCGACCATCTCCATCCGTGTCAGGACAAGGCATATGATAATTAACCATCACGAAATCGAGAGTTGCTCTCTTTGTTAACTCAAGGTTATTTTTGGTATGGTTTTGCCTTGCGTTATCTAAATATGCTCCAATTGTTGAAACGCCTCCACCAATAAGCAATCCAACAATCATTAATACAATAGCAATTTCCACCAAGGTAAAACCCAACTGCATTTTTTCTTTAAATTTAAACGAAATCATTTAAACCTCCTTGATGTAATCATTGCTTTTTTAGCTTGATAGATTGTGATCGGGGTTATGTAGTCTCGATTCAAACCTTTTTCATTTTTAATAAAAGCATTGTCATCATTACAATTTTCCACTTCATCGCCAGAACCTCCGATACAACTTGTAACGTTAACTGAATCACCGTTAGCGCCCCAAGAAATAAAAACTGCAAGAACCCCTGCATCTTCAACATCACCATTCTCGGCGACCAAAGACAGTTCATCAGTTAAAGGAGTGTAAATCGTTCCAAAAGGTGCATAGTCACCATTTAAAGATGCCCCTGACCAAGAACCAGAAACTGAGCCTGATGCAGCAACAAGATCGGCACAGTAACCTAAAGTATCACAAGAAAACTCATTAGAAGTGTTACATATTTGCAAACTCGAATCATTGAGAGTACCACTCCTTCCAAAAAAACTGGCTGTTTCGCAGATTGCAGATGTTTTCGTAACATCCGTTGCCGTTGAAATTACTCGGTAATAATAAGAGTTACCCCAGGCATCAACTGATTTTGTCCCCAACTCTTTAAACGGTAAACCGCCACTTTGCACCGTGCAAGCAATACCGCTTGGTGGATCTTCGAATCCATCACCATTAACATCTGGACATGGAAGACGAAAATTCACTGAAATATATGTTTCTAAGGCTCCCTGTATTAGTCTATTTTCATTAATCTGTGCAATACGTTTATCAGTATCAAAAACAAGCTTAAATAAACCATTAAACATGACAATCAGTATGCCGAGGACGACCAGAGCAATAGCAAGCTCAAGTAAAGTAAAACCTCTTTGCCGACTTGATCTTATGGGCATACTGCACTCCATTCATACCAACTATTGGGATTGCCTTCCCAAAAAAACCAATTTTGTGCGTATTTCCAATCATCAACATTAATTACACCATCAACGGGGTCTACATCTAAGCTAAGGTCAACCGAATACCCCTGATAAATGGGGTCTATATCAGTCGTTTCATCATTATCTGAATCAGCATTATCATTATCAATGTAGCCAGCATAATTTCGCGTAAAACGTGCCCGCTCTCGACAAACCCTTCGCGCAACAAGAGGGAGCCAATTTTGTTCATACGTTAATACGACTAGCTTATCGATAGTTGGATCTTCAGAGGTAATACTCGAATTTGGAATACTGTAAAAGAAATTTCCGTCAACTCTAGTAACCTCATTCAATTTATTGTCGCTACCAGGATCAACAAGTATTGCAACAATCCCTGTCGCCCCATTGAGGGTTAGAGAACCCGAACCGCCAATTGCTATCGTTTGAGGTGTTAGAGGAGCAAACCTGCCAGTTTCATCAATTACGCTAGTAGCGTTAGTGGCGGGGAGGCTTTCATTATCACCATAATCCTTACTTGGTAAAACAAACCTTCTATCCACAAAATACAAAAGCTTCCTCTCTGCACCAAAAGCAAATAAATTACCAAGACTAGTATTACTTGCAATTCTTGGCAAATACCCCCATAGCAACATATTTGCATCACCAACAATACTTCCCACTGGATCAGCACCAGTACTGCATGTATCCCAATCAGCGATACCATCGGTTGCGACTGGCTCTGTGACACTACCTCCAACCGCACCATCTGGACAAGGGAAGTAACCTGGTCCAATAATTGGTTCATCAAATCCGGATAATGACTGGAGGTGGTATAACTCTGGAGTCAAGAGGGCGAATTGCATGAGTCGATCTTTTGCCTGCTTCAATTCAATAAATTCTGACTCAATTTCTTTACTCTTAAAATTTCCGATTATTGTCCCATGCTTGGAAGAAATCCATAAAGCGGCAACAATAGCAATCACAGTAACCACTAAAATCACAGCAATGCCGGACTGAGACGTTAGAGACTTACCTTGAATACGTGCGCGCATAAAAATGACCATACAGAAAATAGCGTAATATTCATAAAGTATAGTCCATTTCACAATAAAGCGAAATTGACCTTAAATATCAACTCTGGCATTTTGTAAATTTTCATTCAAATGCGCCGCGTTTTATGAGAGCCATTTTGGCTTGATTGACAGTGATCCATTGAACATAATCTTTGTTTTCACCAGACGGGTTGAAGATAAAAGTTCGGTCGCCATCGCAATTTTCATGCTCTTCGACCGGTTGGCTTTGGCACAATTGGTCATTCATTAAATCTCCATTTTCACCCCAAGAAATAATGACAGCAATAACCCCCTCTTCCACCAAATCGCCATGCTTATCTTCAAGAACAAGATTATAGCTACCAAGCCTTGTACCATATGGCGGAGTATTTAGATGAAAATATGGAGCAAGTGAATTGGGATTACTATCTACGAATAATATTGGTCGAGGATCAATATCATTAACACAAGCTTGCTCACAAACATCATCACAAGTAGAGGACGCCGAATTATCTGCACAGTAAAATTGATGGGAACTGGGGCAAAACCATAGGTCTTCAAAGCCCCGCAAACCATGCCGCCCAAAAACACTGGCTGTTTGACACATTTGATTAATATAAATATCCGATTCCGCTCGTTGGTGCACTCGATAGTAATAAGGTCGACCCCATGCATCTGTCGCCGATAAATCTAAATCCAAGTATGGCAAACTACCTTCCCGATTTGTACAGACTGAAACACCATTACGGATTTGGCGATCTTCACGACCATCACCGTCAACATCAGGGCATGGAAGATGTAAATTAACTCTTAGATAAGTCTCCATCCTCTTTTCAATTGCAATTTGTTTAGCATTTTCAAGACGTGGCGCCTGTAATTTTGCGTCAAACTCAAAACCGCTAACAAGAAATGAAGAGATAACTGACAACAAAAACAAGCTGATCGCTAATTCAATCAAGCTAAAACCGTTAAAACGTTCTACATTCTGCATGAATTTCGCCAGCCTGAACCGCTCGGATTATATAAAGCATGGTAGTCATTCAGCCAATGCTTTTGATCATTCGCCAACTCTGGATAGTTATTTACCGTCTCGTTTCGACGCATCAAACTGGAACATACTCTGGCAGACATCAAAGTATTCCACTCATCTAATGTAATACCTATTATCCGATCTACCTCCTTATTTCCATTCAGCATATATTTTGGAGAAACAAAATTAAAATCCCCATCGGAGTTTCTAACATCCAGCCCATCACTACCTGCATCGATAATCAATAGAACATATCCAACCACACCGTTTAACGTTAATCTCGGTCGATCTTGTAGCAATATAGATTTATTCAATGGAGCAAAGCGCTTTAATCCATTATTTACATAATAGCCATTTTGAAAACTAAACCTTTCATCAAGAACGTAAAAGTAACGTTGTGCAGGTGCAAAGTAGAATTGACGACTGACAATTTTCTGCGGCACATATCCCATACAAACAGATGAACCATTGCAACTTTCACCACCGCTATTATTAAGAGGGTCAGGTACAAACCCGGTTTGATGTGAATTGCTCACGAGAGGTAAGTAAACATTACCGCAACTCGTCTCACCGCCCAGCAATATTCCATCTCCATCTAAATCAGGACAAGGAAAATACCCAGGAGCAGGAATTTCCGAAGAATCAAGTAACTGAGAAGCGCTATTAGTGAGATAAATTTCAGGCTGGAGAACGGCAAAGCGTAAAAGTCGTTCTTTTACTTGCTTGAGTTGATACAACTCATGTTTAAGCTGCTTACTAGAATAATAGGAAATTGCGCTTTTGAAATAGTTAGTAGAAACCAGTCCAGCGACAATCACCAATACAGCAACAATGAGTAATAGCCCATAACCTTTTTGCTTCAAACAACGCATAACAAAACCCGAATCAAAACTTTAATACAGTTATAACACGCGTTTTATAAACAAATAATTAGAGTTTTTTATTCATAAAAGGATATAAAAATTTATATTAGTTTTTAATGAGAAAATGAAATAATGCCAAGCAACTTACATAAAGACTTCTGAACATTTCAATCTAGATACCCTTAGCCAGACAATCATCAAATAAAAGATCGCCGCGCTACGCTCGCAATGACTCTGCCTCGTCTATATTTCAGGCAATAAAAAACCCCGCAAGGAAAACCTTACGGGGTTTTAGCACTAGGCTAATTTAACCTTGCTACTGCAAGTAATTAAATTAGAACTTGTGAACCATACCGATAATATATTCAGCATTAGCGCGACCCATGTCTTCACTATCTACAGTATAGATATAGGCAGTCGTTTTCTTACCTAGAGAGTAATTAAGACCAACTGCTAGAGCAGATTCGTCGTCTGAAGCATTAACGTTTCCGGCAACAGCGTATTTGATTTTTGGCATGAATTTACCGATTTTATAGCCCAATTGACCATGCGCAAAGCTACCTGAAGTTCCGGCAATTTTAGCGTCATCACCAGAAACTTCTTGATACATTGCAGAAGCAATTAAACCACCAGTTTTATATTGCGCAGATACACGAATAACATCCATGTCCATATCTTGAGCATCTTGCCATGCAGCACCTAAGTACAAACCTTTTTTAGTTGAACCATAAGTCGCAGCAATGTTAATCCAATCATCATTACCCGCACCCGCACCTTCTCCAGGCTCTTCATCAATTACTGCAGCCGCAAGGATTTTGACCCCGCCAAAAGATGGAGAAACATAAGCTAGTACATCATCTGCACGCGTTTCACCATCATAAACACCATTTGTTAATTTATTAACATCAGCCGCGCCATCATTGAATAAATCAGTTGGCTGAATCATTTTAGTCGGCGTGTCATGACGACCCATAAGCACTGTACCGAAACCGCCAGCAAGACCTAGATATGCATTACGCTGTGAAAGGATATTATCGCCTTTACCGTCAGAATTGTTATCAGCAATAGCATCTAAACCAAATTCAATACCGTAAACCGCTTTAAGACCGTTACCTAAATCTTCAGAACCTTTAATACCAAGACGTGAAGCGGTCGAGTTAATGGAACCATCAACATTATCTGTTTTATTGTAGTTTAGATTTAGTTGACCATAAAGAATTGGAGCACCAGCCATTGCTGATGGAGCAGCAACTGCGCTAGCAACGGCTAAAGCAAGAATATTTTTTTTCATTTTTAATTCCTTAAATTTAATTCAAAACGCGCTTTAAAGTAAAAATTGAATTTACATAGATTGTAATATAAAAAGATTAAAACCTTCTCGCAAGTCCGTTTGCCTTGATTTACAACAAAAAAGTTAAAAAGTTGTTTTTTTGCACTAAACCGAACTAAAGCATAACTTCCATAAATAACTTCTAGCCATCTTTGGCAGAAAGTAAAAAAACTTCTGGATGAACCCATAATGCAATGACGCCTGTTTTAGATTATTGAATCTAGAGGTTTGTCATTGCGAGGCCGTTAGGCCGCAGCAATCTTTTGGATTTTTCTAGTGTGTTTTTTAGATTGCGTCACTGCGTTCGCAATGACAGGTGTTTTGTCATCGCGAGCGAAGCGTGGCGATCTTTATTTGTGTAAATCCGCTAATGAGATTGCCACGTCGCGTTGCTCCTCGCAATGATTCTGCCCCGTTTTTATTTCAGACAATAAAAAACCCCGCAAGGCGAACCTTACGGGGTTTTGGCACTAGGCTAATTTATGCTTGCTAATGCAAGCAATGAAATTAGAACTTGTGAACCATACCGATAATATATTCAGCGTTACCTTTAGTATTAATATCTTCACGATCTACAGTATAGATATAAGCAGTGGTTTTCTTACCTAGAGAATAGTTAAGACCAACTGCGAAACCAGTTTCCTTATCAGCACCATCTTTATCAGTCATAGCATATTTAACTTTAGGCATGAATTTACCGATTTTGTAACCAGCTTGGAAGTGAGTAAAATTACCAGAAGTTCCTGCTAGTTCTGCAGTATCACCAGAAACGTCTTGGTGCATTACAGAGGCAACTAAACCACCTGCTTTATATTGTGCAGATGCACGAATTACAGTCATATCGTCATCCTGTGCATCTTGCCATGCAGCAGCAAGGTATAAACCTTTTTTAGTCGAACCATAAGTCGCAGCAAGGTTAACCCAATCATCATTACCTTCACCAGCACCTTCACCAGCTTCTTCATCAATTACTGCAGCCGCAAGGATTTTAACACCACCAAAAGAAGGAGAAACATAAGCTAGAACGTCATCGGCACGAACCTCACCGTTATCAATTCCGTTTGTCATTTGGTTAACGTCAGCAGCACCGTCGTTGAAAAGATCAGAAGGCTGAATCATTTTAGTCGGCGTGTCGTGACGACCCATAAGAACCGTACCAAAACCACCAGCAAGACCTAAGAAAGCATTACGCTGAGATAGGATGTTATCGCCTTTACCATCCGAATTATTATCAGCGATTGCATCTAGACCGAATTCAACACCATAAACTGCTTTAAGACCGTTACCTAGATCTTCAGAACCTTTAATACCTAGACGAGAAGCAGTAGAGTTAATAGAACCATCAACATCTGCAGTCTTATTGTAGTTTAGGTTTAATTGACCGTAAACAGTTGGCGCATCAGCCATTGCTACTGGAGCTGCAACTGCAGAAGCGATTGCTAGAGCAATAATATTCTTTTTCATTTTTGAATCCTTAAATTATTTTTTTGTTTACGCTAACGGACTAGGTCGCGTTTGCTTGGAAGCTAATATTAGGGATTTCAAAAACTGACCGCAACCATTGTTTTGTTTTTTTACAACAAAGATTTTATGTGTTGTTTTTTTGCAACACCCAACTAAAAAGAAATAGATTGTCACGGGCTAGCGCCTTAACAATGACAATGCCACTACTTTTTCTTGAGGCACAAAAAAACCCGCACAGGGCGGGTTTTCGATTCCAGAACGGTAATAAAAATATTAACGTTTTGAGAACTGTGGACGACGACGTGCTTTGCGTAGACCAACTTTTTTACGTTCAACCTGACGTGCATCACGAGTCAATAGACCGCGTGTACGCAGTGATGGACGATTTTCTTCGCTGAATGCAACTAGCGCACGTGCAAGACCGTGACGGACCGCACCAGCTTGACCAGTCGTACCACCACCAACAACAGTGATGTATGCATCGAACTTTTCAACGCTTTCAGTTGCTTCAAGAGGTTGGTTGATAACCATTAGGTCTGTTTCACGAGCGAAGTACTCATTAATATCACGACCGTTAACAGTCATTTTGCCAGAACCCGCTTTTAAGAATACGCGAGCTACTGAGCTTTTACGACGACCAGTTCCGTAGTATTGTTCTGCTGCCATTTTCCTACCCCTTAAATATCAAGCGCTTTTGGTTGTTGAGCAGTATGCGGATGTTCAGTACCTGCATACACTTTTAGCTTTTTGAACATTGCGCGTCCTAGTGGACCACGTGGCAACATCCCTTTAACCGCAAACTCGATAGGACGGTTAGGTGCCTTATCAATCAACTTCTCGAAATTAGTTGATTTTAGGTTACCTACATAACCAGTAACGTGATGGTACATTTTGTCTTTACGCTTGTTACCAGTTACAGCAACTTTCTCAGCGTTTACAACAACAATGTAGTCACCGCAGTCAGCGTGAGGAGTGTACTCAGGCTTATGCTTACCACGTAGACGAGTAGCGATTTCCGCCGCTAGACGACCCAAAGTTTTACCTTCAGCATCAACAACATACCAGTCGCGTTTAATTTCAGCTGGTTTTGCAACAAATGTTTTCATAATTTGTTCCTAAATAATTAAATGTAATCCAAATCCAAAGGAATGAAACCGCGTTTCAAACCACTTACTGTTTAACGGGCAATAAGGGGAAGGATTAATTAGGTGCGCGATTATACAAGTATCGCAAGGTATCTGCAATGCTTTTATCAAAAGAATTTGCAGCTCAAGTATTTGAAATTTCAAATAAATTTGAGTCAACGGTGTAATAACAAAAAAATGGTGGGCCCTCACGGACTTGAACCGTGGACCTGCCGATTATGAGTCGGATGCTCTAACCAACTGAGCTAAGGGCCCCAAAGACAGGGATTTAGGCGAATAAGCCTAGAAAATTTGCGCGCTATTATAACGATAATCGAAACGGGATGGGAATTGATTTATTGATTTAGATTCAGCAACAGCATGGAATAAAAATTCACCTAGCCTACCTTAAAAACACAAAAGGCACGATAAACGCGCCTTTTCTGACTAACACCTTATTGCCATAGCAAATAGATTAGTGATCCAAGAAACTCTTCAGACGTTCAGCACGGCTTGGGTGACGAAGCTTACGCAACGCTTTCGCTTCAATCTGACGAATACGCTCACGAGTAACATCAAACTGCTTACCTACCTCTTCCAAGGTATGGTCTGTGTTCATACTTAAACCAAAACGCATACGCAGAACTTTCGCCTCACGCGGCGTCAATGTCGCCAGCATCTCGGTAACCGTTTCATTCATACCAACCGAGTCGGCCGCTTCTTGTGGGGAAAGAATATTTGAATCCTCGATGAAATCCCCTAGCGATGAATCTTCATCATCACCAATCGGCGTTTCCATAGAAATCGGTTCTTTAGCGATTTTCATCACCTTACGAATCTTATCTTCCGGCATTTCCATCTCAATCGCTAACTCTTCCGGTGTCGGTTCACGCCCCATTTTTTGTAGCAATTGACGCTGAATACGATTCAGCTTATTGATGGTTTCAATCATATGTACCGGAATACGGATGGTACGCGCTTGGTCAGCAATCGAACGGGTAATTGCCTGACGAATCCACCAAGTTGCATAAGTCGAGAACTTGTAACCACGGCGATATTCAAACTTATCAACCGCCTTCATCAGGCCAATATTCCCTTCCTGAATCAAGTCAAGGAATTGCAGACCACGGTTGGTGTATTTCTTAGCAATCGAAATAACTAGACGCAAGTTCGCCTCAATCATTTCTCGCTTGGCCTTACGAGTTTTGTTTTCCGCTTTACTTAAATCTTTATAAACCGATTTATAAAGAGAAATCGGCATACGCTCTGATTTTTCAATCATCGCCAAACGCTTTTGCGCACGTTTAATGTCCTGACGATATTCTTCAAGCTTGGCTTTTAAATCCGGCGCCAAAACCTGTAGACGATCAATTAAATCCACTTCGGTTTCACGACCAACAAATTCATCTAAGAAAAGTTTACGCGGCACACGAATACGGCGCTGGATCAAATCAACAATCACACGCTCTTGCTCGCGGATCGAGGTAATGCGACCTTTAATATCTCGAATCACCGCATTTGAGAACAACGGTGTAATCTTAATGCCTTTCAGGTGTTCCACGATTTCATCACGCTTGGCAATAACCTTACCGTCATCACCGCCGAGTTTCTGCTCTAGCTTTAAGGCATCTGCCTGCAACTTCTGCAGCTTCTCAACAAAGGTTGCCAGTTCTTCTTCATCAATACCATCTTCTTTAACATCACTGTTATCGCTATCTGGAGATAATTCCTCAACCGGCACGTCAATCAGATCTTCAGGGCGGATAAAACCTTGCACAACATCGGCAACCTTGCCTTCGCCCTGCTCCATACGATCAAAAGTATCAAGAATTTTTTTCGAGAACGTAGGGTATTTGGCCAGAGCATCCAGCATATCGCGGATACCCCATTCAATACGTTTGGCGATATCAATTTCACCGTGACGCGTCAGAAGATCGACCGAGCCCATTTCACGCATGTACATACGAACCGGATCGGTAGTACGACCAAATTCACTATCCACTTCTGCCAAAGCTGCAATTGCTGCTTCTGCAGCGGCATCATCGAAAGCTCCGCCGTCACCAGACATCAATTCATCTTCATCCGGCGCACTTTCGAACATGCGAATACCAAAGTCTTTCAGAATGGTTAGAACCTGTCCTAGCTGATCTTCCTCGATGTCATCCGGTAAAACATCATTTACATCCGCAAAAGTCAGGTAACCTAACTCTTTTGCGCGCTCGATCAAATCAATTAACTGCTGCTTTCTTTCGACTTTGGTCATGTTTTGTCCCGAATTTAAATTCTTTGTAACGAGAAAAAGCTTTTACCAAGCACCTGGTAAAAGCCGAACTCACTATTATATCAATTTTTTCAATGTTTTAGAATGCGTATTTACACCAAGACTTGCATAACCATTTTCCCGATTAAACATCTATCCCAGTGACTTGAATTCACATCCCTTACTTATTCTGTTTAAGTTGATTTAAGCGCTGCATTTCTTGGGAATTCCAGCCCTGTTGCCCGAGTCGTAATTCATCCAATTTTTTAGCTAAATCCAGCGCTAACTCCCGTAGCTCATTGGTCAAAAACTCATTATCGTTCGGCAAATCGCTGTTCAATACCTGAGGAATTAACTCACTGAATCCGTACTTCTGCATCAACGGCTGTATTTGCTCAGGCTGTTCTGCGGTTATCGACAAATTACGCATTTGCTGAAGCGTCTCCGCCAATAACAGATAATCTGCCTGTCGTTGTTGCGCCAAAGTTTGTACAAGCTCATTAGTAAATATTTGGCTCCACTGCGAGTTTTTCAAGAGCAAACGAATAATTTTTAATGGCACACTCAACACTTTAATGCTGCTAGCGGCATTTTGTTGGCGCGGCGTAAAGTTTTTCGCATTCTTTTTCGAACCGGCATGCACGCCGATTTCTCGACCTAACTTCCAGTCTTGCATGCCGACTAAATCGGCGACCGCTTCCAATAATCCAATTTGAAAAACACCGCGCGCTTTTTGCAGATAAGGTGCCGCCAAAGCCACATAACGCTGCCGCCCTTCAACACCGCGAATTTCGCCACCCAACTTCGCTTGCAAGCCCTGCAATAAGAAATCTGATAAAGACAAAGCCCCTGCAATGCGACGATTAAAACCCTCATCACCTTCTTTACGCACCGTAGAATCAGGATCTTCGCCTTGCGGTAAAAACAAGAACTTAACCAAGCGCTCACCTTCCATCATAGGTAAAGCAATATCCAACGCCTTCCATGCCGCCTTAGTTCCTGCCTCATCACCATCAAAACAGAACACAACCTGATTGACTTGGCGAAACAATAATTCCAAATGCTCCTGTGTGGTAGCCGTTCCCAAAGTCGCAACGGTATTACGAATCCCAAACTGGGCCAACGCCACCACATCCATATAGCCCTCAACCACCAGAATATGCTCAACCTGAACACGACTCTGACGCATTTCATATAGGCCGTACAGCGTGTTACTTTTATGGAAAACCGGGGTTTCCGGCGAGTTCAGGTATTTGGGCTGTCCTTGATCCAAAATGCGCCCGCCAAACGCGATATAACGGCCACGACCATCACGAATCGGAAACATAATACGCTCACGAAAGCGATCATAAATCTTGCCGCCCTCTTTGCTAATCAACATTCCCGATTCAATTAGCTGCCTCTGCAATCCGGCATCAGCACGCAATCCCTTGCTTAAACTATCCCAACCCGGCGGCGCATAACCGATTTTGAATTCCTTAGCAATTTCTGCCGTCAAACCACGTTTTTTCAAATAAGCTTTGGCCTGTTGCGATTGCGGATGATCTCGTAGTTGCAGACGATAAAAACGCGCCGCCATTTTCATCACTTCATACAAATCACGCTGCTGCTGTTGGCGCTCTTGCTGCTGACGCTGTTTTTGCGGATTCATCTGCTCACGCGGCACTTCCATACCATACATCGCCGCTAGCGATTCAATCGCCTCGACAAAACTCAAACCATCGTATTCCATCAAAAACGTTACCGCATCGCCGGAAGCACCACAACCAAAGCAATGGTAGAACTGTTTTTGCGGATTAACATTAAAGGAAGGGGTTTTCTCGTCATGAAACGGACAACATGCTTTATAGGTCGCACCGGCTTTCTTTAACGGCACGCGCTGACTAATGACCTGTACCAAATCGGCACGTGCCAATAGCGAATCAATAAAGGGTTTAGGAATACTGCCGCTTTGCGCCATATGAGAGTATTAATCCAAAAAGAGAGGGGGACAAGGAAACAATAATAGGTAAAAACAAAAAAGCCCGCAATAATTTATGCGGGCTTTTCAGTCGAGGCAACTTTGGGAGAATTAAGAAAGTTTCGCTTTAATCAGCTTACTAACTTCACCCATATCGGCACGACCTTGCATCTTCGGCTTTAATAAACCCATGACTTTTCCCATGTCCTGCATTGACGCAGCGCCAGTATCACTCATCGCTTGGTCAATTAGAGCAGAAATTTCATCTTCGCTTAGCGGTTGCGGCATGAAATCCTGAATAACAGACATCTCATAGGCTTCTTGCTCAGCCAGATCCGGACGCTCAGCGTCCACAAACTGTTGATGAGAATCTTTGCGCTGTTTCATTGCTTTATCAAGGATAGCAAGAATATCAGCGTCATCTTCCAATGTAGTCTGATTATCAATCTCAACCTGTTTGATGGCTGCCAAAAGACCACGAACAACGCCTAAACGCTGCTTGTCTTTCGCCTTCATGCAGGCTTTCATTTCAGCCGTTAACTGCTCTTTCATCGACACGGTAACAAGTCCTTTGGATTAGTAAAGACGACGAGTACGACGGTTTTCGCGAGAAAGACGCTTAGCTAGACGCTTAACCGCCGCAGCTTTCATGCGCTTACGAGCCCAAGTTGGCTTCTCGTAGAATTCACGCTTACGAGTTTCGGTTAGGACACCGGCTTTCTCACAAGCACGTTTGAAACGACGTAGAGCTACGTCAAATGGTTCTGTATCACGGATTTTTACGCTTGGCATAATAATTACCTTTTAAAATTCTTTAAATTCTATCGCTCAGGGCCGTGATCATTGCACATATCTCTACATTCTATTCGAGACGCCCTTTCTTTCCCTCGCAAGAGTGGGAAATAGCTGAAAACGCAGAATTATAATTTTACCGCGTTTGTTTTGCAAACTTTTTTGATAGTGTTCTTTAGTGAAATTTTGTTAAAATTCAGCCACTTTTTCACCATTAGAGAATTAATAAATGCTTGTATTGGGAATTGAAAGCTCCTGCGACGAAACCGGAATTGCTCTTTACGACACCGAATACGGTCTTTTGGCACACGAACTCTATAGCCAAGTCGAACTGCACGCACTGTACGGCGGCGTCGTTCCTGAACTGGCTTCACGCGACCATATCCGTCGTTTAATTCCACTCATTCAAGCAACGCTTAAAAAAGCCGACCGTCAACAGAGCGATATCGACGGCATTGCCTACACGGCTGGCCCGGGCTTGATTGGCGCATTATTGACTGGTGCATCGGTGGCGCGCAGTTTGGCCTTTGCATTGAATATTCCTGCGGTTGGCGTTCATCATATGGAAGGCCACTTGCTCGCGCCAATGCTAGAAGAACAACAGCCGGAATTCCCGTTTATCTGTCTACTGGTTTCCGGCGGTCACTCAATGATTATTCGCGTTGACGGCATCGGTCGCTACAAATTACTTGGCGATACCTTGGATGACGCGGCCGGCGAAGCTTTCGACAAAACCGCCAAGCTTTTGGACTTAGGTTATCCGGGTGGACCGAGAGTTTCCAATCTAGCATTACAAGGCACCACCGACCGTTATAAATTCCCGCGCCCGATGGTCGACCGTCCGGGCTTGGACATGAGTTTCAGCGGTTTAAAAACCTTCACATTGAATACTTGGCAAAAGGCCGTCAAAGAAAATGATGCCACCGAACAGACTAAAGCCGATATCTGCCGCGCTTTCGAACTGGCAGTCGCTGACACCTTAGCGATTAAATGTAAACGCGCTCTGGAACAAGAAGGCTTAAACCGTCTGGTGGTTTCCGGCGGCGTTAGCGCCAACCGTGAAATTCGTGAGAAGCTGCAAGCGCTAATGAAAAAACGTCGCGGTGAAGTCTTTTTCCCGCGCTTAGAATTCTGCACTGACAATGGCGCGATGATTGCCTATGCCGGAGCACAACGGCTATTAGCAAGCGAAGAACAAGGTCTGGACTTTGCCGCCACGCCGCGCTGGTCTCTTGAAGAACTCGCACCGATAAGTTTATAACCTCTCCACAAACAAAAAACGCCCAAATCAATGGGCGTTTTTCATTTCTGGAAACCAACTAAAAATCAGTCTTTTTTAATCAAACTCTCTTCGCCATTCAACAAACGTTGGATATTAGTGCGGTGACGCCAGAACAAGATGACGGTAATAACGACTGAACCATAAATCCAACTCACTTCACCACTGACAAAATAAATATAGACCGGCGCTAAGAAGGCCGCAACCAAAGCAGATAAAGACGAGATTTTAAGCACCTTGGCAACAAATAACCAAGTCGCAACAATCGCCAGACCAATTGGCAGAGACAACGCCAACATCATACCCAACATGGTCGCCACACCCTTGCCGCCACGGAAGCCAAAAAACACCGGATACAAGTGACCGATAAAGGCCGCAAAACCGATAATAAACACTTCGGTATTGTTAAAGCCGTATTGATAAGCCGCCAAAACCGGAATCACACCTTTAAGCAAATCACCGAACAGGGTAATCGCCGCCGCTTTATTTCCGTACAAACGCTTAACATTAGTCGCCCCCGGATTACCGGAACCGCCTTCGCGCGGATCGCCTAAGCCCATCAAACGACAGACAATAATCGCGGTCGAAATCGAACCCAGTAGATACGCCAGTAACACCGCGATAGAAATTTCTACACCCATTTTGCTCTCCAGAAAATGCCGCCCTTTGCTTCGCGACACAAATAAAATTGACGGCAATTTTACTGGCAAACCGACTAAATTGAAAATGCACTTTCGCGGCGGCGATTTTATTTACAATACCGGTAACAGAGAATTTTCAACGGAAAACAAGCCATGCACGACATTATTTATATTGAACAACTAGCGACCGATGCCATTATCGGCATCTATGATTGGGAGCGCCAACAAACACAGCCGCTGCTTTTTGATATTGAAATGGAAGTGCCCATTTTCAGTGCCGCGCAGAGCGATGCTATCGGCGACACCGTCGACTATGCAGTCGTTAGTGATTTTATTTGTGAATATGTCGAGGAAAGCCGTGTCGAACTTCTTGAGACTTTATTGGAAAGCTTATCTAGCGAGTTATTTGCCCGTTTCAAAGGAATTCAGCATTTAAAAATCAAAGTCAGCAAACCACAAGCAGTAAAGAAAGCGAAAACTGTCGGCCTGATAATCCAACGTAGCCGACCGCTTTAAAATCAACTTTTCTGAGCGTGCAGATTTTTCTGCTCTTGTGCCGCTTGCTTAATAAACGGAATCAACTGCTCCATATACAGACAGGCTTGCGCTTCGGTAATTTTATCCATCGCTGCATAATCCTCTTCAAACTGGCGTTGATTCTGCTTCGAAAGATTCCGAACCACTTTGTTATACAAGACTTCGCCAGAAGCCAAACGGGTAATGGTCACCAACTGTTCCGGTGATACTTGCGGGGCAAATTTCTGCACCACCATATCATCGACCTGAGCCATTTTATTTGCTAATTCCCTAAACGTTTTAAGCTTTTTCTGTAGCACCTGATGGCTGCTGCTCTCGCCTTCCCCTAAACGTTCGGTAATCACATTACTCAAGGCTTCAACCACCTCATGCGGCAAATTAAAAGTGACCGGCCCCATCTCCAGAATCAGTTCACCAGAATGATCGTGCTGTGCTTTAATTTCCATGTAAATACTCCGGTGCCACTTTAAATATATCGAGTCTCTTCATTGGTGAATTCGATTTTGCCAAGCGCCTGTAACTCAAACGTTTTTTCAACAATGCGGCGGATCGCATTTTTCGCCGATTCTTCGTCAGCCATTGGTGCTTCCTGTAAATCGCGGGAAATCTGCTTACTGATAATCGCCCCGCTGTTTTCCAAGACTAAGTTAATAAAAGTCTCATCTTCAGCTAAACGCAACAGCACGACTAAGTCACTACTATTCAAAACCCGCAATAGTGTTTGCAGGTGATTTTGTGACAGCTTCTTCATGCGCATACCGAGTTTAATGTAACTCTGTAGAGTCGAATGTTTTTCACCGCGCTCAAGCGCCAAAAGATGCTCCAAGGTAATCTGCAATAGTGCAAGACTGAAACGATCAATCTTGATTGCCGCGAAGCCGATATGCACCTGCCACTCGTTTTCGTGAATTTTCTTAATTCCAACTTGCATTTAAATCACCGCATTCTGTAAAAATCGACGTTATCTGAAGCATAGCAAATTCTTAGCCAAGACAATGACCATTAATCATGATAACAATCAAACTAACCAGAAAAATATTCCGCCTAACGAAAGCAAGTCACTGATATTTCACTAGAGGCGCACTGCTATCTATTGCATAATAATCACAGTTCTCAAAATCCTACAATTTTAAATCCGATGCCTAGCCATAAAAACCTCCCTCAACCATCCGAAGAAGCCAAGCAAATTAGCGATAAACTAAGTCGGCAAATTCGCAATTACCTACAACGCCATAACAGCATGAGTTTCTCGCAGTTTATGCAAAAAGCGCTGTATACACCGGAGTTGGGCTATTACAGTAACAGCTTGCCGAAAATCGGCCAGAGCGGCGATTTCATTACCGCGCCGGAAGTATCGCCGATTTTTTCGCGTTGCCTTGCCCGTCAGGCACAACAGGTTCTGGAGCAACTTGAGCATAAGAACATTATCGAATTCGGTGCAGGTCGCGGCATTATGGCAGGCGACATTCTGTTGGAGCTGGAACATAACCAACAAGAATTAGAGCGCTACTATATCGTTGAAGTCAGTGCCGATTTAAAGCAGCGTCAGAAAGAGCATCTACAAACAACACTTTCCGAAGCGTGGTTCAATAAAGTAGTGTGGCTTGAACAACTACCAAGCAAGCCGATTAGCGCAGTCATCCTTGCCAATGAAGTGCTCGACGCCATGCCAATAGAGCGCCTACGTATTGAACCAGAAAACGCCCTACAAGCTTATGTTTGCTGGAACGAAGAGAAACAGACTTTCGACTGGGATTATCAACGCATCACCGACAAAGGACTGCAACGATTCGCCAATCAGTTAATTGAACATATCGGCAAGGTCTCCGATTTGGGTTATGAAACCGAAATTAACCTAAATATCGGCCCGTGGCTGCAATCACTGAGCAACATTCTTTCAAAAGGTCTGGTACTCTTGGTTGACTATGGCTATCACCGTGAAGAGTTTTACCAGCCGGCACGTGTCATGGGAACCTTACGCTGCCACTATCAACACCGCGCGCATCAAAATCCGTTTTTCTATCCGGGCTTACAAGATATTACCGCGCATGTCGATTTCACTGCAGTGGCCGAAGCCGGATTTGATGCGGGGTTTAAAATTGCCGGTTACACCACCCAAGCCAATTTTTTGATGGGCAGCGGCTTACTGGAAATGTCGGTCGATGCGGAAGCTGACATAAGCAAACAGATAAAAACGGCACAGCAAATTAAAACCTTGACCATGCCGGACGAAATGGGCGAGAACTTTAAAGTTATCGCCTTAACCAAGCAGATTGATAACGGCTTGATCGGCTTTAAAGTCCGCGACCTACGCCACCAACTATAGAAAAGATTATGGAACCGATTTTAGACTGGCTACAAATTACCGTCCTCGCTTTAATTCAAGGACTTACCGAGTTTCTACCGATTTCCAGTTCTGGTCACTTGGTACTGGTACCGCAATTGTTTGACTGGCCGGACCAAGGCCTCGCGTTTGATGTCGCCGTTCACGTCGGCACCTTAACGGCAGTGGTTCTCTATTTTCGCAAAGACATCTGGTTAATGTCGCGCGATTGGACAAGCTCTTTAATTACCCGCCAACCGACTTCCAACAGCCGCCTCGCTTGGTGGGTGATTTTTGCCACTATTCCGGCGGTAGCTTTTGGCTTTATCATCAATAACGGCATTGAAGAGAGTCTACGCAATCCATTGATTATTGCCGCCACGACCATCGGTTTTGGCGTTTTGCTGTGGTGGTCAGACATCAAAGGTGAAAAGGTTCGAGACGAATACAGTCTAAGTTTCAAGGACATTATGATTATCGGCTTCGCCCAGGCCTTAGCGTTGATTCCAGGCACATCGCGTTCCGGCATAACCATTACTGCCGCACTGATGATTGGCCTTACGCCGCAAGCCGCAGCGCGCTTCTCTTTCTTACTCTCCATTCCAATTATCCTTGGCGCCGGCCTATTAAAACTAAAAGATCTATTGGAAAGCACTGCGCCGGTTCAATGGGAAGCGATGATTGGCGGCGCCCTAATCTCATTTATCAGTGCCTATATTGTGATTGCATTATTCTTAAAATGGATTAACCAAATCGGCATGGCACCGTTCGCACTATATCGCTTTGCACTCGGCGCTTTACTAATTTATCTGTTTATTTAGAGAACTCCATTTATGCGAATCGCTTGGTTATTAATCGGTTGGTCAGTCATTGGTGCCATCTTCTATCTTTCAGTGTTGGCACCTTATGTTGCACCGAATCTCGGCGACTTTGAGCACCAAGATAAGATTTATCACTTTATTGCTTACTTCGGCTTAATGTACTGGTTCGCACAACTCTACCCGAGCCAAAAGCGCGGGTTGCTGGCTGTGGTAATTTTTATTTTTGGCATAGCAATCGAGTTCGTACAACCCTACACCGGCCGTGATTTTGACCCAATGGATATGCTCGCCAACGGTTTCGGCATCATTACCGCTTGGCTCATTACTCTCAAAGGCGGTGATTTCGCTTATCGTCGTTGGTTCTTAAAACCGGCATCAAACAAAGCCTGCAATCACTAGTCGAAACAATTCCAAGGAGTTCTGCATGTTGTCTCAACCCATTTCCCCGACCACAACGCAAGATTCCATTCGCCTCTATTCAGCCGAGCAAAGCAAACAGCTCGACCAAACCGCAATTCATCAACACGCTATTCCTAGCTTGCTGTTAATGAAACGCGCCGCTTGGTTTAGCTGGCAAGTGATTCAACAACAGACCCCGAATATCGATAAAATCATTATCCTATGCGGCACAGGCAACAATGGCGGTGACGGTTTTATGATTGCCCAATATGCCAAATTGGCCGGCCTAGAAACCACCGTCTACTTATATGGCGCGGAAGATAAAATCGCCAATGACGCCAAACAGACCTATCGCGAATGGCAAGCTATCCACGGCCTGACCTTGCCACTGGAAACGTTAGATGCCAATGAAGCCGATCAACACACTTTAATCGTTGATGCACTTTTTGGAACCGGCCTAACCCGCAAACTAAAACCAAGCTTGGTCAAAATTTTAAAAAAACTTGCCCATACTGACGCCGCGGTATGTGCGGTCGATATTCCAAGCGGACTGCAAACTGACAGCGGCCTGATTTTAGGTTACGCGCTTCCTGCTGACTTTACTTGCACTTTTATCACTCATAAATTCGGCTTCTATTGTCAACAAGGACCGGATGTTTGTGGCGAAATATTTTTCAGCGATTTAAACCTAAGCAGCAAAGCACCGGAAGTCTTTGGTGAAGTCCCGCAACTGGCGCACAGCCATAGCCTTAAACATTGGAGCCAACAGCTCGGCAAACGAACTAGCGCCAGCCACAAAGGAATTCAAGGTAGCGCCTTATTGCTGGGCGGCAACCATTCCATGCTCGGTGCCATACAACTCGCCGCCGGCGCCGCCATAAAAAGCGGTTGTGGACTTTGCAAAGTTATTAGCCGAAGCGAGCATTTAGCCATCATCACCGGACAGCAACCGGAAATCATGAGTTATCACGACGCAAACAGTGAAGCCTTGATTCAACAAGCTAGCGCCGTCGGCATTGGCCCTGGGCTCGGCACTGATGAATGGGCACAAAACCTGTTCCGACATAGTCTGCACAAACCGCAACAGACGCCGCTGGTTATCGATGCCGACGCGCTGAATCTATTACTTGAACACAGCAGTTGGCAGAAACAAGACAATATCGTCTATACGCCGCATCTCGGCGAAGCGGCGCGCTTATTGGAATGCACTGTAGAAGAGATCCAGCAAGACAGAGTGGTGGCAATTAAAAGCCTGCAACAGAAATATGGCGGCATTTTTATTTTGAAAGGCAACGGCACTTTGATTTTCGACGGCGAAAACTTGGAGCTCTGCCGTGCCGGAAATCCGGGCATGGCAATTGGTGGCATGGGCGATGTTTTGACCGGTACCATTACCGCCTTATTAGCTCAGGGATTGACACCATTCAGCGCCGCTTGTCTCGGCGTAAACCTACATGCCGGCGCCGCTGACCGAATCGCCCAACAAAAAGGCCAAGTCGGACTATTACCGTCCGAACTTGGCCTTGTGTACTCGAAACTTTTAGCTGACTCAATTACAACGGCAAAAAGTCGTTCAAGCTTTTAATGTCCGCAAACAAATTATCTTGGGTATCGCTAAGAATGGTTATGTGACCTAACTTGCGACCCGTTCGCTCTGCTTTATCATATAGATGCAGATGCGCGTTCTCTTTCTGCAATACCTTTTCGACCGGACCGGTTTCGCCAACAATATTCAACATCGCGGCAATCGGCTGTTTCGGTTCCGTTGAACCCAACGGCAAACCGCAAATGGCACGCACATGGTTTTCAAACTGCGACGTCTGCGCACCTTCAATCGTCCAGTGCCCGGAGTTATGCACACGCGGTGCCATTTCATTGGCAAACAGACCGTAATCGGTTTCAAACAATTCCAAAGTCAGAACGCCTACATGATCCAATTCGTCTAATAATGTTTGGATATAGCTCTCGGCCTGCTTTTGCACTTCTTCGCTGACCTCCTGTGCCGGCGCAATGGTGTAACGCAAAATGCCTTTATGATGAACGTTTTGCACGAGCGGGTAGAATCGGTGCTCGCCATGCGCATTACGCACCGCCACTAGCGAAAGCTCACGGTGAAAATCGACAAACGCTTCCAGAATCAACTCGCGACCGCCGATTTCATTCCACGCCTGCTCAACTTCCTCACCGGTTTTAATCATAAATTGACCTTTGCCGTCATAGCCTTCGGTCGTGGTTTTCAAAATCGACGGCACACCTATTACGTCCACCGCTTTCTCTAGTTCTTCGAGAGAGTTGATAATGGCAAAGTTAGCACAAGGAATGCCCTTGTCTCGAAACAAGGTTTTCTCTTTTCCGCGATGCTGCGAAACTTCTAACGAACGCTCTCCTGGATAAACCGGCGTGGTCTTGGCTATTTCACGAACCACTGCCAAATCAGTGTTCTCACTTTCAAAGGTAATCACGTCGGCAAAATCGACCAGTGCTTTCAGGTTATCGGCCTCTTCTGAATGCAGATGCATATTACCTAACAGTGCCGACGGCTCGTCTTCGCTCATGCCGTAAAAACCGAACTTCTGCCCAAGCGGATACCCCGCCAACGCCAACATACGACCTAACTGGCCTGCACCTAAAACACCAATACGTTTGCTAATTGGGGTCATTTAACACTCCAAAAATGAAAAAACCGTAGGCATGATTTTATCCAAATACATCCACTACGGCTGAAATCTTTAATTTAATTTTTAACGAGTGAATTAACAATCCACTCGCGGATCTGGGTTTTCCAAAACGCTCTTGGTTTGTGCCGCGCGGAAATCGGCAACCGCTTGACGAATTTCCGGCATATTATTGCCGACAATTTGGGACGCCAAAATACCGGCATTCTTTGCACCGGCATCGCCAATCGCTAGCGTACCGACCGGAATACCACCCGGCATTTGCACAATAGAAAGTAACGAATCATTCCCGCTCAAAGCACGCGATTTAACCGGAACACCTAACACAGGTACAACGGTTTTTGCTGCGACCATACCCGGCAAATGCGCAGCGCCACCAGCACCAGCAATAATTACTTGCAGGCCACGCCCTTGCGCTTGCTCGGCATACTCAAACATCAAATCAGGAGTTCGATGCGCCGAAACAACCTTAACTTCATGCGGAACGCCAAAAAGTTCTAACATTTCAACGGCATGTTGCATAGTAGGCCAGTCAGACTTTGAGCCCATAATGACGCCAACGAGAGGTGTTGATGTTTGAGACATAAGTATCGCCTTAATTTTAAAAAGGGGTATATTTTCCTGATTTTACGAATAAAATCAACAATTAATCTTAATATCGGGTTTCAGCACAAAAGCCGCTTAAGATGCCGTTCTAGTTCTTGACCCAAGGCAACTAACCTAATCCTTAATATTATTAAGGATTGCTATAATTTACTGAAGTTTATTTACACTGAAGAACTTTCATGCCTCAACCACTAAGGTTTAGTCGCCGCCTCCTTCTTGGAACACTTGCTACAGCGGTTATCGGTTTAACGGCTTGTTCACGCACGAGCGACACGCCTGAATACTATCAACCGAAAACTCTCGACAAACCGCGATTTATACAGGCGGAGTACAGCTTTGCCGTGCACCCTCTGCACAATCCTTCGCGCTTATTCGAAGTGTTCAATCCACTGATGGAATATCTCAATAACCATATTCCGCACGCCTACTTTCGACTTGAAGCCTCTCGAGACTATCCAACTTTTGACCGAAAACTGGCACAAGCCAGCGTCGATTTTGCATTGCCTAATCCATACCAGACGGTAACCGCTCTTAAAAGCAAACGTTATCACGTCATTGCGAAGATGGGCGACGATCAGAATTTTCGGGGCATTATCCTAGTGCGTAAAGACAGCGGCATTAATAAAATCAGCGATCTACGCGGCAAAACCATTAGTTATCCGGCACCTACCGCACTGGCCGCAACCATGTTGCCTCAATATTTCTTACAACAGAACGGTTTAGATATTAAACACGATTTAACCAATCAATATGTCGGCTCGCAAGAGTCATCCATTATGAACGTCTTTCATGGCGAAGTAGACGCTGCCGCAACTTGGCCTCCACCGTGGGAGCTACTTTCTCAACAGCGTCCTGAACTTAAACGACAACTTCGCGTTCAGTGGCAAACCAATCCTTTGCCGAACAATGCGATTATTGTTCGAGACGATATTCCAACCGATGTCGGTAAACAGGTGCAATATCTACTCACTAATTTGCACACATCCGAGCAAGGACGCAAAATTTTGGCCGGTATGTATTTATCGAAATTTGAAATAGCAAATAACCAGAGCTATGAACCGGTTAAACAGTTTCTTGAAGATTTTCAAAAAACCGTTCGTAACCCGCAAGACGAAATCTAAAGCAACCAGAGATTATGAAGCTGATACCTAAATCGATCAAAAACAAACTGATTCTCAGTATCGCATTGATTCATGCGCTACTGATGACTCTGTTCGTCTTCGATTTAGTGCAACGTCAGCAAGAGTTTTTAACTCAAGAATCACAAATGGCCGCTCAAGGAATCGTCAAAACTCTGGCAGCGAATAGTATCCCGTGGATGCTCTCTAACGATTTAGCGGGTCTGGAAGAACTGGCTACCGCACAAGCTAATCAGGCTAATATCAACTTTGTTATGCTCGTTAATAACCACGGCAAAATTCTCGCCTACCACAACAATATCGATAACCAACACCACAGCGAAAATATCGGCAAATATATCGAACTACCAAAACTAAACCCATTTAATCCACAACGTAGCGAACACTATTACTTTAATGACCGTAACGCCATAGATGTCGCGATCCCGGTCTGGAAAGATCAATCGCAACTCGGTTGGGCGCGAGTTCAACTCAGCCGAACCAACACCAGCCAAAGCATTAAAGTGATTACCAAAGAAGGTCTGTTCTATACCGCTTTTGCGATTATTCTCGGTTCACTACTGGCATGGTATATGGGCTTTAACTTAACTAGCCGGATCTATAAACTAATCGACAACACTCGCCGCATTCGCCAAGGCGAACGTAAAATCGAATTTCCTACCCATGGTAAAGACGAACTGGCTGATCTTGCTCGCAACTTCCAATCGATGCTAGCGCAACTCAATCAAAACGAAGAAGACCTCTACGAAGAGAAAGAACGCGCCGAAATCACTTTACGCTCCATCGGCGATGCCGTAGTGGTTATTGACAATCAATCCATCATTACCTATATGAACCCCGCCGCTGAACAAATTACCGCATGGGATCATTATCTCGCCACAGGCAAACCTATTAACGAGGTCATGCAACTGTTTAACGAAGGAACCAAAAAACCGCTGGAAAATCCCGGAACACGCGCATTGCGTACTGCGCAAGTAATCGGTTTAAGCAAAAACACGATTCTGATAAACCGATTAGGCGACACGATTTCGCTAGTCGATTCCGCCGCTCCGATTATCGACCGAGACGGCAATATTATCGGCGCAATCATGGTATTCCGCGATGCGACTGAAGAACACTCGTTACAACAACGTCTTAGTTGGCAAGCTACTCACGATACATTGACCGAACTGCACAACCGTACCGCTTTCGAGACTGAGCTAGAAAGGTTAATTAAAATCAGTGCCGAAAACCCGCAACATAATAGTTGCCTGGTTTATCTGGACTTGGATCAATTTAAAGTTGTCAATGACACCGTCGGCCATACTGCTGGCGACGTTTTATTACGCCAAATTTCCAACATGCTGTCACATCTAACCGAAGACTTCGGCTTTCTATCCAGAATCGGCGGTGATGAATTCGCCATACTGTTAAATGACCATGATCTGGAGGAAGCCTTAGCATTTGCCGAAAAACTTCGACATAGTATTAGCCAACATCGTTTCTATTGGGAAAACAAGCGCTTCCAAGTCGGAAGCAGTATCGGTATCGCACAAATTCACGGCAATCTTAGCAAAGCGTTGATTTTGTCGCGCGCCGACATCGCCTGCTACTTGGCAAAAGATAAGGGACGAGATCGCATTGAAGCTTATCAAGAAGATGACCAAAGCCGCCAGCAAGACCAAAACATCATTGATTGGGTTGGGCGTATCCGTTATGCCTTAGACGAAAACCGATTCTTACTCTTTGCACAGCAGATTATCGACCTCAACCGCAACGGTAATGAACCACTACAACGCTTTGAAATTCTGGTTCGAATGAAAGATCAGGATTCTCAAATTATCACCCCTAACCAATTCTTACCGGCGGCGGAACGCTTTGATTTGATGAGAGACTTAGACCTCTACATCACCAAACGCGCCATCCGCTGGCTTAAAGCACATAGCGATAAAATTGAGTTACTAAACATTAATATTTCTGGGCAATCTTTAGGCCAGGAACAATTCACCCGTAACTTACTAGAACTACTTGACAATAACCTCGAAAACAATCACAAGATCTGTTTTGAAATCACCGAAACCGTTGCCATCAACCAGATGAGTCATACCATTGACTTCCTCAATAAAATCAAAAGTTACGGCTGTAAACTGGCTTTAGATGATTTCGGCTCCGGTTTCGCGACCTTCTCTTGGCTGAAAAACCTACCGGTAGACTTTGTTAAAATCGACGGTGATTTTATTAAGGACGTACTTAATGATCCAGTCGATGCCGTGATGGTTCAGACCATTCGAGACATTTCTGAGCTAATGCAAATTTCCTCAATTGCAGAATTTGTCGAGAACCAAGAAACCGCCAATTGGCTTAAGGAAGTCGGCATACACTATGCACAAGGTTATTACTTTGACCATCCTCGTCCGATTATCGAGATTTTCGACTAATCACCACATAACCAAATATTAGCGAATATTGATGGCAGCAAAAAAAAATGCCATAATACCTGATTAGCGCCGATTTGATCATCAGCTTGCGGGCGCATTAAATAAGTACGGCTAAAGCGAGGAGCTTTTCTCTATCCCTGTCTCCCGTTGATTTTCCGTACCTCGTTATAAGTTTTCGTTTCCGAGGAACAGTTATGAGCAAAACCACAGTATTTACGTCTGAATCCGTTTCTGAAGGCCACCCAGATAAAATCGCCGACCAGATTTCCGATGCGATGTTGGACGCCATCCTAGAACAAGATCCACGTGCACGCGTTGCCTGTGAAACCTTCGTAAAAACCGGAATGGTATTAATTGGTGGCGAGATCACCACTGAAGCTTGGGTTGACCAAGAAGAACTCGTACGTAAAGTCGTAAAAGATATTGGTTATGACCATGGCGATCTAGGCTTTGATGGTGAAACTTGTGCGGTACTTTCATCTATCGGTAAACAATCACCGGAAATCGCCATGGGCGTTGATGACACTGAAGAACACGAACAAGGAGCCGGTGACCAAGGTTTAATGTTTGGTTATGCATCTAACGAAACCGACGTACTTATGCCGGCACCGATTTACTACGCGCACCGCTTGATGGAAAAACAAGCAGAAATTCGTAAATCAGGTCAACTAAACTGGCTACGTCCAGATGCAAAATCTCAGGTAACCTTACGTTACGAAGATGGTCAACCAGTCGCAATTGACGCTGTAGTACTATCCACGCAGCACAACCCTGAAGTAGACAATAAAACCCTACGTGAAGCGGTGATGGAAGAGATTATCAGGCCGGTTCTACCTGCTGAATGGCTGCATAAAGACACTGACTTCCATATCAACCCGACCGGCCGCTTTGTTATCGGTGGCCCAGTTGGCGATGCCGGCCTAACCGGTCGTAAAATTATCGTTGATACGTACGGCGGCATGGCGCGCCATGGCGGAGGAGCTTTCTCTGGTAAAGATCCGTCAAAAGTTGACCGTTCGGCCGCTTACGCAGGCCGTTATGTAGCGAAGAACATCGTTGCCGCCGGTCTAGCAGACAAGTGTGAAATCCAAGTGTCTTATGCGATTGGTGTGGCAGAACCGACGTCAATCAGCATCGAGACTTTCGGTACCGAGAAAGTTGATATCACGCTAATCGAGAAATTGGTACGTGAACACTTCGATCTACGTCCGAAAGGCTTGATTGCAATGCTGGATCTATATCGCCCAATTTATCAGAAGACCGCTTCTTACGGACACTTCGGTCGTGAGCTACCGGAATTCACTTGGGAAAACACCGACAAAGCCGACGCACTTCGTGCCGACGCAGGACTGTAATCAGTCACTAGAGCATGGCTTGACCATACTGAACAAAACTAAAAAACATATTGCAAAACTCACTAGAGCACAGCGAAAAAGATTTTTAGCGAGGTATAGCTCTGTTTACATTAGAGTAAATGAGCAACGCATCACATAAACAAAATCTTTCGCAGCGCGACCTAGTAGAATTTAGCGATATGTTTAAAAGCAAAGGAACTATCCAATGCAATCACAAAAGAAATATGCACAAAAATTGAGTTTGGAATTTTTCCCGCCTCGTACCAATAAAGGCATGGAAAACCTAAAAACCGCCGCTCAAGAACTTGGCGCGATGAGTCCGGAATATATGTCGGTGACTTACGGGGCCGGCGGCACTACGCAAGAAAAAACGGTCGAAACGGTTCGTTACATCCAAACTCAGACCGATTTTGAAGCCGCCCCGCATTTAACCTGTATCGGTGCAACTCAAGAGAGTGTTTTAGAGTTACTGAATAAATATCAAGAAATGGGCGTCAAGCGCATTGTCGCCCTCCGCGGAGATTTGCCGTCAGGGATGATGGACCCGGGCGAATTCAAATACGCCAGCGACTTGGTAGCCTTCATTAAAGAGCAGAAAGGTGATGCCTTTCATTTAGAAGTCGCTGCTTATCCGGAGACGCATCCGCAAGCGCGCAACTGCGACATCGGCATTAAATGGTTCAAACACAAAGTTGAGCAAGGCGCTGATTCAGCAATTACTCAGTACTTCTATAACTTCGACAGCTATCGCTATTTCGTCGATAACTGCGAAAAGAACGGTATCGACCTACCGATTATTCCGGGCATCATGCCAATCACCAACTACGAAAACTTAATCCGCTTCTCTCAAGGTTGCGGCGCAGAAGTTCCTCGTTGGTTGAAATGCCGTTTGGAATCATTTGAAGACGACCAAGCCGGTTTGCTTGAATTCGGTAAAGATGTGGTCACCGAGCTGTCGCAAAAATTACTGGATGCCGGCGCGCCGGGCATTCACTTCTATAGCATGAACAAAACCCAGCCAACGCTGGATATCGCTACAGCCCTAACCCTAAAGTAAGTTTGTAGCAGCATGCGCACCGTTCGTTTACACCTTCCTGTCGAGTTTATCTCCGGTCAAACCTTGAGTTTGACCAAGGAACAGGCTCATTACGCTTTGACCGTGCTACGCCTAAAAAACAACACTGTCTTGGAACTATTTGACGGCCAAGGTAATTTGGCGCAAGGCACTTTACTGGTCGAAGGGCGCCGTGATGCTAGCGTACAAGTTGGTACTGTCAGTCAATCACACAATGAATCGCCGCTTGACACCATTTTACTGCAAGGAATTTCGCGCGGCGATCGCATGGATTACAGCTTGCAAAAAGCGGTTGAACTTGGCGTTAAAGCCATTCAGCCGCTGTTCACCGAGCGCTGCGAAGTAAAACTGAAAGACGACAAAATCGACAAACGTCGTGCACAATGGCAAGCAATTGTCATTAACGCTTGCGAACAGTCCGGCCGAGCATTTGTGCCAGAAGTTCTGCCGCTCATGACCTTAAAAGAGTTCTGGCAACAAAACCCTTCTATACAAGGTATTGTCTGCGATCCTTATGCAAAGCAAACCTTGGCACAGATGGCGACGCCTAATTTCAAGCAACCGTTAAATATTTTAGTCGGCCCAGAAGGCGGCTTAACCGATGAAGAAGTTGGGCTAGCCGTACAACAGGGTTGCACAGCGATTCAACTGGGACCGCGCATCCTGCGTACCGAAACGGCTGGGCCGGCCATGCTCGCCATTGCCCAATCGCTTTGGGGCGATATTTAGGGTCTACTTAAAATTCATATTTGACTCTGTTGTCATCTTAAAAATGGCCGTGGCAGAACCTAATTATGAATTTTAAGCAGATCCTCACCTTATAAGAATAAATATTATTCCAATCCATACGCTGTATGCGTATTGCAGATTCGCTATAATACTGCTCTTAATCAGCGCAAGTAAAAGAGAGAAAAAATGCCAGCTACTTCCGTTCCGCATTTGCAGACCGCTTTGACCGGCCCACTGCTTGAACTTGAAAGCCACCTACTCGCTCATACCAATGAAATCGAGGCATGGTTGCGTAAACAGTTCAGCAAAACCCCAGCGCCTTTTTACGGCTCGGTGGATTTACGTAACGCCGGTTATAAACTGGCACCGGTGGACACTAATCTATTTCCGGCCGGCTTCAACAACCTACACCCGGAACTGCGTTCTCTGGCGGTGCATGCGGCGCAAAGTAAGATATCTCAAGTCTGCCCTATTGCCGACGGCGTGCTGATTATTCCTGAAAACCATACCCGTAATACCTTTTACTTAGAAAACTTGTTTGCTCTAAAATCGATTATCGAAACCGCCGGTTACGAAGTGCAAATCGGTTCGATGATGGAAGGCTTGGACGCACCGATGGTGATTGAGCTGCCATCCGGCAATGCGCTCACCTTAAAACCTTTAATGCGTAAAGATAACCAAGTCGGCGTGGATGACTTTTTCCCATGTGCGGTTCTGCTGAACAACGACTTGTCAGGCGGACGCCCGGAAATTCTGGAAAATATCGAACAAACTCTACTTCCTCCTCTGGACTTGGGCTGGGACAACCGTTACAAGACGCACCATTTCCAACACTATTCAGAAGTGACTGAAGCCTTTGCCAAAATTATTAACATTGACCCTTGGTTAATTACTCCGACTTCCGAACAGTGCGGCCCGATCAGCTTCAAAGAACGTACCGGCTTGGATCAACTAGCCGATGCAGTCAATAAGATGTTAGCGGACACGCAAAAATATTACGACGAGCATGATATCGGCTGTAAACCTTTCGTCATCGTTAAATCCGATAGCGGTACCTACGGCATGGCGATTATGTCAGTACAGAGTGCAGAAGATGTTCTAAACCTGAATCGCAAACAGCGCAATAAAATGTCATCGGTTAAAGAAGGTTTGCACGTCGAGCAAATGCTGGTGCAAGAAGGGGTTTACACCTACGAAGAGATTGACGGTGCCGTTGCAGAACCAGTGGTTTACATGATTGGTAGCCAAGTAGTCGGTAGTTTCTATCGCGTCCATACCGGTAAAGGAGCAACCGATAATCTGAACTCGCCGGGTATGCATTTCCAACCGATTTCTTATGCCGAAGCCGGCATTTTACCGGATGAAAATCAACAACCGGATGCTGCACCGAACCGTTTCTACGCCTATGGCGTCATTGCACGTTTGGCACTATTAGCTGCCGCGCGTGAAATCGCCGATGCCACCGGTGAACTGCCGCCGCTCGACGACAACGCTTAGGAGCCAAAGATGAAACTCGGAATCGTGATGGACCCGATTGAGAACATCAAACCGTATAAAGACAGCTCTTTTGCCATGCTGTTAGAAGCGCAACGTCGTGGTTACGAACTGTATTATATGCAGCCCGAAGATCTCTATCTTGATAACGGTAGCGCTTATGCCAACACCACGTTACTAAAAGTGTGGGATCGCGGTATCGATGAACAATTTTTCGGTTTCGGTACAAGCCAAGAAACGGCTTTAAGCGAGTTAGATATTGTCCTGATTCGCCAAGACCCGCCATTTAATAACGACTATCTGTACAGCACCCATATTTTGGAACAAGCGGAAGCGGAAGGTGTTTTGGTGGTGAATAAGCCGCAAAGCTTGCGCGATGCCAATGAGAAGCTGTTTGCCAGCTGGTTCCCAAACTGCATTCCGCAAACCCTAGTCAGCGCCAATGCAGACAAACTGCGCGCTTTCGTTGCCGAGCATCAAGACACCATTTTTAAACCGTTGGATGCCATGGGCGGCGCGTCTATTTTCCGCGTCAAAGCCGATGACCCAAATATCAGCGTGATTATCGAAACCATGACCGAGCACGGCAAGCATCATATTATGGCGCAGGTTTACCTGCCGGAAATCAAACAAGGCGATAAGCGCGTTTTGTTGATTAATGGCGAACCGATTGATTACACTCTGGCGCGAATTCCAAAAGAGGGTGAGACCCGCGGTAATATCGCTGCTGGCGGCACCGGTATTGGTATGGAGATCACCGAACGCGAACGTTGGTTGTGCGAGCAGATTAAACCGACTTTACAAGCCAAAGGCCTACACTTTGTCGGTCTGGATGTTATCGGCGATTACATCACCGAGATCAATGTCACCAGCCCGACTTGCATCCGTGAACTGGATGCACAATTCGGCCTGAATATCGCCGGCGTGTTGTTTGACCATCTAGAACAGCAACGCCAAGCATAATGTAACCTAGCGCCACAATACAGAGTTTACGGATTGCGGCGTTACTTTGCGGATGAATTGATATGTATCGTCGGCACTTTCTAAAAAGTATTCCTGCAATCATCAGCGCGCCGCTCTTTTTTAGCGCCTGTTCACAACCATTGCAAGCTCATCAATTTCAAATCATCGTGTTCGGCACCGAAGTCGATATTACGATTTATCATCCAGAGCAAGCCGTTATTGAGCAAGCCGTCGCGAAAATTAATCACGACTTTCAGCGTTTCCACCACGAATGGCACGCGTGGGAACAAGGCGGCATTCTCAGCAAAATCAACAATGCGATTGCTGTCCAAAAACCGATTACGGTTGCTGAATCCGTAAAGCGCTTTATTCTAAAATCACAACAACTCAGCGCGGCCAGCGATTATCTGTTTGATCCGGGCATCGGCAAACTGATTGCCATGTGGGGCTTTCACGGCGACAGCTGGCAAGGCCCTCCCCCCTCTCAAGAGCAAATTGATAGGTGGTTGCAACAACGTCCATCGATCAAAGACATTTACTTTACGGACAATCAACTGCTCAGTGACAATCCAGATGTACAACTGGATTTTGGCGGCAATGCCAAAGGCTTGGCTCTGGATATGGCTTTACAAAGCCTAGCAACGGCAGGAATTAAAAGCGCGCTGGTCAGTATCGGTGGCGATATGAAAGCGCTTGGCAATAAACCACAAGGTAAAGCTTGGCAAATCGCCATTAGTCATCCAAAAAACCCACAGCAGCCAATTGCCTCTATTGCAGCACAAGATGGCGAAAGCGTGGTCACCTCCGGCACTTATCAACGTTTCTATGAATGGCAAGGCCGACGTTTTTCACACATTATCAATCCGAACACCGGCTACCCTGCCGACGGTTTTGCTTCAGTCACGGTAATTCACTCCGATGCGACTACCGCAGATTCCGCAGCAACTGCGCTATTAATTGCCGGCCCGAAGCAGTGGCGTGAAATTGCGAAAAAAATGGCTGTTGAACAGGTCTTTTGCGTCGCTTATGACGGCAAAATATCACAAACAAAAAGCATGGAAAAAAGGCTAAAGTTGATATAATCCGACAGTATGAAACAGTTGCACTCTCTCGAACATTCAATTCTGGTGGCGATGCCTTCACTCGACAATAGTTGGTTTGAAAAAACCGTGATTTATGTCGTCGAAGATAACGAGCACGGTAGCATGGGGCTGGTTATCAACCTGCCTCACAAACTCGATGTGCGTACGCTATTGGAACACTTGGAATATCCTTATACCGAACGCAATCATCACCTTGATGAGCCGATCATTATGGGTGGTCCTGTCGATTTGGAGCGCGGGTTTATCTTGCATCAGCGAGGCGGAAACTGGAAAAGTTCGGTTTACCTCAATGATGATTTATCAATGACCGTTTCCGATGATTTTCTGGAAGCAGTCAGCAGCGACGAAGCACCGGATGATTTTATTGTCTGCCTCGGCTTTGCCGGTTGGGAGCCGGGACAACTCGCCGGAGAGTTGCAAGACAATAGTTGGCTGACCATTCCATACAATGCATCACTGCTATTTGAAACCCCTATCGAACAACGCTGGGAAGTCGCGCTCGGCACCTTAGGTATCGCCCCAGAATTTCTCTCCAGCGAGGCCGGTCATGCCTAAGCCGATTGAAGGCTCCATTATCGGATTTGATTTTGGCTTGCGGCGAATTGGGGTTGCTATCGGACAGACCGTCACTCAAACCGCTTCGCCGGAAGCAATTGTTAATAGTCAAGACGGCAAACCCGACTGGCAATCGATTACTCAACTGTTTGAAAAATGGCAACCGGCTGCGATTGTGGTTGGCTTACCTATGCGCCTGGACGGGAGCGAACAACCGCTAACGCAACCGGCACGCAAATTCGGACAACGCCTTAGCGGGCGTTATGGTCGCCCAGTGTTTTTCATTGAAGAACAACTCAGCTCCATTGAAGCGGAACAGCGCCATGCGCACAGTAAAAAGCGCAGCAAAACACCCCATATTGACGACCATGCTGCACAGATTATTTTAGAAAACTGGTTACAACAAAACACATAGAAGAGAGTCATTTTCAGGATGCAACAACTGGACATAGATGTTAGCGCGCTGCTCGAAACCATGAGCGGACAACTTAACGAGAAGATGGCACAACGCCCTAACCCGAAAATGATCGGTATTCGCACCGGCGGCGAATGGATTGGAGAAGCCTTGCACCAACGCCTTGGGTTGCAAGAAGAGCTAGGGTTGATTGATATTTCTTTCTACCGCGATGATTTCTCGCGCATCGGGCTAAACCCACAAGTTAAACCGGCGCATATCCCATGGGATATTGAAGACCAACACATTATTCTGGTCGATGACGTGCTGTACACCGGTCGCACCATTCGTTCCGCATTGAATGAGATCTTTGATTACGGTCGCCCTGCCAGTGTCACCCTCGTCGTCCTGCTGGATCGTAAAGGTTGCCGCGAACTGCCATTCCAAGCCGATGTGGTCGGTATGCAACTGGAATGCCAACAAACCATTAAAGTAACCGGACCGGATCCGATTGAAGTGACCATCTCAGAGAAAGCCGAGGTATCTGCATGACAGCGCGCTTAACCGCCCCCAATCCGCAATTGAATGAACTGGGTAAACTGAAACACCTTTTGACCTTAGAAGGTCTTAAACAACATCACTTGACCGAGATTCTTGATACCGCTGAATCTTTTATCGATCCGAATACCAATAAGATTAAAAAAGTACCTCTGCTGCGCGGCAAGAGCATTATGAACCTGTTCTTCGAGCCAAGTACACGCACTCGAACCACTTTCGAAATTGCCGAAAAACGTCTTTCTGCCGATATCGAAAGCTTGGATATCCAAACCTCCGCAACCAAGAAAGGTGAATCCTTACTGGATACCTTGTGGAATCTGCAAGCGATGCAGGCCGATATGTTCGTTATCCGCCACGCGGAGAGCGGCGCGGCACACTTCTTCGCACAACATGTCGCTCCGCATGTGCATGTCCTGAATGCCGGTGACGGGCAACACGCCCACCCAACTCAAGCGCTTTTGGATATGTTTACCATCCGCAAGAAAAAAGGCGATGTCTTCGACCTGAAAGTTGCGATTGTCGGCGACATCCTGCATTCGCGAGTAGTACGTTCGCAGATTCAGGCACTGAGTATTCTGGAAGCGCGTGAAATCCGTGTTATCGGCCCTAAAACCCTACTGCCAGAGCACCCTGAAGCACTCGGCGTACATGTCTATCACGATATTGAAGAAGGACTGAAAGACGTTGATGTCATTATCATGGTTCGTCTGCAAAACGAGCGCATGAAGTCGGCATTAATTCCAAGCGAAAAAGAGTTCTTTAAGCGCTACGGTTTAACTGAAAAACGTCTGGCGTTAGCAAAACCGGATGCCATCGTAATGCATCCGGGGCCAATCAACCGCGGTGTTGAAATCGATTCCGCAGTAGCTGATGGCCCGCAATCAGTCATTTTAGAACAGGTTACTTACGGCATCGCCGTGCGCATGGCGGTGATGTCGGTGATTATGAGTAACGCTGCACAACTCGCACAACACCAAGCCGAACAAGAACAAAGCGCCCTAGCCGAAGAGAATGCCGAGATGGAGAACCCTCAATGAGATTAGCCATTTTAAATGCCCGAGTTATCGACCCAAGTCAAGACTTGGATAAGGTCACTAACATCTATATGGCACGCGGTCGGATTGCCGAAATCGGCGACGAAGCGCCGGAAGGCTTTAGCGCCGATCAAGAAATTGACGCAACCGGTAAATGGGTTGTTCCCGGCTTAGTAGACCTGCAAGCGCGCCTTGGCGAACCGGGCAGTATCTTTGCAGGTTCCATCGCTAGCGAAACCCGCGCTGCGGTTGCCGGCGGCGTCACAACTATCTGCTGCCCTCCAGACACTAATCCTGTTAATGATACACAAGCCGTAACTGAACTAATACAACGTCGTGCCCGTCAAGCGGCAACGGCTTATGTCATGCCGATTGGCGCCTTAACTCAAGGCTTGGAAGGAAAATTACTAAGCGGCATCTACTCACTTATCGAGGGTGGTTGTGTGGCACTTAGCCAAGCTAACCGCCCGGTACAGAGTGCACTGACTTTAAAAAACGCACTTGAATACACAGCATCACTGGATACAGTGGTGATGTTGCGTTGTGAAGACCAAGATTTAAAGAACAACGGCGTGGCTCACGACGGACCGGTCGCTTCACGTCTAGGTTTGCCGCCGATTACGCCAGCGGCGGAAACGTCTGCTCTAGCACGCGATTTGGTTCTGGTTGAAGAATCCGGTATCCGTGCTCACTTTTCGCAGCTTTCTTGTGCGCGCTCAGTCGAAATGATTGCCGAAGCCAAAAAACGCGGCTTACCGGTAACTTGCGATGTTGCAATTCATCAGCTATTACTATCGGAAATGGACGTACTTAGTTTCAACAGCCTGTTCCATGTATCGCCGCCATTGCGCAGTCTGCGTGACCGCGATGCATTGCTAGCCGGCGTTCGTTCAGGGGTGATTGATGCAATCGTCAGTGACCATACACCACTGCACCGTGATGATAAACTGCTACCGTTCGGTGAAAGCCAACCGGGAATTATTGGCTTGGAAACACTTCTGCCGCTGGTATTGAAATTGGTACAAGAAGGCCAACTAGATATTACTACCGCAATTAAAGCCGTAACCCAAACACCGGCGGAAATCTTACAGATCCCAACCGGCTCATTACAGACTTCGCGCCCTGCTGACTTGGCTATTATTGATCCCGAAGGCATCTGGACGTTCGATAAAGACAGCATTATCAGCGAAGGCAAAAACTCGCCATTTATCGGCTGGGAGTTTATCGGCAAGGTTGAACAAACTTTCTTCCAAGGCCGCCCTGTCTATAAAAACAATGAAGTTTAATGGATAGCGCCAACTACTCGATTGCACAACTTCAGTGGCAGGAACAACTAAACGGCCACTGGCTATTGAGCCTGCAAATCACCGCGGATAACGCTACTGACAAGAATGCCGTTGACTTTATAACGGCACGCTTTTCTCTCAATAGCGGACAGCCGTTAAATCTATTTGCGATCCATTCACTTAGCGATAACCATTGGCAATTGCAATTTCTCTGTGACTCTCAAATCGAGGTTGCAAGTGACACTTGTCTACAAATTATCTGGTCAGAAAAAACACTACCGTTAAAAGCGGATAAGCTACTGATGCTTGGCGAAGAGTTATGCATGGCTCCACTGTTTGCCTTGGCTAAACAGCGTCAAAACCACACGAATCCTACCGGTGATTTAGTATTACTTCATGCCCAAAAAAGGTTCCCATTTGCCATCAAGCCGGCACGCTTTATGGTGCAAGGCACACCGCCTGAAGCAATTGGTGCTTGTACGTTATTAGAAGATTGGAAAATTGCGAATCGACTCTGTAGCGAAGACTTTATTGCCGGATGTGCTCAGATGAGCCTAGCTGAAATGTTAGCCGAATGGCTAAAGACGGCGCTAATTACTGAACAGCACCGCCCTAAAAATGTGATTGATGAATGGCACGTTATTCTGTCTGCTACAAAATCCACCACTCAAGAATGTTGCGAACTCCTTAACCAAGCATCACTAAAGGCAAATTCACTGAAAATCAATTTACTTTGCCTGTAAAAAACATAGAAAAAATTTCAAATATCTCAGCGGATGCATTCAAACAAAAACCACCTTAGTAAGCAGTTTCTTTCAGCCAAAAGCCATTTACTGAACTCTCTAAACTTAAATATCGTTGGTACGTACCAGTCTGATACCAACAACAATAAATAACCACAAAACTAGCAAAAACAGCAGACTACTTAACCCAAATGCAACAATCTGTAAAAGATAGCTTTGATCGACTTGATAAGACCGAACTAGATCCAGTCCTTGGTTCATAATCATCCATGTCCATAATGCTGCACCGGCAACCGCGGTAACAATCAAAAAGAATCCTTCTTTTCGGCACTTCTCCTTTTGTAAACTCATTGCTCTATCCTCGATAAAAACTTATTAACAACCACCATTTATTCGAACCATTATCTCAAATATTGGCATTTTTACGTATAGTATAAGTATTTTACTGAGAGTACGCAAAATTAAATTTACATTACATTCCATTTACCCCGATTCATGAATCACCTTCATCCTGCTCAATACTGGAAGCCAGATGACGAGTGCTTTTAGCCAAAGCTTCAATTTGCTTGGCATTATCATGCAATACTTTCGAGGCATGAGCAGCAATCGCGGCTTCAACTAAAATTTGTAAATCTTCATAGTCCTCTTGGCTAAGCACTGCTTTCTGCTCTTCTCCGAGGCTATTACGAAAACCTTTTACAACATCATAGGCATGGTGGGAAATATTCATCCATTCTCTCCTTAAGCAATTACCTTACGCATCCGAAAAAATATCTTCGCCACTACTGACAATTAGCGGGTCAGGTACTCCTACGACCTCTTCATCCTTACCATCGTACGGAATCTGATTTAAAATAAAGCGCATCGCTTCTAAACGCGCTCGTTTTTTACAATTCGATTTAATCACTGTCCAAGGAGCATGGTGGGTATTGGTATAAAAGAACATATCTTCCTTGGCTTTGGTGTAATCTTCCCAGCGATCCAGTGACGCCAAATCCATTGGACTCAGCTTCCACTGTTTTAGAGGATCGGTTTTACGCGCATTAAAACGGCGCAATTGTTCTTTGCGGCCAACCGAAAACCAAAACTTCATCAACCGAATGCCTTCATTGGCTAGCATGCGTTCAAACTCCGGCGCTTGGTGCATAAATTGGTTATATTCCGGCGGAGTGCAAAATCCCATAACTCGCTCGACCCCAGCTCGGTTATACCAAGAACGGTCAAACATGACGATCTCGCCGGCCGTCGGCAACTGCTCAATATAGCGCTGGAAATACCACTGGCCTTTTTCTTTTTCATTCGGCTTATCCAGAGCAACTACTCGAGCACCACGCGGGTTTAAATGCTCTCGAACCCTTTTGATAGTGCCCCCTTTTCCTGCCGCATCGCGCCCTTCAAACAGCATCACAATTCGCTCGTCATTCTCTTTAACCCAACGTTGCAACTTCAACAACTCAATCTGCAACAGACGCTTTTGCTGTTCATATTCCGAACGCTTCATTTTGGTTTCGTAGGGATAGTTATTCTCGCTGGATATCACTTTCTTCATCGCATCACCTCTGCTGTACTGAACCCGCAACGCTTGTCAAAAATTGACTAAACGAATTAAAAATTACTCTAACATTTGAGTATACTCTAGCCATCACTTGTTCTGGTTAAGCAACGGCGAAAGTTGACCGCAAACAATCAAATCTATCTAGCCGCCAAAACACTTCACTAGAATAAACGCCACCCCATCGACAGAGGATACGCATGACCGCTCGAACACAACAGTTACAACACAGCCGGCAACAAGTTCAACAGCGTATTCAGAACGCTTGCATCGATGGCAAACGCAATCCTGATGAAGTCAACCTATTAGCGGTCAGTAAAACTAAGCCGTTCACTGATATACTGGCAATGGCACAGGCCGGACAACAGGATTTCGGCGAAAACTATCTGCAAGAAGCGCTTGATAAAATCACGCAAGCACCGCAATTAACGTGGCATTTCATTGGACCTATTCAGTCCAATAAAACCCGTCCAATCGCTGAAAATTTTGCTTGGGTACATAGTGTCGATCGTGTAAAAATCGCTCGCCGGCTTAGCGAACAACGTCCAACCGACTTACCGCCCTTAAAGATTTTATTAGCCGTCAATATCGATCAAGAAACCAGTAAATCCGGTTTTACTCCGCAAGAATTACACGATGCGGTAGCGGAAATCAGTCACCTTCCGAATATTACACTACGCGGACTCATGACAATCCCTAAAGCGCGAGATGATTTCAGTGAACAACGTGCTGTTTTCGCAAAAATGAAACATTTATTAGATAAGCTGCAACAGCAAAATCCGCAACTGCAACTCGATCAACTCTCTATGGGCATGTCTGGAGATTTGGAAGCGGCTATTTTCGAAGGCGCAACTTGGGTACGCATCGGCACCGACTTGTTCGGGGCAAGAAATTATTCACTTCAGACTTAAAACAACACAATTCATTTCATTATGTTTTTAAGAGGTAAATATGGATAAGAAATCGATTTTAGTCATCGATGACGAAAGGATTAATTTAAGTATTCTCGGCGCTATGTTGGTTGACGATTACGAACTAATGGTGACCAAAAGTGTTTATACGGCAAGAGAGCTAATCCAAGAAAACCAACCTGATTTGATTCTGTTAGATGTGGTCATGCCCGATATTAATGGCATTGAATTTGCGCAGTCGCTTCGTCAAGATACCAACACACAACATTTACCAATTATCTTCATATCTGCTGACACGAGTGAAAATACCAAAAATTCAGCACAGGCCGTCGGAAATTGCTACTACCTCAGTAAACCGATTCATAAAGCGCTATTGTTAAAGGCCGTGCAATCGCTCCTTAAGGATTAAGTCGCAATAAAATGAAAAAAGCCGATTGAGTTTCCTCAACCGGCCTATCTCCTTTTTGCCAGTATTCACATCTGTAGATTGATGGTTACTGCATAACGGGTAATTGATTACCTCTATTATTTATATCGGCAAGCATTCAAAAACTTTAGCGTTTAGGCAAATTTAAGTTGGCTCTTTTACGCTATTTTCATTTTCGGTCGCATCACTGTCGGCAGTAGTTTGGTTGTTATCTTGGGCAAACTCAGCAAACTGCTGATGAAACGCTTTAACACGTTCCAACCACCCACTCGTAGAATCTTGTTCAGGAAAACGCTGTGCCAATACTTTACCGGTCAATTCATCCCACATGGTTTGCGAGTCTTCCATAAACTGATTCAGTGATTCAAGCGCCGCTTGCCATTTTTGATAATATTCGGGGAGTTGCTCAACCCCTGCCGTTTCCGCAGATTGTTGCTCAGCACTATTTTCACCGTATTCCTGCATAGCCGCTTGTTGCTGACGGCTAACCCAAGTCGCCGACTGCGTTAAATTCAAGCTTACGTTCTGCAATTGACCAAAATCGATTTCCATATCAACCGCACTCTGTAAAGCCTGCTCGATATTGCCTCCATAAAATTGATTAGCAATTTGATCGACCTGCTCGAAAACACTGAAAATCGCCCCCAATTCCTCTTCATTGAGATCGCCTTCAATACTCATCGCAAACCGCTCTTCAAAAGCGGCCATCTGCACCGCTTCTCTCGATTCATAGACAGAAAAACCTTGCGGTGCTTCATCATTCTGCTCGGCATACTGCATCTCTTTATAAGATTGGTAAGCGGCGTATAACTGACGAAAATCGACCGACACCTTATCGCCTTCTTTGGTGGTCAATTGCAGACTCATACTCTCGCTATAGGAGAAAGCTTGTTCGGATTGCATTATCGAACCAGCACGCATTGCCGAGGGGGTATAGGCAACATCTTCATTCTGTTTTATAAAATTATTAGCGGCATTCTCAGCGGCTTTCGGATTGGCGTTATCCTGACTCGGATTTAGATAACGGTTCAGCAAACCATTGGCAGTTAATGCATTGGCAATTGGCGTAGACATCACAGCACCTCAAAGTAATTCCGGTAAGTTTTACATTTAACGGCAGTTCGCGACAAAACTTAAGCGAATTTATCACTCAAAAAAGCATTGTGCAATTACGTGCAAGCGCTGTAATTCAGTGCTCTTTTTAGCTTATAATAATGTCCCTCATAACTAAGTAAAAAGACCGAGGACTATGAACGCAAAAATCTGTTTTATCGGCGCCGGCAATATGGCGAAGAGCTTAATCGGTGGCCTGATTGCAAGCGGTTATGACGCAAACAATATTCTTGCAACCGACCCGAATCAAGAACAGCGTGATGCCCTAAGCAGCCAGTTTGCCATTCAAACTTATGCCAACAACGGCGAAGCCTTGATGCATGCCGATATTATCGTTCTGGCAGTTAAACCACAGATTCTGCGTCAAGTCTGTGCAGAAATCAGCGATACAGTACAAGCAGGTTCACCATTGATTATCTCGGTTGCCGCAGGGATTCGTACTGACGACATCAATCGTTGGTTAGGCGGAGAACTGGCCATCGTACGTACCATGCCAAACACACCGGCGTTGATTCAAACCGGCGCTATCGGTCTTTATGCTAATTCACAAGTCAACAGCGAACAGAAAAGCCAAGCAGAGCACATTATGCGCGCTACCGGCTTGACTCTATGGGTTGAACAAGAAAATCAAATTGATGTAGTTACCGCACTATCAGGTAGCGGTCCAGCTTATTATTTTCTATTTATGGAAGCGATGGAAAAAGCCGCACAAGACATGGGACTGGATGCCAAATCCGCTCACCTCTTGACCATGCAAACCGCGCTTGGTGCAGCGAAGATGGTGATGGAATCGCATCAGGATTGTGCAGAACTGCGTGCCAATGTTACCTCGCCAAACGGTACCACTGAAAAAGCGATTCAATATTTTGAAACCCATAACTTGCGTGATACGGTTGCCGGCGCAATGAATGCAGCGCGCAACCGTGCACAAGAACTGGCAGACGAGCTTGGAGGAGAAGCTTAAGATGGAAATGAGTTCACCCCTAGGCCAAGGCGGCCTGTTTTTGCTACAGTTTGCGGTCGGCTTGGTAATCTTCGCCTTGATGTTACGTTTCTTAATGCGCGCGACTTATGCTGACTGGAATCATCCCGTCGTAACATTTGTAGCCAAAGTGACCAACCCGATTTGCGCACCACTCAATAAAGCTCTTCCAACTAAAGGTCGTTGGGATTGGGCTGCGGTGATTACGGCAGTGATTCTGCAATCGCTGTTTGTGCTTTTAATCGGTTTTTTGACCAACCGAGATTTCGGCATCGGTTTTATTGCCTTAGCTGCATTAAGCGAAGTAATGAATCAGCTACTCGATATGCTGTTCTGGCTAATTATTATCCAAGTCATCTTGAGCTGGGTGTCGCCGCAATATAACCCAAATACCGCGATTTTCATCCAGATGACCCAGCCGGTTCTGGAGCCTTTCCGCCGTATGCTCCCGCCAATGGGCGGTTTTGATTTATCGCCGATTTTAGCGATTGTCGCCATCAAACTGGTGCAAATCGTTATCGTCGGTTCGATTGCTACAGCCGCGCAATCAATGATAGGAATGCCTGGATGAGTATTGCTAACCCGACAGTAGAACAGCGCTTTGCTTTTAAAGCGCCGTTACCGCTAAAAAGCGGTTCAAGCCTACCTGAATACGAACTGGTGTACGAAACCTATGGCGAACTAAATGCCGATAAATCCAATGCGATTTTAATTTGCCACGCTTTGAGCGGTGACCACCATGTCGCCGGTATTGATGCCGATGGCAAAAAAGGCTGGTGGGACGGCTATATTGGCTCAGGCAAGGTCATTGATACCGATAAATTCTTTGTGGTCTGCTCCAATAACTTAGGCGGTTGTCGCGGCAGTACCGGCCCTACGACCATCAATCCGCAAACCGGCAAAGTGTACGGAGCGGACTTTCCTATTGTCACCTGTAAGGATTGGGTAGAAAGCCAGAACGAATTGCGTAAGTATCTTGGCATCGAACAATGGGCGGCGCTAGTCGGCGGTTCAATGGGCGGCATGCAAGTCATGCAATGGGCGATTGATTACCCGGAAAAGCTACGCCATGCAATTGTCATTGCCGCGGCGCCAAAACTGTCAGCACAAAACATCGCTTTCAACGAAGTCGCACGGCGTGCCATCATGTCCGACCCGGAATTTCATGACGGCCGCTTCCTTGATCAAGAAACCGTACCCAAAAGCGGTCTGGCGTTAGCGCGCATGCTGGGTCACCTAACCTATCTATCCGACGATATGATGGGCACGAAATTTGGTCGTGAACTGCGTGAAGACAAATTGAAATACAACTTCGACGTTGAGTTTCAAGTAGAAAGCTATTTGCGCTATCAAGGCGAGAAGTTCGCCACTAAGATGAACTTCGACGCCAATACTTATTTATTAATGACCAAAGCGCTCGACTACTTTGATCCAGCCGCAGATTACGACCACGACTTGAGCAAAACTTTGGCGCAAGCGACGGCAAAATTTCTGGTGGTATCATTTACTTCCGACTGGCGCTTCTCGCCGCAACGCTCGCATGAGATTGTTAAGGCACTGCTCGATAATGATGCCGACGTCAGCTATGCCGAGATCACTTCTGCGCACGGTCATGATGCTTTTTTATTGCCAAACGATCACTATGAAGGGGTTTTCGGTAACTATATGCAACGCGTTTACGATGACATCCCGACTGCAGAGGCATCCGTATGAGCCAGAAAATTTCTACCGAATTTAAACTGATTGCCGACTGGATTACGCCAAAAAGCCGCGTGCTCGACCTAGGTTGCGGAGACGGCCTACTGTTAAAACACTTGATCGAAAAACATCAAATCAACGGCTACGGCATGGAACTGGATGCCCAGAAATCGATTCAAGCGATGCAAAATGGGTTGAACGTGATTCAAAGTGACTTAAACAGCTATGATTTGAGCTACTACTTTGATGAAGATTCTTTCGATTTCGTGATTATGACCCAAGCACTACAGGTGGTTCGCCGTCCTGATGAACTATTGGATCAAATGCTAACCATCGGCAAAAACTGTATCGTTACCTTCCCGAATTTCGGCCATTGGCGCAACCGTATGCAATTAATGTTCGGCGGTAAGATGCCAGAAACAGAAACTCTGCCGTATCACTGGTTCGACACGCCGAATATTCATATGTGTACTTTCAAAGATTTTGAAAACCTTTGTGAACAGAAACACATCAAAGTCGTAGCGCGCACGGTTGTCAATCGAGACCATCAAACATCGCTAGGAATGCGTCTTGCCCCAAATCTAATCGGTGAAGTCGCTCTCTATCAAATCCGCAAAAAATAGTCACTTCATATCGCCCTGTTTGAGTCGCATGGCGATATGGCGTTTACTCATTTATAAACCCTATCTAATATTAGCTATAAATAATTTCTGTTGCATAGCCACTCAGCAAGGTTTGAGCTACAAGCAACTATTTGCTATCATTCGCAAATAATAACAATTATCATTTGTTTTCGATTTTTGCAGTCTGCTTAAAAGCAAAATTACAAAATCTTAAAACTTTGATAACGACAACAGACCTAACTCTTTCCGTTTCGTCTGATAAAAATACTATTTAAGAGTAACGAAAATGCGGCTAGCACAGTGCAATAATGGACAAATCGCGCAAATCACCCATCTTGACGGTGACGTACATATGAAAATGCGCCTAATAAATCTGGGGTTCCATACCAATAGCGTGGTCGAATTGATTATGAGCCGTGGTAATAATTTAGTCGTTACCGTTGACGGTAGCCGCTTTGCACTGGATAAAAGCATTGCCGAACTTGTAGCTGTGAAACCTTTATCATGACCGTAGTACCACGTAATTCCGAACATAACAAAACCAAAACGTTACAGCACAATGTGCAAATTGCGTTGTTAGGTAGCCCAAACTGCGGCAAAACGACCCTTTTCAACCGTTTGACCGGCGCGCAACAAAGCACCGGGAATTGGCCTGGTGTAACCGTTGAGCAAAAATCCGGCTACTTCAAACTGAATAATCAAAACTTTCATTTAATCGACTTACCGGGCGTTTACAGTCTGGAGTTATCCGATAAGTGTGGTTTAGATGAAAAAGTCGCCTGTAATTTCCTACAGTGCCAACCTGCCGACCTAATCATCAATGTGGTCGATGCCACTAGCTTAGAACGCCAACTCTTTTTGACTGCACAACTTTTGCATATGGGCTTGCCGGTTGTCGTTGTGCTGAATCGTATGGATTTGCTCAAAGAACGGAATCTACATATTGATGTTGATAAACTTTCCGAGCAACTGCACTGTCCGGTGATTCCAATTTCGGCTTATCACAATAAAGGAATTGACCAATTAAAGCAGCAGATTCCGCAATTATTGAATCATAAAGTTGACTTGCACTTTGACCTACCGGAAGAACTGCATAATTCGGTACATACAATTCGTGATCTGCAAAAACAGGATGCCCCGCAACCAATCAATGAGTCCTGTTGGAAAACGTTACAACTGCTGATTCACCCGCACACCGCGGATTTGGGGTTACAAAGTTTTTGTACAGCCGAAAAACAGCGGCTACAAGAATTCTACGATGAAGACCTAGCACTGATTGCTGCAGATTTATATTTCCAATTTGCACATGACGCAGCGCACGCCAGTCAAGTACACACTGACCAATTCACTCGCAACACAACCGATTCCATCGACAAGTGGGCACTGCATCCAATTTGGGGCTTGCCGATTTTCTTTGCTGTCATGTATCTGTTGTTCGCTTTATCGATTGCCGTTGGCAATGTCTTTATCGATTTCTTTGACCTCGGTGCCCAAGCGTTTTTCGTTGACGGGGCTGCACAACTGATGCACAACATCGGTTTGCCGGAATGGGCAATTGTCTTAATTGCCAACGGCATTGGCGGCGGCATTCAAGTGGTTGCCACCTTTATCCCGGTCATTGGTGCACTTTATCTGTTGTTATCGATACTCGAAGACACCGGTTATATGCAACGCGCCGCGCTGATAATGGACAATTTCATGCGCAAACTCGGTCTATCCGGGCAAGCCTTTGTCCCCTTAGTCATCGGCTTCGGCTGCAATATTCCGGCGGTACTCGCCAGCCGCACTTTACCGGCGCAACAAGACCGAATTAAAACCGTAATGATGACGCCGTTTATGAGCTGTAGCGCACGTTTGACGGTCTATGTGATGTTTGCCACCGCCTTCTTTGAAAACAACGCTGCACTGATCGTATTTTCGCTGTATTTCATCGGTATTTTAGCGGCCGTACTGACTGCCTGGGTGCTGAAGAAAACCCTGATTGGCGGCGAAGCTCCACCGTTACTAATGGAATTACCGATTTACCATAAGCCGACGGTTTTAAATGTTCTATTGAATACACGAAATCGCTTGAAAAGCTTCATTCTCGATGCCGGTAAAATCATTATTTTAGTGGTGTTGGCGCTGAATGTTCTGAATAGTCTAGGAACCGACGGCAGCTTCGGCCACGAGAATCAAGAAACGTCGGTTCTAAGTAGCATCGCCAAAACTGCAACGCCGATTGTCGAACCGCTCGGAGTAACCGAAGAAAATTGGCCGGCGACCGTTGGCTTATTCACCGGCTTGCTTGCCAAAGAAGTTGTGGTCGGTTCGCTGGATGCGCTCTATCAACAACAAACGGTTGACCTCTCGGAAGACCAGCACTTTGATTTAGCGGCAGCGTTGCTAGAGGCTTGGCAGACTGTACCGGATAATCTGACCGGAATTTTCGGCGATATTTCCGACCCATTAGGATTGCAATCCATCGAGTCGGTTTCCGATAAACAAGCGATTGCCAGTGAGCAAGGTTTCAGCCTATCCACCCTAGACAAAATGGTCAGCGCCTTTGATGGTTCCGTTGGTGCCTACGCTTATCTACTGTTAGTTTTACTGTATTTTCCATGCGTGGCAACATTCGGCGCGATTAAGCAAGAATTGGGCTGGCGCTGGGCTTTGACCAGCGGAGCTTGGAGCCTGTTCCTCGGCTACGCAGTGGCCGTCAGTTTTTATCAAATTGCCACCTTTACCCAACATCCGAGTAGCTCCACAGTCTGGTTGCTGATCTTCTCGGCTATTTTCGCGGCAATTTGGTTTACACTGAAATATCTCGGCAGTAGATACCGAGGCGATAAAGGAGTCAAACATGATTCTATTAGAACTTAAGCGCTATATTCGGCAGCACGAGCGAGTCAGTTTCAGTGACATCTGCAATCGTTTTGATTTAAGCGAAGACGCCGCTGCCGGGTTATTACAACCTTTAGTCCAACAGGGTCATATCCAAACCATTGACAATTTTTCAGCGACGACAACCAGCTGCAATAGTGGCGGTTGTTCCGGCGGCTGCGCCAGCCAACAGACTTACTACCAGTGGCTAGAACGCAAAGTAAAACAGCTGAGCTTGCCTGTTCAGATTAAAGTGTCTGTTTAAAAATCCCAAGCGGTGACTGACGGGATCTGTTGCAATGCCTGACGGACTTCTTGATGTTGCAGATAATCATCAATCTGCTGTTGTGTACGGCTGGAAGGCATTTGAAATTCAATCGCAGTTCGGTAAAGTTCTTGATGATGCGCCGCGGCTTGTCGACTATTTTCAGGGCGCGAATACAACACCTTGCCACGAGCAAGCGTGATTTGATCCAATTCCATAAAAACATCAACGGTTTGTAATACCTCATACTTTTCTTCGCTGAGAAACGCGACCCCGCCCGCACTGAGATTGATCTGTTGTTTCGGCCAACCTTCCGCGGAAGAAATCGGTTCATAGGCCGTTTTTAGCAGATTAAACAACTGGTTAAGTAGATTATATTTATGACTCAGCTTATCCAGAATCATCGCAGCCGTGACTTCTCGAGCCACAAGGCTATCAAGATTAGTGACATAAAAACGACTGTCAAAATCGTTCTTTTGCGGCTGGTTAAAAATAAAAAGGCGACCATCCAGAACATTTTCTACGGAGTCTTTCAACACTTTTAACGCATTGTCGATTTCACCATATAAACCCGCAACCAACAGACTGGTCGGCGAATCCTTTTTCACTTCCGGTGCTTGGTGCTTGTTATCATCACGACTTCGAAATTTAAATTCGGGATGCTCTTGCGGATTACGCTGTTCCAACAGTTCGTTCAATAGCCAATCAAGGTAATTAAGACGCTGATTCATACTGTAAAACAGATCATATAAATGCGAACCGCGATTGGAAATATCTTGTAGCAACTGTCCTAAAATGCCATCCAAGCTACGAACTTGTTGTTGTAGTCGATAACGCTGCTGCCCTTTCAATAACTGGCTGGCATGTTTTAATTCGGTTTTCTCACGCTGCAAATAAATCCGTAGCATGACGTCAAAACGAAAAAACCGGCGCGAGTTAGCCATAAAAAATATTCCTATCGTGGTTTCTGTAAACGCGGTTCGCTATCTAACCCATCAGCAAACTCATAAGCTTGGGCAAAGCCGCGCACATACACGGCCTTTTGTACCTTCATCTCAAACAGCACAAAATCCGGCAAGGTTTTCAATGTAGCAATAATGTCGCCAAAACGCTGCTCAAAACGCATCATCCATTCAGAAAACTGTACTGTATCACGCTCGATAGCTTGTGCAAACAGCTCAAGACTTAAACGTTCACGGGCAAAAATCTGCTCGCAATCTTGTTCGTCTTGCACCAGAAGAGCACTTATCTGACTGACTCTTTCACTGGCAAGAAACAGATTATGAGTATGCGTTGCCAAACCACTGACAAACACCGCTAAATTGCCATATTCGTCAAAGGCAAATGGTGCATGACTAGTGTGCAATTGGCCGTCAGCATTTTGTGTACTCAACAGCAGGCTTTGCCGCCCTTGCCAAAATTCTCGGCATTGTGCCGATATAGCTTGTGCACTCATTTAACGTTCCTGCAACCACTTACCGATATGCATCAACTCCTCGCTACAAACTGCATGTTGCATGGGATAACTATGCCATTCAACCTCATAACCGCTTTTTTGCAAAGCGTTGCAAGTCGCTTGACCAATCGCAAACGGCACCACTGGATCATGCTCACCATGCATCATCAAAACCGGCGTGTCGCGATGCAGTTCAAACCGATCTGCCATCGGGCAGTATGTGGACAGTGCCATCGCGCCTGCTAAATCATATGGCCCGTTTAATGCAACATTCAAAGCGATTAAACCGCCCTGTGAAAAACCGGCCAAGATAATGTTCTCAGCACCTATACCGAACTTGATTTGAGTTTCGATCAGCTCAAAGATTTGCTGGCAACTCGTCTCGATTCCAGCATGATCAACATCGTTCATAAAATCTTCGCTGCGAATGTCATACCAAGAATGCATCTGCATACCGCCATTGATGGTGACCGGATTAATTGGCGCATGCGGGAAAATAAAGCGCACACCATGCTCCGGCGGCAATCCCAAATGCGGTACGACTTCTTCAAAATCATGACCATCAGCACCCAACCCGTGCAACCAAATAACGACTTTTTTGACTTCACCTTGCGGCTCGAGCATGACCGGCGGCTCTTGTTTTAATTGTGCAAACACGCTTTGTCCTTTTTATACGCATAATTGAGCAACACTTTACCAACTCCGTTGAAGTTTACCAACGTTAATAACTGATTGATGAATAGCTCTGGTAAAATAGCGCCAATTTTTTACGCTTTGGCAAATCAGCGCGAGGTATCGGCATGCACTCTTTCAGCAAATGGATTAAAACAGCCGCCTACAGCTTAGGGCTTTTACTGTTAGCAAGCCAACTGAATGGTTGCGGTAAAAAGAGCGACTTAACGCTACCGGATGAACCACAAAAACAACTTTCCGGCTTTACCGAACACACACCAAAGCAATAACCGAATTCTGAAATTTTAGGGCTCAACAAGATGACTCCATTTACTTACAACAACGGCAGCATGCAAGCAGAAGCCGTATCGCTACAACAACTGGCTGAAGAACATGGCACACCTTTGTATGTTTATTCACGCGCGGCGTTTGAAGAACGCTGGCAGGCTTTCGACCAAGCATTCGGCGAGCAGCCGCACTTGGTTTGTTACGCGGTTAAAACCAACTCCAATATCGCAGTATTGAATGTTCTAGCGAAAATCGGGGCGGGGTTCGACATCGTTTCTCAGGGTGAATTGGAGCGTGTGCTTCGCGCTGGCGGAGACCCTAAGAAAGTGGTGTTCTCCGGTGTGGCTAAACAGCCTGCGGAAATCAAACGCGCCTTGGAAGCTGGCATCCGTTGTTTCAATATCGAATCACATGCTGAATTAGACCGTATTCAAGACGTTGCATCAGCAATGAATATGATTGCGCCGATTTCAATTCGCGTAAATCCGGACGTAGATGCCAAAACTCACCCATATATTTCGACCGGCCTGAAAGACAATAAGTTCGGTGTTGATATCAATACCGCGCCTGAGCTGTACCAAAAAGCAGCTGATTACAGCCACATCAATCCTATCGGGATTGATTGCCATATTGGTTCGCAGCTAACGGAAATCACGCCTTTCGTGGATGCGCTGGAGCGTGTACTAGCGCTTAAAGAGCAGCTAGGCCAACAAGGCATTGAACTGCACCACTTGGATTTAGGCGGCGGCCTTGGTATTCAATATACCGACGAAACGCCACCGGCAATCAGCGACTATATCGGCGCGCTATTAACTAAGTTAAACGACAAATCGATTGAAGTCATTATCGAACCAGGTCGTGCCATTGCCGGCAATGCAGGCGTGCTTTTGACTGCGGTTGAATTCCTAAAACCGACCGACCACAAAAACTTCGCGATTATCGATGCGGCGATGAATGACTTGATTCGTCCGGCGCTGTATCAGTCATACCAAGATATCGTCGCAGTTACGCCGCGTAGCGACGGCACCGATGCCGAATGGGATTTAGTTGGTCCGGTTTGTGAAACCGGTGACTTCCTAGGTAAAGGCCGTAGCCTAAATCTTAAAGCTGGCGATATTCTGGCGGTTAAATCAGCCGGCGCTTACGGCTTTACCATGGCATCTAACTACAACACGCGCCCGCGCGCTGCAGAAATCATGGTCGACGGCGATAAAGCGCATGTCATTCGCCGCCGTGAAACCTACGACGATTTAATTGGCTTGGAAACCGTTATCGCCGATTAAAACTCGATTATCATGAAACGTAATAAACGCAGTGCAAATTTGCACTGCATTTTGCAAAGATATTCTAAATTACTCATTGCTGGGTGTATGATTGAAATTTAACGGACTTTATGACCAACAAATTTGAGGTTTTCTAGAATGTCAGTCAATGCTATCCAAATTCAAAATATGCCTATTTCCGAAAAACTACAACTTTTGGAATTATTAACTGATTCATTAGCCCAACAGCAAGGTCAAGTAAATTCACCGAGTTGGCATCAAAATGAATTAGAAAGCCGTGCTCAAGAACTTTCTGAGCCGGAGAGTTGGTATTCTTTAGAACAGATAAAATCCCATTACCGTCGATGAAAACCATTTCGTTAACGCCTGCAGCCGAAAAAGATTTACAAGCGGCATGGCAGTTTTATGAAAGGCTGGAACAAGGACTAGGTAATTACTGTATTGATGCATTAATCACGGATTTAGATTCATGACAATTTTACTCAGGCATCCATCCACAATTTTTTGGCTACTACCGACTTCTCGCAAAACGTTTTCCGTACGCCATCTATTATTCTATTTTAGATAACGAAGTTGTTGTATCTGCTATTCTGGCAACAAAACAAAATCCACAAAAAACATCCAAACGCTTCGATTAATCTGCTTTTGGCAGTTGTTGCAGTAGCCAAAGATGCAAGTCACTGAGCTGTTTGGCTTGTGCCAGTTGATTGCCGCTGCCACGGATTTTGAGGATTTCCGGTTGGGCATTTTGCGCTAGGTTATTAGTCAATTCCGGCCATTCAATTAACGCACTCCAAATCACAGTTGCATCTGTTTCATCCACTTCTTGCCAAGCAACAATATCCTGTCGACCGCTAAGTCTTTCGGCAATTAAATGCCACGGATGTTGCACCGCTAAACTCAACTGTTGCAGGTGTTCTGGATGTTCGACCGGTTTAGCAGCTCCGCCCAACAACTGCAAATTCAAATTTGAAACATCCGGTAGGCTGGCAAACAATGTTTGCTGATAATGCTCTTCAACTTCGGAAAGATAGCGACATTCGGCGATATTCTTCACCAGCTGCGGCTTGCCCAGTAATTCACTCAACTGCAATGTATCAGCCAATAATGCGGTCATCGCCTGACACTGCATCGGTCGACATGGCAACTGCGCTAGAGATTGATGCAGTCGACTCCCGATGAGTTCGGGAAAACCGGCCGCCAAGGACAAAGCCATCGAGTTAATTCGTGGCAATTGTTGCAGCCCGTCGAGACGTTTCGGATCGAGAATACAGGTTTCAATCTGTTCGGCAATCTGCTGATTAACAAAACGCAGACGCAGATTACGTAGCAACTTCACCGTTTCCGTCTTACCTGGCCAACCGAGTTGCGCCACTAAATTCTGGCGCTTACCACCCAATAAAGCAACAATTTCCGGTTCCTCCATACCGCTAGTCACCAAACGCCAAGCCAGCATCGGCGAGTGATCAAGCAGTTCGAAAATTTGCGGGTATTTAGCACAATAATGAAGAAGTTTGAGCTGATTGTTCGGAAACAGTTTGCATGAATCTTGCACCCACTGCGGAATCTGCTTCAACCATGATTGCAATTCGGAAACCTTTGGCCAATCAAACGGTTTTAAAAACGCCGGATAATCGCTTATCGGTTCGGCATCCATCATCATCTTGTCCCAACTCGGCACGGCAAAAACACCCAGCTTCGGAAAAATCTGCCGAGCATCAACCACCAGAAGCTGGTCAAACTCTTCCCAGAAACAGAACTTAGCAAGGTGCTTCTGACGAAGGTCTAACTGGCTATGTTGGGCAAATTGCACCAACGGTAACTGCGTATCGAAGCTCGACATCTACTTACCAACTTGCGCCAACTTTAAAGAACAGCGTTTTGATGTACTCTGTCTCCGGGATAGCAGGGTGTACCGGATGATCTGGCCCTTGATGACCTTGATCAAAGAGCTGAACTTGACGGTCAATATGACGTCCTGCCGACTGCACCGCCTGTAATAACTGGTCGCGCGTTAAGTGATGCGAACAAGACGCCGAGACCAAAATACCATCTTTTTCCAAGACACGCATCGCAAGCTGGTTAATGCGTTTATAGGCTTCAAAGCCTTGCTTGAAATCCTTCTTGCGTTTAATAAAAGCCGGGGGATCGACAATCACCACGTCATACTTATGAGCTTCCATCTTCAAGGCATTCAGTACATCAAACGCATTGCCTTGAATGGTGATAACCTTGTCCTGAACCCCATTTAATTGCGCATTACTATCCACGCCGTCCAAAGCAAATTCCGAAGCATCGATACAAGTCACTTCTTCTGCACCGGCATTGGCGCAAGCGACTCCCCAACCGCCAAGATAGCTGAACACATCCAACACACGCTTACCTTCCACCAGCTGTTGTAGGCGGGCACGCGATTGACGGTGGTCATAAAACCAACCGGTTTTCTGGCCGCCTTGAACCGGAATGGCGAACTGTGTCGTGTTCTCTTCAATCAGTAGATTTTCAGGCAATTCGCCGATGACTTCTTCATACAGAGGTAAACCTTCCAATTCGCGCGCCGCCAACTCGTTTTTCAAAACAATCGCTTGCGGGTGATAAAGGTTTTCTAGAACCTGAAGGATGTCATCCTTGACCGCTTCCATGCCGGCAGTGGAAATCTGTACCGAAAACACATCGCCAAAACGGTCAATGACTAAGCCCGGCAGACCGTCTGCTTCAGCAAAAATCAAACGATAGAACGGTTTATCGAAACTCAGTTCACGCAAAGCTTGCGCCGCTTGGATACGTTTTTTCAGGAACTTAAGATTCATTTCTAGCTTTGGCGAACGGCTCAGAATACGGGCACAAATCAGAGTTTTCGGGTTGACATACCCCATACCAAGAGGCTTACCGTTATTGCCTTCAATAATCACCTGCTGCCCAGGTTCAAAATCCTTTAACGGCGTGGCTTGAATATCCACTTCATTACTGAATACCCACAGGTGCCCCTGTTTAATACGGCGTTCTTCGTTTTTTTTCAGACGTAAACTGGCTAGCATGTTTATCTCATTTCTAGGTATTAAAAAACAAAAAGAAGAGACAGTTTCCCGTCTCTTCTTCTGTTGCGATTAAAATTGTGGAGAAGACTATTCAGCGTCGATTTGCGCTTGGTAATCTTCTGCACTCATTAGGCTGTCAAGTTCCGACTCGTCATGCGGTTGAATCTTAAACAGCCAACCACCGTCATACGGCTCATCATTAATCAACTCCGGCTCGTCTTCCAGTTCTTCGTTAAAAGCGACAATTTCACCGCTAATCGGCGCGAAAATATCGGATGCCGACTTTACTGACTCGACCGACATCACTTCTTCACCTTGGCTAATATCCGTGCCAAGTTCCGGCGGAGTAACGCTCATTAATTCGCCAAGCGATTCTTGAGCAAAATCAGTAATACCGACAACCGCCAAGCCGTCAGAGTCAATGTAAACCCACTCATGGGTATCCGCATATTTTAGATGGTCTGGTAAAACACTCATGACAAGTCTTCCTAGGGTCTGTTGAGAATTCATAATTAGGTTCTGCCACTGCCATTTTTGCGTCCAACAAGGCGGAAATCGTGTGAAATAGTTATTCTATTTGAACGCATTTTCAACACAGTTGGCGTGAAAATGGCGACGGCCCTTCGGGTTGTGCTTAAAAATCCGAAACTCTGCGTTGCTCATCCCTTATTTGGAATAACCAAACTGCACTCAGAGCGCCTTGATTGTCGAACTTTTAAGCGACAACAGAATCAAATATGGATTTTCAACAGACCCTAAGTTTTTTTGCAAATCATAACATCAAAATTACAGACTTTTTAAATTTTGAAAAATTCTTTTATAGGTTATCGAAATTGTCGGCTTGAATGAAGTTTTTGTATAACTCATCGGCAGGAATCGGACGCGAGAAAAGATAGCCCTGCATCGAATCGCAACCGACCTCTTCAAGCACTTTACGTTGCTCTTCATGCTCGACCCCCTCAACGACAACTTTCATCCCAAAGGCATGAATGGTCTGTATCGCGCCGCACACCATAATCCGATCACGCTCGTCATCAATAATTTGACGTACAAAACTTTGATCGATTTTTACTACATCAAACGGTAGGTTTTTCAGACGATACAGGGACGAATAACCCGTGCCGAAATCGTCCATCTGAATTTCCACCCCCAGTTCACGCAGACGGTGTAAAGTCTTAGCCATAACAAAGTGGTTTTTGACGAACGAACTTTCTGTCACTTCGATAGCTAAATTGTGTGGATTAAATCCGGTTTCTTGCAGAATCTGTTGCAATAATTTAACAAAATCGGAATTAATCAGCTGAATAGTCGAGACATTGACGCCCATTCGGTGCTCAACCTTTGTGTCGCCAAACCAGCTTTGGAAATCAGCAATTGCCTGACGCAACACCCATTCCCCGACTTTGTGAATCTTACCGGTCGTCTCAAGCAAGGAAATAAAACGATCCGGCGCAATCATGCCATGCTCAGGATGCTGCCAACGAATCAAGGCTTCAAAACTAGTAAACTGCTGTTCTTTAAGACGGAATTGCGGCTGATAATGCAAAACAAACTGCTGCTCGGCAACCGCCTTATTCAATTCGGTTTCCAAATTAAAGCGGTTCTGTGAATCTTTCAGCAGTTCGTCACGGAAGAAAATATATTTCTTCGCGCTATTATGTTTGGCGTCATACATTGCTGCATCGGCCATTTTAAGCAACTCTTCGGCGTAACGAGAGTGGGTCGGATAAATAGCAATCCCAAGACTGCAACCGCTGTAAATTTGATGCCCTTCAATCTCAATCGGTTTTTCCAATTCGGCGGTCAAATTGCCACAAATTCTCTGCACACTTTCGGTGCCGCGAATCCCTTCCAAAAGAATGGTGAATTCATCGCCGCCCATTCGCGCCAGCAAATCTGATTGACGCAGTACCGATTTCAAACGCAGTGCAACATTTATCAATAACTCATCGCCAACCTGATGGCCGAGTGTGTCGTTAATATCTTTAAAACGATCTAAATCCAAATACAGTAAAGCAAACTGCTCGTTGGTATTGGACGCTCGGCTAATCGCTTGTCCAAGTGCCTCTTGGAAAAATCGTCGGTTTGGCAGCTGAGTGAGGCTATCATGGGTCGCTTCATACTCAATCGCTTGTTGCGCCTTTTTCAGCTGGGTAATGTCATACATCAGTACCAAATAGGCTTTCTGCCCTTCCCATTCGGTTTCATTGTAGGTGACCTCGGCAATACCGGTTGAGCCGTCATCATGCACAATATCGACTTCATTGTGCATTTCCAGATTCATATCGACCGGCAAGGCAAATTGCGTCCCGACAATCTGTTCCCGTGCACGCCCCATCAGTTCTTCAACCGCTTCATTGGCAAATTTCACTTCGCCAAGACTATCAATCACTAAAATACCGGTCTGGCTTTTCAGCACCACACTATCGAAATTCTTACGGCTCAACGCCAACTGCTTAGAGGTTTCTCGCAATTCTGACACATCGTGTGCAACACACAGATAAAACGGCTCTTCGAGATTCGAGTCATTGATATAAACACAGGTGAGATTGAGTTGCACCACCTGATCTCGGTAGGAAAAATGCCAATCAAAATGGATTTGCGAAGGGGTTGTTGGTAATGGTAATTCGCTCAACAAATGCTGTAGAGCTGCACGAGATTCCTCAGGAACCCACTCATCCAACCAAAATATCTCCGCTTGCCGGACATCCAATAAAACATCAGAATCGGCTAGCGAAACCTCTTTTAGGCGTCCATTTGCCTGCAGATGGAACATCTCGCGAATACGCTGATTCACGCTCAGCAATTTAAAATCAGCACTGCATGTAAATACCAAAGCCCCGGAAGCCTCCATATAAAGAGCAGCCAAACGCGAACTGCGTTTAGCAATCTTCATTAATTGCAGTTCATGCTCCACATTTTCCAAATGCATAATCAGCCACCAGTCCATATTGTGTTTGACCGGCGTTATTGAAATTCGTAGGGAAACCGTTTGGTTGGAATGATTGATTAAGCGCGCTATGTGGTGCTCAATTGGCTGAACCGACTTATCGGAACCATCCAATGCCGAAACCAGCGCATGCATGTGGTCACGGTCAAAGTGATCAAGGAAAAGGTGGTAGATATTCATCTGTGCAAATTCATTTTGGCTATAGCCAAGCAATTCACTGGATACCCCATTACTAAACAACACCCTACCGGAAATAGAAAACACCAAAACGCCGTTATGTACGGCATTATTAACCGCTTGCAAACGTTCTTTTTCTAGATAAAGCGCTTGAGATTTCTGTTCCAGCTCCAAAATCTTGTTCTGCAATTCTTTACTCTGCTTGATCGCACTTTCGCTATGACGCAAACGGCGTTGTGTGGTTCTACCGATTAAACCGGACATTAACACCAACCCCAAAAGTAACGCGCCTAAAAAATAGCTCCATTCTTTATACTGTTTCAACCATTCATCGAAACTAAGTTGCGGCAACTGCTCATAAGGCTCAATGCGAAAATCGCGTAATAGCTGGTGCACTGCCAGATAATTTTGCGGCACCGTCCAAGACAGGCGTTCGTCAATATCCGAAGTCATCACCGGAGATTGCCACCTCAATAATAACTGAACCAAACTAGCCGCTTCGTCATTGCGAATATGAGTTAAGGAAGCCAAAGGCCATTCAGGGAAAAGACGGGTACTGACTTGTAGCGGAAATGCCGGTGTTTGTTCCGTTGAGAAAACACTCAGTTGCCTAGCCTTATCAACCCATTCCAAAACACCGGTACGGATAAAACCGACTTGTTTGTCGCCGGCGATAACCGCATTCACGACATGCTGGTGATTGTGGTAGAAAGTGACTCGGTTATCGTTTATCGGAATTTTTAGCTGCTCGCGAATCATCTGCTTTTGAAGCAGATAGCCGCCGAAAGAGTAGCTATCAACCGCGGCTATCGCTTCTTGATGAAGACTAAGCACATTCTTTACATCAACGCCCTCTCGGCTAATGATAACGCCGCCGAATTTATCGACCTTCTGACCATTAATCTGTCTGACCAAGGTCACAAGACGAAAAATATCGTACTTTTTCTCTAAAGCCGCATACAAGGCAGGATTGGCAATCAGAAAATCGATTCTGGCGTTTTTCACCTGACTTTCGATCTGCGAAAATTCCAGCGGTTTAAGGCGATACCGATAAGAGTCGGCTTGATTATTCAGATAATCAATCATCGGCGTCCACAACTCAAGTGCGCGCTGCGAGCCATTCAATGCAAGCACACCAATTACCCTTTCCGAGACGACCAAAGGTGATGTCGAGCTATTCTCAGTCGAAGCGATGGCAAAATTGGGAATAAAAACTAAAACCGCTAGTATCGAAACAGCCAGATACCCCAGCCAAAACTTTGCTGTTTTGAGAAATTTAATGGCAGTAGATAAGCTAGCGAATTGTTGCATTAGCCTTTCTCGAATTTGGAGTTAAAGCAAGCCGTTTAACAGACATACTCATAGCATCTTAGCACAAGAATGAATAGGCACTTTTTATCGACGATGGGGAATTAATACGCAACTAGGAGTTTTGCAAGCAATATTGATTTCTAACAAGAAAGAATTGCCTAGCGATTCAGTGATCCGACAATCCAATACAGATTAAATGGTTGCCCCCCTAGATAGCCTTGGCTAAAATGTCTGGCAATTGATTGAATGGTGAAATTATGAAAGACCCAAAACTTCGCAACGCCCTGCTTTTGCAACTGGTTGAACAGGCTCAAGATGGCATCGTAGTTGCAGAAAAAGAAGGCAATGACACCATTTTGATTTACGTTAATTCCGCCTTTGAACGCTTAACCGGTTATAGTGCCGACGAGATTCTGTATCAAGATTGTCGATTCTTACAAGGCGAAGAAACCGCTCAGCAGTCTGTTACCGAAGTGCGTAAAGCGATTGACAGCAATGAACCGGTGCGAACCATCTTGAAAAATTATCGCAAAGACGGTTCGGTGTTCTGGAATGAATTAAGCGTCACACCGTTTTACGATGAGCACGACCAGATCACTTACTATATCGGTATCCAAAAAGACGTGACCGAACAGGTCGAATTGCGCAATGCCTTGGAAAAGGCAAAGCAAAGAATCGCCGAATTGGAAAACGCACTGTAAATTCGGTTAAAGTTTGAATTTATTACAGCAATGATCCATTACGGAATAACTCACTGAATCGTAATTGTTCGACCTGAATCGCAACCTTATCATCACTTAAGTTCGGCCGCATTAACAGTGCAATGCAATCTAAAGCCGGATAGATTTCTTTGCCCCGGATAGCAAATTCCTGCACCGAAGATTGTGCAATCAATACCGCACCCTGACATTGCAAAGCTTTCATATTTGCCATATTCGGAAGCTCCTTGTTCGGTGCGACAAGCATAGGTTGCATTCCATTCTGTAAAACCCAAAGAGCTGCCAAAACCGAAGCCAGCTGCGAATTTAGATTTGGACTGCTGGCAACTAAGATATTCTTTTGTGGCGAATTATACGTAATCCGCTTCTGAGCAAAACGAAGACGAGAATAGAGACGAGGCAGTAATGCTGATTCCCAGATAATTCTCTGCTCCGCTTCAACCAACAACTGCTCAAAGCGTCCTAGCAGCTGCAAGACACTCAATTCATCCAGCTCAATAAAAAGACTATCCAAAGCCTCTTGCAAGGCGGGCATATCCAAAGCTTGTAGAGCCACTTGCAAACGCGCCTCCAGCTCCTCAAACTCAGCCATCTGGTTCAGGTGTTCAGTTTCAGCCTGTTGCTCTAAAACCGACTTGACCTGACTAATCGGTACGCCTTGTTGAGTGAGCTCGACGGCTCGCTTAATCGCGCGTACGTGTTCATCGGTGTACAGACGGTGGCCGCTCTCGGTACGCACCGGCTCGATTAGACCGTAACGACGTTCCCAAGCTCGGAGCGTAATGGCATTAACGCCCGTTAGCCGCGAGACTTCACGAATTGGATACAGAGCTTGGTTAGCATTCATGGCAAGGGTTTCAATCAATGATAAGTTGTGCATATCTTAGACAAAAACTGTAATAGGCGCAATGAAACAGCCACATCAAGCTTTCAGTTGCTCAACACGTTGCAAATGCCTTTTCCGGCTCTGACTTAAATCGACGAGCGGTAAAGGATAATCCTGACCGAGTTGAATACCTTTCATCTTGCACTCCTCTTGATGCAACCACGGCGCATGGATTGCCTTTTTCGACAAGGTCTTTAACTCAGGAACCCATTGACGAATGTATTCTCCTTCCGCATCAAAACGTTCGCTCTGACGTAACGGATTAAACAGACGGTAATAAGGTGCCGCATCAACACCGCAACCGGCGACCCACTGCCAGCCCATGGCATTATTGGCCGGATCGGCATCAACCAAGGTATCGGCAAACCACTGCAAGCCATGCAGCCAACTTTGATTAAGGTCTTTAGTCAATAAAGACGCTACCACCATACGCACACGATTATGCATATAACCGGTCTCCCAAAGCTGGCGCATACCGGCATCGACAATAGGAATACCGGTCAGTCCCTTCTGCCAAGCTTCAATCAGCTCTGCATCGGTCTGCCACTGCATAGTGCTGAATTTTTGCTGGAAAGGTTCCTGCTCGGTATAAGGGAAAAACCATAGCAAAAGACGAGCAAATTCGCGCCACAATAGCTGGCGCACCCACGGCTGATAATGTATTGACTGCTGTTCACTCAATGCGAGCAATTCAAAATAAATCGCCCGACTGGAAATCTCGCCGAAATGCAGATACGGCGACAACGCACTGGTTGCTTCAATTGCCGGAAAATCGCGATCCTCGTTGTAATCATCAAGATGATCGTCAATAAAATAGCGTAATTTCTGCCATGCTCCCTGTTCGCCGATACTCCAATGTTTAAGGATTTTTTTCGCCCACGGCTGTTGCTGAATCGCCAATAAATCCTCTGGTATAACACTTAACCCCTGCTCTTTGAATTCAGGCCATGCAAGCTTTTTCCAGTCGGCGCTATTCTCGGTAACCTCATCATTAAAAGGCTCAAGAGTATGGACTTGTGCGAGCGCCGCCTTATAAAACGGGGTAAACACGACATAAGGGTTTTTCTGTTTATTGACCACCACGCCCGGATCAAACCAAAATTCCGAGAAGAACGGTTGCAAGGCGACTTTATTCTGCTGACAGATAGTCAACGCCTCGTTCTGCATTGCCGAAAAGGGCTGACCAACCTGAAAGCTGTAAAAGACTTGCGTTGGTTCAATAAGCTGCAAAGCTTGCGCAAAATAATCGGCAAAGTCGCCGCTAAAAATCAGCAACTCGCCGCCTCTGGCACGCAACTGCTGTTTTAAGGTTTGCAGGCTTTGCGCCAACCACGCAGAGTTAGCATCACCGATTAGCTGTTTCGGGTCATGAAAATACACCACTGCCACACGCTCGGAATCCGCAATCGCTTTCTCCAATGCCGGGAAATGACTAAGTCGCAACTCTCTTTGCAACCAAACTAAGGTTGTTTTCGCCATAAGGGATTCTCTGAAATAAGGCCTACTAGAAAGGTTCAAAAAGCTGTTCTTTAACCGAATCTGACAATGGCTTCTCACCCAGCCAAATTCCGAAATACAACTGTTTAAAACCGGCCGCTTTACTTTGAAAAACCGGTCTACTATTAAAACTCAATACCACACCTTGTTGCAGTGTATAACTAAGCTGATAACAATCATCCGGTTGCACATTCTGATAAGCGCTATGCAAACCGTCAACCGCTTGCTGCAATGCCGGTGACAGTTTATCCGGTAGCGCTTCGCTGGCTGCCTCAATAAACTCGTCTTTACTGATTTTATGCAGGTAGCAGAGCTTTAATTTAAGCGGTGTCTGCGCATCCAAAAGTTCATTGGCTGAGCGGTTTGACGGCGCAAACAAGGTCGCTCGATAAACATCAATAAACAACCAAGAGGCTGTAGCACTGGAACGCTCCGGCAACAGTCCTAGAACCGAATTATCCAATTGGATTTTGGCATCCTTATCTAACGAAGCCAAAACCATTTGCTGGGGCAGCAGAATCATCGCTAAGGCTGCCAATAAGACTTTTAAAAAACGCATATAAGACACCTAATCAAGCATTTACGGAAGCGGTTGTTTGCTAAAAAACAGCGTCACTTCACCCACCGTAAATCCAAACTTACTGACCTTGGCGCGATTAAACATACTCTGTTCGTTTTGCAACCACATCCAATCATTGAAATTGACCGCGATCGTGTCGTTTTTGTATGGCAAATCTAACACATACTGCCATTGCAAGGCGTTACCGGCACTGCGGCCTACTGCCGCACCGATGACATCATCCGCTTCACCACGGTAATTGCCGTCGCCTAAGTCGGTAATGCGCCAGATACGGCGCTGTTTTTCACCGTTGTCATAAATAAAATGTTCGTCCAAAACCAGTTTATCGCCGTCAACTACACCTTCCATCTGCACGCTAAATCGGCGTAGCACTTGTCCGCTTCTATTTTGAAACTGGCCTTGAGCATAGGTGGTTCCGGCAAAAAATTTAAAAATATCCAATTTAGGCGTCTGTTCAGCATAGTCGTCCACCTGTACGCTACTGCATCCCGCAAGTAGCGCCATAGCGGAAAACAATAATGCCAGCAACGGAATTTTCTGTCGTGGTCTGAATCGATTACACAGCATCACAACACCCTATTGTTTGTGCACAAGAGTGATTTGGTTTACCGAAATATGGCCGCTTTCAAAACCGACCGTGCAGTAATCCAGATAGTAATTCCAGATACGTTGAAACGCCTTGTCATATCCCATATCCAGCAGTTTTCTTGAATGCTGGTTAAAGTCATGTTTCCAAAGTTGGCAGGTCTTGGCGTAGTCTTGCCCAAAATCGAGACGATTCTCAATCTGGAAGCCATGCTGCTCAGCCAATTGCGTCAACTGCGAGACACTCGGTAAGAGACCGCCGGGGAAAATATAAGCCTGAATAAAATCGACGCTGGATTGGTAGGCCTCGGCTTTATCGTCAGCGATGGTAATGATTTGCAAAACCGCTTTGCCCTGTTTTTTCAGCACCTTTTGCAAGGTCTGGAAATAACTTTGCCAATACTCTTTACCGACCGCTTCAAACATCTCAATCGAGACAACATGGTCATACTGCTGCTCTTCAAGACGGTAATCCTGCAAAGCAACCTGATAATCTTGCTGAGCAAAATTCTGTAGCCGCTGCAACGCATATTGACGCTGTTCGGTCGAAAGCGTCAGGCCTTTTATTTGCGCTCCATTTTGCAAGGCGGTCTGCATAAACCCGCCCCAACCACAACCGATTTCCAGTAAACGCTCGCCGCCGCTTAACTGTAACTCATCGATGATGCGCTGATTTTTGTTTTCTTGCGCTTGTTGCAAAGAGGTTTCTTGATTGTTAAAGAGTGCGCTTGAATAGGTCATGCTCGAATCAAGCCACAAAGCGTAGAAATCATTACCTAAATCATAATGATAAGAAATATTTTGCTTAGAGTTTTGCAGGGAGTTATGGCGTTTTCGGTGTTGCCATAAGTGCGATAAATTGCCAAGACGATTGCCCAAAATCGCATCCAGTTCGGTTTGGTTTAAATGCGCCAGTTTTAACAAGTGATATAAAGACGTGGTATCCACTGCACCTTCGTAATAGGCTTGCACAAAACCCAATTCGCCTTGGGTTTTGAATAACCAGTAGCTGCGAAACGGTTGGTTAATGATCAACTCGGCATGCGGCCCCGCTTCGGAACCTTCAAAACGGTGACTTTTGCCCTCGAAAGTCAGCGTTAAACTGCCCTTTTGCAATTTATCAAACGGTAGCTTCAACAACGCATAATGCACCCAGGACGGCGCAATCATCTTTTGTAAAACTGAACTGAATAAGGATTTACTGGTCGTGGAATTCTTCAACATAGCCGCATCTCCGTATGAGAGTATTTTGTTTTTGCTAAAGCTTTTGGCGTGCTTCGGAATTTGCCGCCTTTAAGCCAGATTTTCAGTGCCCACCAATGAATCATTGCCAGCACCTTGAGACTATTGAACGGCATTTGCAACGCCGCTTTTATTAACTGCTTTTGCTGTAAAGGAACCGCCTTAGCAACTTGAGTCGCAACCAGCATTTTCTTGCCATTTTGACTTTGGTAGATCCCAAGCTGAAAACGCTCAGACGGTGCCTGCAGACGAAAGTGATATTCACAATCCATATCAATAAACGGCGACACATGAAAAACCTTGTCTGCTTTAGCCTGCAATCCTGTTCTTTGCAATTGGCTCAGTGGTTGACCGCCGTTGCCGAGCACATAATGATGCCATTGCCCGAAGGTATTACTGACCTCGCCAACCACAGCAACCAACTCGCCCGCCTCGTTGTAGGCGTACCACATCGCTAAGGGGTTAAAAACAATGCCTAAAAAACGCGGTGAACAGACCAACTCGATACGCGCCGGTTTTTGCGCAACGCCATACTCGCTTAACAGCGCTTCTAACCAAACTCGCCAACCGGTCGCATTGCGCGCACCAAAGTCCCGGTAATAAACGCTATACAGATTGAAGCGGTTTAACGACAAGCTACGTAAACCGCGTTCGGCAACTTCCTGTTCAATTCGGTCAACATCAATCCGCAAACTCATCACCGAATAGTTAAAGCGGTACTGCACCGGAAAAAACCGTTGATGCATAACATTGCCTAAATAAATCGCTGACCCGGATGACTTCATGCGCGCTGCTCGCTTTGCACCTGTTCCCAAGGTAACGCTATCTGCCAGCGACGAGCCAATTCAACGGCACTGCGCAAGCCGTCTTCATGAAAACCGTAACCGGTATAAGCTCCGGCAAACCAGCAGTTGTGCAAACCTTGCAGATTGATTAGCTGTTTCTGGGCGCTCATTGCCGCTTCATCAAAGACCGGATGTTGGTAAACAATACGCTCGAAAGTTTTATCGGCTTGCGGCGCTTGCAACGGATTAAGCGTCACCAAAATCGGTTGCTCGGTACTGAAGTTCTGCAACAAGTTCATCCAGTAAGTTACCGCCACATTGGTTTCAGGGGTATTCGATTCGCGCAAATAATTCCAACTGGCCCACGCCAATTTACGTGCCGGCATCAATGACTCGTCACAATGCAAATAGGCGATATTTTCTTGATACTGAAAATGCTGCATACAGGTAAAGGTCTGGCGCAATTCAGGACTTAACATCTGCCAGCTTTGATCGCCGTGCGAAGCAAAAACCACCTGATCAAACTCTTCCACGCCCTGTTCGGTTTGTAGCTGCACACCTTCAGCGCGGTGCGTGACCGATTGCACTGGGGTATGCAAACGCATCTCAAAATCCGCTTGCGCCAAAATGGCATCAATATAATGCTGCGAACCACCGGAAACGGTTTCCCACTGCGGACGATCCTCGATATTTAACAAACCGTGATTCTCAAAGAAGCGTAAAAAACTCGCGACCGGAAACGCCATCATGGTCTGCACCGGACAAGACCAAATCGCCGCTGCCATCGGCAATAAATAATAATCGCGCATGCGCTCGCTGAAACCGTGTTTCTGCAGATATTCCCCCAAACTGATAGCGGTTTGTTCAGGTGCAAAAAGATCTTTCTTAGCCTGTTTGTTAAAGCGCAAAATCTCGCGAATCATTTTCCAGTGCGCCATCGACAAAAGATTTGAACGTTGTGCAAACAAGGTATTGAGGTTATTTCCGGAGTACTCGATTCGACCTTGATCAATCGACACTGAAAAGCTCATTTCGGTGTTTTCAGTCTGCACATCAAGATGTTGCAACATTGCGGTTAGGTGCGGGTAATTCGGACGATTGAAGACAATAAAACCGGTATCGACAGCTTGCGATTTGCCGCCGATTTCAATCACCTTGGTATTGGTGTGACCACCCAATTTAGCATTTTTTTCAAACAAGGTGACTTGGTGCTGTTGCGACAGAAACCAAGCACTAGCCAAGCCACTGATGCCACTACCAATAACGGCAACCTTTAAGCCCGATTTGCTGGGTGGTCGGGGTGCATGCAATGTGGAAGTATGATTTTGCGACATTGTTATACCTATCAAAAAGAGTTGGTTGTATAAGCTTTTTTATAATTTATACAAAACCTTTACATAAATGCAAATTTATTATACAAATAGCCTAAGAATTCTTAACAAGCCTTATACAAAAGACGTTCATTGCAAACCTAGTGAAGCAATGTTTATTTCTTAAGTGAACGGCATTATTTTTTAGAACGATTGAATTTCAGGGAAGCTCAGAATTAAGCCCCCATTGATTTCAGTCAGTTGGACTTGTTCTGCATTTCCTTAATTTAGCTACGAAACAGACATCCAAATTGGATGCAGTTACGTAGAAAAAAGACATAGATATAAAAAACAGCAAGATGAAGTAAACATGCAACAAACTGACCATACACAGCGTATCTGGCTAATTGGCGCTTCTCAGGGTATCGGCCTGCAACTAAGCAAATTGCTGTTAGAGCAAGGTTTTCACTTGGTCGCGTCGGCGCGCCAAGCCACCAGCAACCATGAACTTCTAGAATTACAAGAAAACTATCCGCAACATTTTGCTTTATTGGATTGCGATATTAGCGGTAGGGATTTAGGCGATGTTTGTAAGCGTGCATGGCAGATTTATGATGGCCTAGACATCTGGTTTTATAATGTCGGCGCCTATCAACCGATGCGGATTGATGAATGGGATTTAGCGGCGTTTGAAATGATGAATCAAGCCAATTATCTGGGCGCGGTAAAAGTGATGTTGCCGCTGCGCAAGTTACAGCAACAGCACAACATTGCTATGCGTTGGCTTTGGAATATCAGCTTAGCAGCCGATTTTGGACTCCCTTATGGCGGCGGTTATTCCGCCCCCAAGGCAGCACTATTAAATTTAGCTGAGTCTTTACAGCCGGAATTGGCAACCCGACAAATTGATTTGCAAATCATTAATCACGGTTTTGTGAAAACCCGTTTGACTGCCAAAAACCAATTCCCGATGCCGGGTTTAATGGAGCCTCAACAGGCCGCACAGAGAATCATGCAATTACTGGTGAATAGACCACAGCGTTTTGAACTGCGCTTCCCTTTCGGCTTGAGTTTATTGCTAGCAACCCTGAAGCGGTTACCGAAACGCCTCAGTCTAACCATTACCCAAAAGATGCTGTAAGGAGCAACAACATGACAGCTTTTCCGAACCCTAAAATCGACTTTGCGGCATCTTTAATCCAGTATGCGCAAGCCTTTGAACAGCTTGCACCGGAAACCATTCATTCGGAACTGGCTCCGCTACTGGCGGAAGACATCTATTTTGAAGACCCCTTTAATCAATTGCATGGCAAGGCACGAACCTTACAACTGTTTGAGCATATGTTCGAAACCGTATTGCAACCGCACTTTCGGGTTCTCGATTATTCGCTGTCCGACAAAAAGCCCAGTTGTGGCTTTCTATACTGGCAATTCAGCTTTATTTACAAGGGTAAATCGCAGCGTTTCGACGGTATCAGCAAGGTGCTTTTCAATCAACATGGGTTAATCTGCTCACATATCGATTACTGGGACCCTGGCAAACATATCTATGCACAAATTCCTGTACTGGGCTGGCTACTTGGCAAAGTAAATAAACGCCTAGCACTTCCCAAGGAATAAATGGAAACACAGAATAAGTCCCAATTGACTTCAGCGAAGAGTTTGAAGAGATAAGTCGAGACAGGGGCTTTTTAAAATTTGGACTTGTTCTGCGTTTCCAAAGATTACAGAGGCTCAAAATGCAGCATTCGACAGAGAAATTAATGACACAAAAAAATAACCCGCACCGGAACGGTTTTCTATATGGCGTGCTCGGTTTTCCACTCGCCCTGCTCGGGATTCCGCTGTATCTATATTTACCTAACTATTACCACCAAAATCTAGAATTGAGCCTGACACTCATCGGCAGCGCGCTCTTAGCGGCTCGCCTAGTCGATGTGATTACCGACCCTGTAATCGGCTGGTATAGCGATGTTTTTAAAACGGATAGCAACGGGCGCATTAAGCGCCAGTGGCAAATTTCTATCGGCGCAGTACTGCTGTTATTAGGCAGCTTTCAATTGTTTTTCCCTGCTGTCGATACCGGTTGGAGTTATCTTTTCATTTGGAGCTTCATCACCTATTTAGGATGGACTCTCGTCCAAGTTCCACACCAAGCAATGAATGCTGAAATTTCGGTTAAGAGAACCGATAAGACGCAATTCGCCATCTACCGTGAAGCCTTTGCTATCTTTGGTGTCATCGGCATTCTCACGCTGCCGGCTGCATTCAATCTCGAACAAAACTCTTCAGCGTTTTATCAGCTCACCTTCGGCCTGCTGGCAATCATGACCGCCATCGGCGTTGTGAGTCTGTTTTTTATCAAGCAGGATCAACAAACCCAGCAGTTTGCACAAGACGCGTACAGAATGAAAAAAAGTCTACTTGATACTTTGGCACTGCTATGGCGCCATAACCGCAGTGTCTTCGCAATTATGCCGAGCTATTTAATCAATAATCTCGCTAATGCCATTCCAGCAACCCTATTTATGATTTTTGTCAGCGATTACCTGCAATTGCAAGAGTACACGGCTCTGTTTTTACTGACCTATTTTGCCGCCGGAATCTTGGCTTTACCGATCTGGTTCGAACTCTCTAAACATTTTGCAAAAAAGACAGTTTGGCAAGCGTCAATGCTACTGGCCGGTTTCAGTTTTGCCGGTGTTTTTACTCTACAGGCTGGCGACGTTTTCGGATTCTTGTTAATCTGCATCCTCACCGGTGTCAGTCTCGGTGTGGATATCGCCATGCCAAGTTCAATTCAAGCCGACTTAACCCAATCTGCCTCGGAAAATCATGTCCATTCAGCCGGGTTATTGTTCGGCATCTGGAGCATGCTCACCAAACTCTCGTTAGCATTGGCAATCGGTATTAGCTTTCCGCTGTTAGACTGGGCACAAAGCAATGATGCCTTCCCGCAACTATTTTTAGTACTCATGTACGCAGCCGTGCCGATTGTATTAAAAATTTTTGCTTGGTGGCTACTGATAAGATTCGACTCCCATTACAATGATGAAACGACTCGTGACGGAGAAAATCATGCATAAACTTAAGAACTTATTTCTTTCGGCGTTCTATTTAATCGGCTTACTACTGGCTCCGAACGCGCACGCTGAATTGCAAATCGGTGATGTAGCGCCAGCATTCAGCTTACAAGATCAACACCAGAAAACCGTTAGTCTGCAACAGCAACGCGGAAAATGGGTCGTGTTATATTTTTACCCGAAAGACGACACCCCCGGCTGCACCACCGAAGCCTGTAGCTTCCGCGACAACATCAACCGTCTTATTGTCCAGCAGGCGGTGATTTTAGGCGTCAGTGTCGACTCGGTTGCAAGCCATAAGAAGTTTGCCGATAAACATGAACTGCCTTTCAGCCTGCTAGCGGATGAAGACGGTAAGGTTGCGGCGCAATATGACGCGGTACTGAACTTAGGCATTATTAAATTTGCTCGTCGCCACAGTTTTATTATCGATCCGAATGGTAAAATCGCCCGCGTTTATCGCAATGTCGATCCGCAGCGACACGTTGCCGAAATACTGAAAGACCTTAAACAATTACAAGGCAAATCATGAGCAATCAGAATCGAAGCGACTACCCATTTATTGTTTTCGGCATGGGCTGCTTCTGGGGTGCAGAAAAACGCCTTAGCGAAGTGCCGGGCGTGATCGATGTGGAATCCGGCTATGCCGGCGGCGATAGCCAAGATGCCACTTATAAAGAAGTTTTGGCTTTGGAAAAAGCCTTACAAATGGGGTTAGCCGAACAACGCAATCACGCCGAAGTGATTAAAGTCAGTTACGATCCACAACAAGTCGATTTAGAAACTTTGCTGGCGCACTTTTGGCAAAATCACAACCCGACGCAAGGCGACCGTCAAGGCAATGATGTCGGCAGTAATTATCGCAGTGTCATTTATTACCGAACCGAAGAAGAAAAACATCTTGCCTGCCTGAGTTTAGAGAAGTACCAAACCGCACTAAAACAACACGGTTTCGGCAAAATCACCACTGAAATAACCGAACTACGCAACTACAGCCGTGCCGAAGAATACCATCAAGATTATTTACAAAAAAATCCATTTGGCTACTGCGGCTTGGGCGGCACCGGCATTCCCTATCCAGATTAATTTTTTAAATACCAACAAAAAGCCCCAAGAATACTCTCTCGGGGCTTTAAAAATATTTTTGAGACATGACTAACGGAACCAATCAATTTTGCCGTCATTGTTCGGTAGCGTAACTACTTAACTAGCATAAAAATCGCTAACATTTCAATTGTCATCCCCATAACAATCAGCAACATATATTGCAAGCCGGTATCAATATTAGAGAACCACTTCATCGCCACACTCTCCTTGTAAATTTTTATTAACATATTCACCGTTGTAGTTTACCGACTCGCTCGCCGCTCAAAAGGCGCAAGATTACGTAGTAAAAACCAGCAAATCTCTTAAATTGACCAAAATCAATTTTAACTTTCAGCAAAAATACAACAATTTATGCAACTGCAAGAATAAGTTAAGTAATCATTTCAAGTAAAAATCCACTACCTGAATCTCCACAATTAAGCGTTTTTGCCTACCCTCAAGAAAATTGTTCGATATGGTTTTTTCAGTCCTTATCTATTTGTCGATTCAGATTTATGTACGCGAACGTAGAGAATCCGCTAAAGTACTAATAAAACAGGAATCAGGGAAATGCAGAACAAGTCCCATTGACTTCAGCAAGGGGTTACAAGTAGGAAAACCTAACCACGGAGTTGCCCTTGTCGTCCTCGCTCTACAGGACTTTGCAAAAACTGTCTTAACGGTAGCCTGTTCTAGACATGACTGCAAAAAATCGCCTACCTGAGGCAATTTGGACTTATTCTGCGCCCCCTTAGATTCCATTAATGTCATTTGTATTCCCTTAGAGCAGTCCGTTAATGACTAAAGATTCACTCGCAGTCAAAATTAGTTTATTGGTTAGTTTGCTGACGGTACTTACTCTGCTAGCCGTCTATTTAACCGACCACGACCTATATCGCGAGAATGCCAAACAAATGGCCTTGGACAGCGGAATACAGCATGTCCAGAACAGCGAAAAGCAATTTGCCACACTTCTCAACAATACCCAATCACTGTTGCATGCAATTGCCGAGAACCAAAATTTCAAGGACTATTTAGCTAACGTTAAGCACGTCACTGACGATAACGCTAACAAGCAACAAGCCCTGACGCTCTTTATGAGCTTGGCACAAGCCAATGAAAATATTATGCAATTGCGCTTTATCGATAGCGACGGGAATGAAAACATACGTATTAACCGTAATAGCTCAGCTTCCGAGCCATACTGGGTCGCTAACAGTGATTTACAGAATAAAGCACAACGTTACTATTTTACGAATGCGAAGAAAAACCAAAGTAACCGAGTGCAGTTTTCACATTTAGACTTGAATATTGAACACGGCAAACTGGATCAACCTTATCGTCCAACCGTTCGCGCCATGCTTGACGTCTATCACGACGATCAATTTCAAGGTATGTTGGTGATCAACCTATTTGCACAACCTATTCTGCAACAGATGATGGCTATACCATCAATTACTGCCACGCTGATTGACGGTGACGGCTACCCATTACTGCACTCTGACCCAAGCTACAACTGGGGTATGTTCCAACAGCCGCCAAAGAACCTCAGTGCCAATTATCAATATTTACTTTCGATGTTGCAGCAGACGCCTTTAGTAGAGCACCAAGACATGCTTTTGGTTCGATTGCAGCTGCCTTTGCCTCAGGACTTATTCCTAATTCTTCAAGTCAACGATCAATACCTAACTCGCATGGATGAGATCCATAAACGTAGTTACTCACTCAGCACCATTTTGGCTACCCTATTAATGATTCTTGCCGGATTTACTGCCATACACCTACTCAAAAAAAATCAATTCAAAATCGCTCAACTAGACAAAAAAATAGTATTAGCAATAGAAGGGTCTCATATCGGTTTCTGGGAACTTGATTTATCCAATGAGCGCTTCCACTTCGATAGTGGCATCAAAACCTTGTTACCGTTTCTTGAAGAAAATGGCGAAGTTACCCTGCCGCAACTGGAGCACCTTCCTGAAGGCTTTGCCAAAGGTCTGCGGGAAGTTGCCTACAAGGCTAAACATGCAAAGCTGAATCACACCAAACGGATTGACTTTGATTTTGATGCCAATGGAAAATCGCAAGCCTGGTACTTTCAATTCAATGTCATGCTCGACCCAGAAGGCGACCGCATCTGTATGGGAATCTGCTATGAAATCACTGATTTCCGCCGCCACCAACGAGAACTGAAAGCGCAAGAGAATCTGTGGAAATCGGCACTGCTTGGTACCGGCGACAGCTTATGGGAATGGGATATCGAAGCCGATAGCATTACCTTCTCAAAACAGCTTTGTAAGCTCCTTGGCTACAATGACGACTGTCAGTTGCCGCACATGAAGCAATGGCTGGCGATGGTTCACCCCGAAGATTTAGCGGAAAGCCAATTGCGTCTACAAAACCTTTTTAACGGTTCAAGCACTCGCTATGAAAATGAAATTCGAGTCAAAGGCCGCAACGGTGATTATCACTGGATACTTGATCGGGGCATTGTTTTCGAATTTGATAGCCATGGCGACCCTCTAAAAATGATCGGGACACACAGTGACATTACTGCCCGTAAATTGCACGAATTAACTGCCATGCAGCTCACGCAGGAGCAGGAAATGCTGTTCAATACCATCGACAGTATTCTGATCACTTGCGACCAAGACGGCACCATCACTAAATTCAATCGCACTGCCGAACACCTTTTAATGTATTTCCATGACAAAGTAGTCGGTGAACTGAATGTTTTGATGCTCCTAAATACTCAAGAGATTCTGGACTACGCAAACAAATATAACGTCAATATCAGCGAAACCGAACTACCGCTCAGTTTTAGCAGTTTATTGAAAATTCTAGCAGAACGACCTATTCGCAGCTTTTCTACCACTTTGAGTTCATCGGACGGCTTTAAAGTCCCGGTAATGCTATCGATCTTTACACAATATGATGACGATAATCACGAGGTCGGTCTGATTCTCAACGCCACCGATATACGCTTGCAGCAATCTCTGCAAAAAGTTCGTGACGAATATGAGAACAAGTACTTCAATCTATTTGAACAATCACTCGATGGTATTTTACTGATTGATGCGAAAACCTTTGAAATCGTCGAATTCAACCATGCGATTTGTCGTTTATTAAGCTACACACCGGAAGAGATGCAACAACTTGATTTACGGGAGCTTGACAATGACAAGGATTTGTTAGGCATTAATCAACGAGCAAAATCGCTGGAACAAGAGACCTCAATTTCATTTGAAAACGTATTAATAGACCGCTATGGGATTGCCAAAGACGTTTTAATTAAGGCGCGTCGAATTAATTTACAAGGTCGCGCATTACTTTATCTGATACTGCATGATATTAGTAAGTTCAAACGCATTCAAAATCGTCTAGAAGAACAAGGTTCGCGTTTAGTTCAAGCACAGAGTCTCGGTAAACTGGGGAGCTGGAGTTATAACTTCTTCACCCATAAACTCACTTGGTCTCTAGAAGTCTTCACCATCTTCGAAAGAAACCCGATTTCCTACGATCCAAGTTTCGACAAATTCATAGACTCAATCCATCCAGAGGACCAACAGAAAGTCTTATATGAATTCAATTACTGTAAAGATTCCGGCAAACTTTATCAAGTCGAGCACCGTATATTAATGGCTGACGGTCGGATTAAACACGTTCTGGAACGAGCCACTTTCAGTAAAGATACCGAAGGCAACGTCTATTCTGCACAAGGAACAGTACAGGACATCACCGAAACCAAACAACTGCAATTAGACCTGATTCGAGCCAAAGACGAGGCGGAAAACGCCAACCGCGCAAAAAGCTATTTCTTGGCCAATATGTCGCACGAAATCCGTACCCCGTTAAACGGTATTATCGGCATTAACGAACTGCTACAAAAAACCAACTTAACTGAAATGCAGCAGCAGTATTTACAGAAATCCGTGCGCACCTCCAATGCCCTGATGAATATCATTAACGACGTCCTTGATTACTCCAAAATCGAAGCCGGCAAACTAAACCTAGAGCATACGGAATTCGATCTTAGCACCCTACTGGTAAGCTTAGCCGACCTCTTTTCTCTGGAAGCAGAACGCAAAGGTATTGAACTAGTCTTTTTGATTGACCCGAAAGTTCCAAGTCAGCTACTCGGTGACCCACTGCGAATTTCACAAGTTTTCAACAACTTGGTCGGCAATGCACTGAAATTCACCGAAAAAGGCGAAATCCGTATCAGCATCGAACAGTTAAAACAAAAAGGCTCACAAACCGAAATCGAAATTACCGTTACCGATACCGGAATCGGTATCAACGCTGAGCACCGAGATCGTCTATTCAAACCTTTCTCGCAAGCAGAAAGTTCTAATACTCGTAAATTCGGCGGCACCGGCCTCGGATTGGTAATCAGTCGCGAACTTGTGGAGCACATGGGCGGGCGTATTTGGCTAGACAGTAAATACTATTCGGGAAGCCAATTCCATTTCACCTTACAACTCAAAATACCGCAACAGCAGAAACAATTAGCCGACACTTCCAACATGCAAGCACCCGAATCACTGAATGTACTTGCCCTGCTCAGCCGTCAAGATGAAGCGAAAAACCTCGCCGAACATTTACAACACGAAAGAATTAAGTTTGCTAACTGCGATACACTTTCCGACTGCAAAACGGCTCTAGAGAAACAGGATTACAACCGACTGATTATCGAACTCGGAGAACATGATTTCAGCGAGTTGCAACAGGAAATCAAGCTTGATGAATTTTCCGGTTCCATCATTATTATCGCTTCGCAAGAACAGCAGAAAAACCTGAATAAGCTAGCGACGCCGTTACAAGAAAAAATTATCGCAATCATTAATAAACCGCTGATTTACTGTAAACTAATTCGCCAATTACTGCTGTTGAAAAAGGCCGACTTGACCACTACCGAAAGCGACGAGCTGTATCGTTTCAATGCCAAAGTCTTGTTGGTCGAAGACAACAGCATTAACCGTTTTGTCGCGCGCGACTACCTGGACGATTTTGGAATAGAAGTAGTTGAAGCGGTTAATGGACAAGAGGCTGTCGATCTCAGTAAACAAGAATCGTTTGATTTAATCTTGATGGATTTACAGATGCCGGTAATGGACGGCTTCGAGGCTGCTCGCATTATTCGCCAACAAGACAAAGACACGCCGATTATCGCCCTAAGCGCCGCCGTACTTGAGGAAGACGTCGAACAATGCCGTCAAGCTGGAATCAACCAACATCTGAGTAAACCGATTACCATTCAAAAATTATGTGAAGCGCTTAGCGAATACCTGCCAAATCAAGCTGAACAGCATAACCACAAAAAAACAACCTCGGAAGAATCCGAAAAACCATCGCTTGATGACCCACAAAAGAATCCTATAGATGAAGTCTCAACAGCATTTGCAGACGAATTACTCATCGACCTCGATGAAATGATGGAGCGCTATCTTAAGGCCGACAAGATTAATTACCTATTGCAAGAATTCATCAAAACGCATCTCGATTTCATTGAGAAAAACCATTCACTTGATGCGAGCAGTGCCGAATTTGACCGCGAAATCCACACCCTAAAAGGCGTGGCATCGGTAATGTGCATGAACCGTTTGTTTGCAGTCAGTAAAGCCTACTACCAAGCAAAAAGTGCCGAAGAAAAGCAACGCCTCCGCCCACAACTGGAACAAATTATCCTCGCCTCAATTGCTGCGGCCGAATCCCACATACACGAAAACCAATCATAAATTCCAGGATCTCTTAAGGAACCTCTGATTGAATCAGATTAATTTCTGGCAACACCAAAATTTTCAGGTCAAGGCGTTCGGATTGTGGTTTGGATATTCCAAGTATGCGCTGAGCAACACAGAATGATGATATGTTCAGCTCCCCCTAAGGGCACTGAAAAACTCAGCATCTCTTACGATCTTCGATTGCTATTACAACCATCGGGGAGGCAGCCGCTACCCAAATAATTTCCAACAAAGCTTCAACAAGCCAAGAATTTACAACGTGCATCACTTCACCAACTTCTTACATAAAAAAACCCGCAATGGGCACTACTCCATGCGGGTTACAAGATATACGAAGCTTATAAACAATGGACTTATCAAGCAAATAAACACTACTTAATGAAATTGTTTATGGAGTTAATTTTAGTTAAAGAATCTTTTTTTGCAACTTTTTTATTAATGTTTTTTTTGAATTACAGTATTTTATAAATAACAATTACTCAAATAAACCAGAAAAAACCTAAATAATCGTAATAATCTGAACATACTCACTTAACTTTATGGGCAATAATTACATCTGTATTATTTTTACATTTATTTTACTCTTGACCATTGCCTTTCTTTTCACTTTAAGGTACTTTTACCTGAGAGATTGCAAAGCAAGTTGATTGACTATTCGCTTTTTGCAGAACTCACTCAATCTTTAAAGTTACTTATTTACATATTTTCTGGAGAATCACATGCTTGCTTCACTACTAGGGCTAAACACGCCAACACCTGATGAATTTAATGATGATGACCTTATTGCTGCGACGGTTGGACAACTAAAAGACCTACCAGTTCTAGGCGATTCTGTCGGACCACTTCTTGACACCTTGCATGGCCTACCACTTCTTGGTGAAGACGTTAAATTCCTAACTTCGACTCTGCACGCAACTCTACCAGGCGGTGCTTTAGTCAATGATTTACTAGATACAGTAACCAGTCTTCCTGTAGTTAACGATGTACTAGGCCTAGTAGAACAGCTAGATAATGGCCTGCTTGGTGGAATTACCAGTGAAGGAGGATTGCTTCCTTCACTATTGGCACCGACTGGCCTAGTCGGCGGTCTTTTAGGAACGGTGACCGGTCTTCTTGACGGCCTGCCTATCGTTGGTGATCTATTAGGCGGCGAGAGTGACAGCGGACTACTTGGCGGCTTGTTAGGCGGTCTACCGATTGTTGGCGACTTACTTGGTGGTGACGACGGGCTTTTAGGCGGTCTCCTCGGTGGTGACGGCCTGCTAGGTGGACTACTTGGCGGTGACGGTCTTCTTGGTGGCCTTCTGAGTGATGACGGTCTACTTGGTGGTCTTCTAGGTAATGACGGACTTGTAAGCAATTTACTTACCCCTCTTATCGGTCCAGAAGGTGTTGTGTCTGGTCTAGTTGGTACGGTGACCGGCCTACTTGACGGCCTACCAATCGTTGGTGACCTACTTGGCGGCGACGGTTTACTAGGTGGACTTCTAGGCGGTGACGGCCTGTTGGGCGGCCTTCTAGGCGGACTTCCAATCGTTGGTGATCTATTAGGCGGCGGTAGCAGCGAAGGTGGATTGCTTGGTGGCCTATTAGGTGGCGGTAGCGACGAGACAAGCGGTGGCATTCTAGACCTAAGCAGCTTATTAGGTGGTGAAGACGGGCTACTTGACGGCTTGCTAGGTGGCCTAACTGGAAGTGCAGATGCAAGTGCAAATGTCACCGTAGAAGCTGAAACTGCTTCAAGCGGCGGATTGCTAAACATTCTAAGCCTAGGCGGTGACGATAACTCGCTACTTGGCGGTCTACTTTAATTAACTTGGCTAACCAATTAAGCCAAAAATTAAACACGACTCTAAGGAAATGCAGAATAAGTCTAAATGACTTTAGTTAATAGGAACTTATTTTGCCTCTCCCTAACGGACAACGATCTTTATGGCTGTTGTCCGTTTTTTATTTCTCCTTCAACTCATGTTCGTTTCCTTAAGGAAACGCAGAATAAGTCCCCATTGACTTCAGCGAGGTGTTTGAAGCAGTCAATTCTAGGCAGTTTCGCAAAGCATAGCCATCGCTATGGTTAAGAAGCCTAACAACGAAGTGACGCTTCCAAACCTCGCCCGTAGGGGCTTTGCAAAATTTGGCTA
>NZ_JAGETV010000069.1 GCF_017571465.1 Thiomicrorhabdus marina | reverse complement strand
CCTAGAGTAATTGCCCCCAAAGTTGCATCATTATTACCACCTGCAGTAATATCACCTGCGACTAGGTTTTCTTCTGATGATTTCACTGTTAAGGTGCCATCAATAGCTTGCTCTGCAAAAACACCATCAGCAATTAAACTTGTATTAGTGTTAATTTTATAAGTCATCGCATCTTGAGCGCGTTCAGTAGAATTTACTAAAACTCCATTAACAGTCTCACCAAAATCAACCCCAATTGTCTGAGCAGTCACACCTGCTGCAGTGCCACCAATTGTCAACTCATAGGTGTCACCTGCAACAAATGCAGTAGGTGCAAGGATTTGTGCAGTTGTGTAAGTGAAAGAATCACCAATCGCAGTTGTGGACATATTCATGGTTGCGATGGAAATCTGATCATTACCAGTCGTTTCCCATCCAGCTTGAATAGACAAACCACCATCAACATTCATTACATTCGTGCCATTGAACTTGGTAGTTTCGGCAACACGATCAATTTCCGTTTT
>NZ_JAGETV010000068.1 GCF_017571465.1 Thiomicrorhabdus marina | reverse complement strand
TGACCTATCCCCTAAATTTAAAACCATGACATTGATGAGATTTCCAATTAAATTATCCGAATGGAGATTTCAAAATGAAAAAACGTTTTACCGAAGAACAGATTATTCGAGCAATCAAGCAGCATGAGGCTGGGGCAAAAGTTGATGCTATTTGCCGTGAAATGGGGATTTCAAACGGCACCTTCTATAACTGGCGTAGTAAATATGCAGGTTTAGAAGTCAACGAAGCCAAGCGCCTAAAAGAACTTGAATCTGAAAATGCCAAGCTCAAACGCCTACTTGCAGAAAAATTGCTTGAGGTCGAAGCAATGAAGGATGTTGTCTCAAAAAAGTGGTGAAGCCTGCTGACAGAAAGCCGATTGCTCGCTACTTGATACAAACCTATCAACTCAGTGAACGAACTGCCTGTCGACTTTCAGGCGTTAGCCGAACAGCGTATCGATATGTTGAACGTGCAAAATCCGATGAACCGATTCGTAAACGCCTGAGAGAACTGGCATCTCAGTATCCTCGTTAC
>NZ_JAGETV010000067.1 GCF_017571465.1 Thiomicrorhabdus marina | reverse complement strand
ACCAATTAAAGATCGCCGCACTTCGTTTGTGATGGCAAAACATCACAATAGAAAAAACCAAAAAAACCGTCATTGCGAACGCAGTGAAGCAATCTATTTGTATGGGTTGTCTGGGAGATTGCCGCGTCGCATTGCTCCTCGCAATGACAGGTGATTTGCTATGTGTAGCCAATTAAAGATCGCCGCACTCCGCTCGCGATGACAAAATGTAATGGCCGTAAAAACCAAAAAAACCGTCATTGCGAACGCAGTGAAGCAATCTCGTTTGTATAGATAGTCAGGGTGATTGCTGCGTCGCATTGCTCTTCGCAATGACAGGTGATTTGCTATGCCTAACCAATTAAAGATCGCCGCGCTCCGCTCGCGATGACAAAATGTAATGGCCGTAAAAACCAAAGAAACCGTCATTGCGAACGCAGTGAAGCAATCTCGTTTGTATAGATAGTCAGGGTGATTGCCGCGTCGCATTGCTCTTCGCAATGACAGGTGATTTGCTATGCCTAACCAATTAAAGATCGCCGCACTTCGTTTGTGATGGCAAAA
>NZ_JAGETV010000066.1 GCF_017571465.1 Thiomicrorhabdus marina | reverse complement strand
TTGAAGCAGTCAATTCTAGGCAGGTTTCGCAAAGCATAGCCATCGCTATGGTTAAGAAGCCTAACAACGAAGTGACGCTTCCAAACCTCGCCCGTTGGGGTTTTGCAAAATTTGGCTAAGCGGTGTTGTCTCTTTTGGTCAGGTCTAGACATGACGGCAAACAGACGCCTTGCTTAGCCTAAATTTTACTTTGCCTGAAGCCATTTGGACTTGTTCTACGCTTCCTTAGCATGGCAATCCGCTTATAAAAAATCAGTTTCTACAGGTATTGCTAGTATGAATAAAGAAGAACGCTTTAGTTTTCACGATATTAAGGCTAAAGGTGTTTCAGATCATGCTTTACATGAATCCGGCCACAAGACAGAATCGGCTAAAGCTAGGTATATGAGAAAAACAAAAGAAGTAGAGGCTACAAAATAAAACTTTTGGTAATTCTTTTGGTAAAGACATAAAAAAACCCACTAGAAAAACTAGCAGGTTTTTAAGATATGGCGCGCCCGAAGGGAGTCGAACCCCTAACCGCTCGGTTCGTAGCCGAGTACTCTATCCAATTGAGCTACGGGCGC
>NZ_JAGETV010000065.1 GCF_017571465.1 Thiomicrorhabdus marina | reverse complement strand
GCGTATCGATATGTTGAACGTGCAAAATCCGATGAACCGATTCGTAAACGCCTGAGAGAACTGGCATCTCAGTATCCTCGTTACGGTTATTTGCTGTTGCACGGTTTGTTACGTGGAGAAAAGCTCGTTAAAAACAAAAAGCAGACTTATCGTTTATACACTGAAGAAGGCTTGCAGGTCAGAACCAAGAAGCGCAATAAGATACAAAGACCTCGTATGCCAATGTTGTTACCAACCGCAGCCAATGAACGCTGGTCAATGGATTTTGTAGCCGATCAACTCTCCAATGGCCGCAGGTTCAGAGTGCTTAATGTGGTTGATGATTGTACGCGTGAAATGATTGGCCAACTTGTATCTGTTTCAATTAGTGGTAGGCAAGTCGCTCGATTTTTAGAACAGCTCATTGAGATTCGGGGAAAACCCTATGGAATCGTCTGCGATAACGGAACTGAGTTTACTTCTAAGGCGATGTTCTTCTGGTCTAAGGAGTCTAACGTTAAGCTGCAATTTATTCAGCCAGGCAAGCCAACCCAGAATGCTTTTGTTGAAAGTTTAAATGGCAAGTTCAGAAACGAGTGTCTCAATCAACATTGGTTCAGAACATTAGACGAAGCGAAATACGAAATTGATCAGTGGCGAGAGCATTACAACCATGTTCGACCGCATAGCTCACTGAATTATTTACCGCCAGCTGTGTATGCTAAACAGGTGGCATAATGAAAAAATCTCATCAAGAGAATGGTACTAATTCAGGGGAAAGGTCA
>NZ_JAGETV010000064.1 GCF_017571465.1 Thiomicrorhabdus marina | reverse complement strand
TGCACGGGAAGATAGGTGATATCGGCGACCCAGAGCTGTTCCGGCGTTTGTGCGAGTTTTTCTTGTCCCTGCTCCTTGAGGAGATTGGGATGTTTATAAAACCGGTGATGACTTTGTGTCGTCTTGTGATAGGCACGTCGATTCCTGACCAACATGCGATACCAACGTAGTAGGTCAAAAAGCGCATCGCGTCCCATCTTTACCCCAGTTTGCGCCGATTGAAGTAGGAGATAGTGCAGTTTTCGTGTACCGATGCGCGGTTGTTCTAAGCGAATATCTCGCACAAAGTTCAGCACAGCGTCAAAACGAATTTGCTTTGCCTTATCTCTTGCTAACCCTTGATAGTAGGCTTGACGACTGATTTTCAGATAACGACAAGCGCGACTGACGGTTAAGGTTTGGAGCCGCTTTTCTTGGAGGATTTTGGTGGTCGCTTTTTTGGGACACTGATTCCAAAGTCTTCTTTCAATACCTTAACAACCTCTTCAAAGAACTGAGCTTTAAGCTTCTCATCAGCGAGTTCCGCTTCGAGTTGTTTGATTCGTTGTTCCGGTGTGAGAGTGGTGGGTTCATCCTTGGACATAGTAAACCTTTTCTGATTACGGTGAATGGACTGAGTATCAGACCAATTTAACCGACCATGCTTTCGCAACCAAGTTAATACAGTGGAACGACCTTGAATACCATAACGAGCTTGCGCTTGTTTATAGGTTAGTTCGCCTTTTTCGACTTGGTCTACAACAGACAGTTTAAAGGCAAGGGAATAGTCACGTTGGGTACGCTTAGTGTTTGAAGTCATTACTTTTTCCTTTTAAGGGCGGAAAAAGTGTCAACGCTATTTAGGAC
>NZ_JAGETV010000063.1 GCF_017571465.1 Thiomicrorhabdus marina | reverse complement strand
ACATGTTCGCGACCGAAGCTTAGGTTTGGGTGATGACCAACGTTGTCTGCAACGTCAGCGACCTCATCCAAAAAGTCACGCAAAATCTCGAAGCTTTCGAATTCGAATCGCGCTTCAAGCGTTGCGGCTTTATCCTTTTGCTTCCACGCGGAGCTTAAACTCATGTAAAGCTCCACTGTGGGGCTGGGTTCGCGGCCATGTTCTGATAGTATTCTTCTAACCAGCCTTGTACTCGGACAAGTTGCGTTTGCTCTTCTTCCAATAGGCGTGAGAACAACGCAAAGTCGTCTGCTGCACCAACGTTTTGGCTGTATTGCGTTGCTTCACCGTAGAGTTGAATCAAGGCAAGTTCACGCGCTTCACAGGTGCGTAGTGCTTCTGCGATGTTGGTCGCCGACGATGCTGGACTTAGGATACTGCCCGCCGGTAGTGCGCCTTGCGCTACCATGCGGTCGGTAATCAGATTGGCGTGCTGAAATTCTTCATTCGCCAAGGTCACAAAACCTTCGGCAAATTGCATTTCATTACGGAACTTCGATAAGGAAGCCTGAGCCAGATAATGCTGCCCTGCAGAGAATTCTAAGCTTAGCGCACGACCTAGGTAACCTAAAATTTGGGTATTAGGTGCCACGGTCTGTGCTTGCTGCGCTTGTGGATACGCTGCGGCGCCAGGCATAACGTTGCCTTGCATGTTTGGTTGATAACGCATGATTATCTCCTGGTCTCAGAAAAGAAACGATGACTCGTTTCTTTTTACCTTATAGACGTGTCGCTGTTGCGTTGCCCATTACTAGTACAGGCTCAACTTCGTTGTGCGGACGTGCAATGATGTGCGCTGCAACTAGACCGTCAC
>NZ_JAGETV010000062.1 GCF_017571465.1 Thiomicrorhabdus marina | reverse complement strand
AATCCGCCTACGCGCGCTTTACGCCCAGTAATTCCGAATAACGCTTGCACCCTCTGTATTACCGCGGCTGCTGGCACAGAGTTAGCCGGTGCTTCTTCTAAAGTTAACGTCAAGTAATGCAGGTATTAACTACACTACCTTCCTCACAATTGAAAGTGCTTTACAACCCTCGGGCCTTCTTCACACACGCGGCATGGCTGCATCAAGGTTTCCCTCATTGTGCAATATTCCCCACTGCTGCCTCCCGTAGGAGTCTGGGCCGTGTCTCAGTCCCAGTGTGGCTGATCATCCTCTCAAACCAGCTAGAGATCGCGGTCTTGGTAAGCCATTACCTTACCAACTAACTAATCTCACTTAGGCTCATCCTTTAGCGATAGCTTACAAGTAGAGGCCACCTTTACTCCGTAGAGCATATTCGGTATTAGCGTACGTTTCCATACGTTGTCCCCAACTAAAGGGTAGATTCCTAAGCATTACTCACCCGTCCGCCACTCGTCAGCAGAGAAGCAAGCTTCTCTCTGTTACCGTCCGACTTGCATGTGTTAGGCCTGCCGCCAGCGTTCATTCTGAGCCAGGATCAAACTCTTCAGTTTAATCTTGCTTGATTTATTTAAAATCGTTCTCACGATATAAACACTCGGAATTGACAAAGTAAGCATGACTCAATAAATTGAGTACCATGTACATATTTGTCAAAGTTTCGAGATTTTTTAATAGGCCACTCATCAAGAGAGCTTCCACATAAATTATCTCTGAATTACCTAATTTTTAAAGAACTTCCAACTCGCTCAGCGTTGCTTCCCTCGTTGGTAGGCCGCGTATTCTATAGAGTTGAAAACTTTCTGTCAAATGTTTTTTCAAACTTTTTT
>NZ_JAGETV010000061.1 GCF_017571465.1 Thiomicrorhabdus marina | reverse complement strand
GTGACGGTCTAGTTGCAGCGCACATCATTGCACGTCCGCACAACGAAGTTGAGCCTGTACTAGTAATGGGCAACGCAACAGCGACACGTCTATAAAGAATAAGGGACCCTAGAGAGTTTTGTATGAGTGGGGCACGACAGAAAAATGAGGAAAAATTTAGCTGATTTAGGCGGAAAACGCAGGTAATAGCTAGCTATTGGCAAGTTTTTCAACAACAAGCAGATAAATTTTAACCTTTTTTATTCGTACAGCCATCTCATACAGAACTCTCTTACTGAGACCAGGAGATAATCATGCGTTATCAACCAAATATGCAAGGCAACGTTATGCCTGGCGCGGCAGCGTATCCACAAGCGCAGCAAGCACAGACCGTGGCACCTAATACCCAAATTTTAGGTTACCTAGGTCGTGCGCTAAGCTTGGAATTCTCTGCAGGGCAGCATTATCTGGCTCAGGCTTCCTTATCGAAGTTCCGCAATGAAATGCAATTTGCCGAAGGTTTTGTGACCTTGGCAAACGAAGAATTTCAGCACGCCAATCTGATTACCGACCGCATGGTAGCGCAAGGCGCACTACCGGCGGGCAGTATCCTAAGTCCAGCATCGCCTGCCACCAACATCGTAGAAGCACTACGCACCTGCGAAGCACGCGAACTTGCCTTGATTCAACTATACGGTGAAGCAACGCAATACAGCCAAAATGTTGGTGCTGCTGACGACTACGCGCTATTCTCTCGTCTATATGAAGAAGAGCAAACGCAACTAGTCCGAGTGCAAGGCTGGCTAGAAGAATACTATCAAAACATGGCTGCGAACCCAGTTCCACAATGGAGCTTTACATGAGTTTAAGCTCCGCGTGGAAGCAAAAGGATAAAGCCGCAACCTTAGAAGCTCGATTTGAATTCGCCAGCTTCGAGATTTTGCGTGACTTTTTGGATGAGGTCGCTGACGTTGCAGACAACGTTGGTCATCACCCAAACCTAAGCTTCGGTCGCGAACATGT
>NZ_JAGETV010000060.1 GCF_017571465.1 Thiomicrorhabdus marina | reverse complement strand
ACCTTAACAGTGAAATCATCAGAAGAAAACCTAGTCGCAGGTGATATTACTGCAGGTGGTAATAATGATGCAACTTTGGGGGCAATTACTCTAGGCACGCCTTACTCCGTGGACGGCATCGATACACTCGATATTACTTCAGCAGCTAATGCAAAGGTTTCTGTAGACAGTATTGATACAGCATTAACTACTATTAATGATTACCGTGCCTCTGTTGGTGCTTTACAAAACCGAATGGAATATACCGTATCGAACTTAAGTAATATTAATGAAAATATGAATGCAGCACGTTCACAAATTCTGGATGCGGATTTCGCGAAAGAGTCTGCCAACCTAGCGCGCACGCAAGTGCTACAACAAGCTGGTATGAGCATGCTATCGCAAGCGAATCAGCAATCGCAAAATGTATTGCAATTGCTTCAATAATAAATAATTACATGGGCTTGGCCTTAAGTAGACCAAGCTAAATGTAAAAAGGTTTGAAGGATTTTCCTTCAAAAAATTCGCCTCCTAGTGGGCGGAGATATAAAAAGTTAGCAGCCCACTAGGGCAAGACTAACAGTCTACTTAAAAAGGAGATTTATCATGGCAATGGTAATCAACACAAATATGGCTTCATTGAATGCTGTTCGTACTCTTGATGCAACAAGTCGTGAACAGTCAACTTCAATGGAACGTTTAACTTCCGGTCTACGTATTAACTCTTCTGCGGATGATGCAGCGGGGCTTGCGGTAGCAACTCGAATGAGTACCCAAATTATGGGGACCGATCAAGCAGTTCGCAATACTAATGATGGTATTTCAGTGGTGCAAACCATAGATGGCGCAACCGAAGAAACCGTCAATATGCTTCAGCGTATGCGTGAATTGGGTCTTCAGTCAATGAATGATACCTACACTGCTGAAAACCGAGCTCAAATGAACTTGGAGTTTCAACAACTGAAAACGGAAATTGATCGTGTTGCCGAAACTACCAAGTTCAATGGCACGAATGTAATGAATGTTGATGGTGGTTTGTCTATTCAAGCTGGATGGGA